>NZ_MLCB01000135.1 GCF_001890925.1 Planktotalea frisia
GTCTTCAAGGTTGGATACATCTTAGCACGCTGTCCAGTTTTGCCGGACCACTTCACTCAAGAAACGGGAATGCATGAAGGACGCGTTTTCTGCATTCAGGCGGTATAGGTCCTGGACCAACCCCAGAAGTTGGGCGGAAGAAAACCCCGACAGCACCGGTTTGACGTCTTTCCATGATTTCTTCGCACTGCTCATCGCTGCTCTCTCTTACCGTCGATCATGCTTATCTTTGATACCCTCAGACTTCGCGCCGCGCTTTGGCAACTTCCCTTTGTTCTTTTTGATAAAGGCAGAAAGGGCTGCGCGATCTCCAAGGATTGCGTCCGGCAAGTCGACGTTCGCGTCATTGGCAATCTTGCGCGCAAAGGCCAGCTGGGCATCACTTGGACCGTTTCCTTGCGGTCGCGGCCCGAGGAATTCCGAACAGATCTTGCGGTCAGTTGTTGCGCCATTGGGCAAGCGTGTCCCCATCCGCTTCGCTTTGGCGCGTGCGGCCTGAAGCATCTTTGGGCTTGGTTTGGCAGTAAAATCAATATCGAGCTTGGTGCCTGACTGGCCGCGCTGCTCCATCTTTGCGGCCAAGGCCGCCGCGCGGGCCACAATTGTGTCGACCACAGTGCGTGGATCCTGCTCCCCTTTGAGAATACCATCAAGAGCCAGCTCCATTTCAGCCGTCGCAGCTGGATCAAGGATTTCGGGGGCCTCTTTCAGCAGAACGTCGTAGATCGCCAGTGCGAGGGTGCTTGGCGCTAGATGCTTATCAATGACCTCAAACAGGTTCTGGGTTTTTAGCCCCTCGAGAATGGAGGCGCGCGTCGCTGGCGTTCCGATCCCGGCAGCCCCTTTTAGGCGCTCCGCTGTTTTTGGATCACGGGCATATTTCCACGCTTCCTGCATTGCTTTGATCAAGGTGCCTTCATTGAACCGTGCTGGTGGCTTGGTCGTCTTTTTATCCGCCCCGGCTTTGACGGCATCGACTATCTGGCGGTCTTTCCAGGGCGGCAGGATGGCCGCAGCCTCGGCGTCGCTCTTCTTGCTGGCATCAGGGTCCGCGCCGAGCGCCTCTCGCCAGCCTGGTTGCCGTTCGACAATACCACTTGCGGCAAACTTGCGCTGTCCAGCCATCAACGAGATTTCTGTGCGGTCATAAAGACGGTCCGGCCCAATGGCTGCGGTATAGCTCAGTGCGATCAGTTCAAAAAGACGACGCTCATCGCCGGCCATTGCCCGGAGCACACGCGCCCATTTATCTCGGGTCTTGAAGTTCGGAATAATCGCATGGTGCGAAGCCCCCGCAAGCCCTTCATCAGAAAAGCAGCCTCGCTTGCCCATGCGATATGTTGGTGTCCGGTAGGCCACTTTGACAAACGGCAGCTCCCGCAGGCCATCGAGCATGGCTTGGGCATTTTGCTTTTCGGCTTCCGGCAAATATTTGGTCTCAGCCCGAGGGTACGTCGTAACCTTGTGGGTCTCATAAAGCTTCTGTGCCACATCAAGCGTTTTTTGTGCCGACCAGCCCCAGCGCGCCGCACGTTGCTGCAAGAGCGGCAAATCCATCAGGCGTGGCGGCGGTTGCTTCTTTTTCTCAAAGGTAACCTGCAAAGGGCCTTTCCAAGGATCAAAGGATGCGATGATCCTTTGCGCCAAATCCTGATCAAAAACCCGGGCTTCGTGCGCAGGGAAGTGCTTGAGGCGCAGGACCTCTTTGCCGTCACTGACATCAACCCAAAGATCAAAATAGGGCCTTGGCTCAAAACCTCTGATCTCGCGCTCCCTTGCGCAGACGATCCCCATGGTTGGGGTTTTGACTCGGCCGATGCCAATGGCCCCCTTCATGCCATGCGGCTTGAGGGCAATCGTCACAGCACGTGTGGCTGTCAGGTTGGCAATCTGATCACTCTGCGCGCGCGCCACGGCAGCAGCGTAAAGCGGTCTGAAGTGCTCATTGGGCTTCAAGGTCTCGAATGATTGTCGCAGGGAGGCTGGGTCTTCCGCAGAAAACATTGCCCGGAGCACCTCACCCTTGAATTTGAAGTAGCGAAGGATGTTTTCACCGATGGCCTGACCCTCGCGGTCACAGTCGGTTGCGATAATCACGCGGTCAGCTTCTTTCAGGGCCGCCTTGATTTCTGCAATCAGCTTGTCTTTGCCATGGCTGTTGTCCGGGCGCAGCGGATAAAATCCAGCTTCAGGGCGCAACACCTCATAAGACCACTTCTTCCAAGCGTCGTTGACTTCAGCGGGCTCTGCCAGTTTGAAGATGTGCCCGCGTGCGGACAATATCCGACCATAGCGGTTTCCCAACGCTTCGCGTAGGTTGCGTGCCTGTGAGGGTTTTTCGGCAATAACAATCGATCCGCCCATATCAGTTCCACCCTGCAGGTAGCCCGGCAGTGGCATTGTAGATATGAGGCGGCTGAGTAATCATGCGTCCACGTCCAGCATTTGGAAATAGCCACAGCGCGATACAGTCGGCAAGAATATATGGCCCATTTGAGTATTCGTCATTTCAAGAACCCAGTTTTCCAAACTTGCAGCCACGCACCGATGTCGTTCAACGCATGTTCGCAAGCTTTTACATCTTATCTCTTGCCAGTTTACATTGCATCAGAACAAAATGCGAACACTTTTCGTAGCTGCGATAACAAGACTGGCTTCAGATGGGGGACAGCCCCAACCCAAGGCGTCGCGGGCCAATTCATTCCAACCTTTTTGACCTCTCCGACACCTTCTGAACCAGTGAAGCGGCAGCACTACCGGCCTGCCGCACACCCGTACCCGCGATTTCCCCAGCTGACTGCGTGCCGAACCGCGCCCGTGCGCGCGATCCTCTGGTTCCAGCCACGCCTTTTGCGAACCCGCTGACGCCGGGCATGCTTGGCGGACCTGCCATCATCAAGTTGCCCGAGATTGCGCGGACGATCAGCGGTGTGGCGACGATCATGCCACCGGCGAGGAACATCATCATGAAGAAGGGGATGAGCGCACCGATGTTACTGGCCCCGTCGGGATCACCAAGCTCGGCCAGCAAGGACTGCGACATGCCGACCACGGTGGAAAAAACACCCGCGATGACCAGCGGGTAGAGCGCGTAGGAGACGGTGGAGGACAGCCAGCGCAGGAAATAATCCTTGGTCACGTCGAAGAGCGATAGCGCGATCATGATTGGCGCGATGCCGATCATGAAGGCCAGCATAATTTTGGCAAAGATCAATACCAGCCCGCAGAGCGCGCCGATGATGCCGAGCAGAAACGCGCCTATGGCACCAATGAGTGCCCCGGCCATCCAGTGCATATTGTCGCCCGCGGTATTGAGGTAGTTTCCGAACTCAGCGATGAGATCATCGAAGGCGGCGGCAAAATAGGCGGATCCTGCACCACCGCCGCCAAGGCCCACGATCATACCGCCAGCCAGCTGATCAAGACCATTTGTGATGGCACCCGCAATGGTGTTGAACTGCACCCAGTTGAGCGCAAAGAGCGTGATCAGCATGAGCTTGATGGCAAACCAGAAAGCGGTGCGGCCATCAACCGACCGCACCTGCAGGACCATGTTTACGAAGAGGCCAATGACGGCGAGGGTTGAGCCCACGGCAATGATACCGCCTACCTGGCTGGCGACGGTGCCAAAGGTCGTCTCGGCCGCCCCGTCAAGATAACCGTCTGTGGTCTCTACCATCCAGGTGACAACGCCCATCGGATCCGCCTCGCTCTTTTGCTTCGATCAGTGCGCGGCCTTCAGCGGCCGCTTCAGAAACGCGGTGAGGATATGCTCGCCGTCAAAATCCGGTGTCACGGCAACAAGCTCCCAGCCCTCGCGCCCGAGGGCATTCAGCTCCTCGGCATAAGTTTGCGGTTTCTTGCGGCCTGTATTGATCTGGCGTGTGAGGTATTCAAACATCTGCGGTCTCAGTTTTTTCTGTTTCAACGCTGGGCAAGTAGAACTCGGTGATCCCGCGCGCGCGTGGCGTCCAGCTTGGATGATCACGTCGATCGAGCGGGTGATGTAATGGATCATATCCTGGTAGGTCATGGGGACATCGGTCTTGAGCGCCGCGATTGCGAGGCGCTGGATTGTGAGCTGTGGGGTCTCGGCATGCAGCGTGGTGAGCGATCCGCCATGGCCGGTGTTGATCGCCTCGAGGAAGGTCATGGCCTCCTTGCCGCGGACCTCGCCCAGAACAATCCGGTCGGGTCGCATGCGCAGGGTCGCGGTCAGCAGCTGATCTGCGCTGCGCTCGCGTGCCTCTCGATCGGCCATCAGCGTCACGGTATTGGGCTGTGTGGGCATCAGCTCGGCCGCGTCCTCAATCGTGATCAGGCGCTCGGCCTCGGGAACAAAGGATAGGATCTTGCGTGCGGTGACGGTCTTGCCGGTGGAGGTGCCACCCGAGACGATCATGTTGAGCTTGTGGCTGACGCAGAAGGCGATGGCGGCCTCGATATCGCCTGTGGCGACGACGGTGCGCAACTCTGTGTTGCGCGCGCGACGCGTGGCTTCGGAACTGCGTTCGGATCCAAAGAGATACGTCAGCTGGATCTTGTCGAGCGGCAGGTCGGCAAAAAACCGCAGTGAAATCGCAAAGCCGCCTTCGACGGCGGGTGGCTGGATCACTTGGGCGCGGATCGGCCTGTCCCGGTAGAGGATACTGACGGACACGATGGGTTTTGCCTGGCTGAGCGTGGTGTTGGCAGCGGAGGCAATTTGCGCGCCGAGATCTTGTGCGGCATGGGGCGTAAGGCGCATATCCAGCGCACGCATGAAATGATCACCCTGCATCTCGCCCCAGACCGTGCCGTCAGGGTTGATACACAGCTCGATGAGCTTGGGATCGCGCGCGGCGGGCAGTTGGTCGAGGGAGCTTTGCAGGTAACTGGCACCCATGTCTCAGAAGATCTCCAGATCGCGGTCGACCGTGACGGTGACGCGCGCGCCTTGGTCGACATAGATGACGGGCGCGAGCGCAAGATACTCGCCAATCACACCTTGAGCGCTGTCCTGCAGGCTTTCGGCAGTGCCTTCGAGGGCTTCAGCCGTGCGCTCATCATCGGTGGACTCGGCTGCCACACTTGGGAGAGTCCCAATCAGCGAAATCAGCGCGGCCGATCCAAAGCGCGTGCCAAACCGGCTGTCAACAAAACCGGTGGTGCCGGAGCGGCCCAGTTCGTCGCCGCCAAAGGCGCTGATCTCGAAGCTCTGGTTGTCTGGCAGGATGATCCGGTCCCAGGCGATTGTGATCCGCTGCTGTGCGATATCCACGCCGGATTGATACCGCCCGATCAGTCGCGATCCTCTCGGGATAAGCACGCGGGATCCGTCATAGGCATGGACGTCTTCGGAGACGAGCGCGCGGACGGGACCAGCAAGCTGGCTGTCGATGGCGGTTTCCAGCGCGGCCTGGATCATCGTGCCCTGCACAACCGTGTTGGACGGGTTCACGATCGTCTGGGCCTGGGTAACGGTTGCTGGCTGCGCGCCATTGCGGACGAATTCCGTCTCACCATCGAGGCGGCGCTGCTCAGCCGCGCTTTCATCAGTACCTCCTCCGCTGGAACCGAAGGCGATGATCGGGCTGGCGATGCGGGCCTCGAGAATGGCGCGCTCGGCTTGCCGCCGCGCCTCCAGCTCTTGCAGGCGCAGGTCTTCGGCCGAGGGTCCGGGTTGGCGCGGGGTGGTTGGGGCTTCGAGTTGCGCGAGTTCCAGATCTGTCTGCAGGCGCTGGATTTGCCGCGCGCGCTCATCAAGATCTGCACGCAGAGCGGCCTCCGCCGCCGCTGATGTTTGCCGGTCGACCCGCGACATAGCTTTGTGCAAACCCTACTTGCGGGGATTGTGCTGCCAGTTGACCATCTGAAGCCATAGCGAGCACAAAGCCCTCTGCATCTGCCGGGGAGGAGATCAGTAGGGCAGTACAAGTTAGAAGTGCGAGGGAATTACTTGTCCTTGGAAAGCGTGTGCGATGCGACTTTGCCTTCGACCATCGGAATCGAGACCAGATCAAAGCCAAGGCTGGCCACGAAGCTTGTGAGCCCGTTGATCGTCTTGAACTCGCGCGCGACCATGTTGTTACGGGCCGTAACCAAGAGGCGGCGTTCGCCATCGGGGGCACCGCAATGCACAGTCCAGACGCCAGACCATTGTGCCGACGTGCGCTCGGGCGTGACCCGGCACAGCACATCGCAGCTGTGGCCCTCACCAAGGAATTTACGCAGTCCGTCTTCGCTGACAACATTTGGGGCGTCTTGCATCCAGTTCATGTGATCCGGGCCTCCATAAATTAACGGAGCGCCCGGCTGTCCCTCATGGACAGGCCAAGCACTACAGTATTATAATCTTGCAATCAAGCGTGATATTGCAGCGCAACACGGCCTTCATGCATTCAAAGAATAATACTGCAGCGGATCCAAAAAACCAAGTCATGACGACAGCAATGAGAACATGGAAATTGGCGGTCTGGATAATGGTATCGATCACGCCGGGATTTGCGCAGGGCTGCGTGGCACCCGCTGTGCCGTTTTTGCCTTTTGATCCGGTTGATACCCGCATTTATGCCGACATTCTGCGCGCAGACTTCGAGACCTACTTCGCGGATGCAAACGCTTACTTCCACTGTCTTGATCAAGAGCGAAACCGCGCGTTCTTCGAGGCGCAGCGGGCCACCGAGGCCTATTCGCGGATGCTGGAATTGCTAGGGGAGTGAGTAGTGCGCAGCCTTACATGCCCTCTTTGGGGAAGAACCGCTCTTCGAACTCAGGGCGGACAGACAACTGATGCTCTCCGTTGTCCCAAACATAAACTTCACCCATCTTGACGCCGGTTTTGGGGCAAATCAGCTTCGCGACGGGCTCTGCCTCGAGCCGCTGTTCATGAGAAATTGGCACGTTTACACCTCGCTCGTGATGAAGCGCTTGGACGCTAACACCGAGCGCCTTTGCGATCTGTTCCAGTTTTTTTGCCGTCGGGGACGACTGCCCGTGTTCGATCAGGCTCACATAGCTTCGATCGATGCCAGCCTCAGCCGCAAGGCGTTCCTGGCTCCACTTGCGCGATTGCCTGAGGTTTTGGATATTTAACCCGATGAGTTCGCTTGCATTCATGCGCCGATTTCGACCGAAACAACCCCTGCACTCTACGGAATATATTCAACAAAATGATGGCACCGCAGTCCAACCTCTTGCTCGAACGGTCCTTAGAAGGAAGGCTGAAGAACAATGACGCAATATTATTGTATTGAGTGCGGGAGGGATTTCTTATGGTGAAGGGCTTGATCCACAAATTACTAAGGGCGGCCACGCTTTCGCTGGCGTCCTTGGTAACCACGCAACCCGCCCAGGCCTATCCGGTCGATTGTGCGATCCTCCTTTGCCTCGCAGGCGGCTGGCCAGCCTCGGCCGAATGCACGTATGCGCGCGCTGTGTTCATCCGGCGGATCACGCCGTGGCCAATTGAGCCGCCGTTACAAATTTGGCGCTGTCCGATGGGGGTGGCCGACCGAGGTCCGTTGCAAAGTACGGCACCCAAAGTTTGGAGCGCCAACGACCAAATTGGCCCACCTCTTGGCCGATTTATCTTGGCGCAAGTGGTGGAAGGCAGCGCCGATATCGACATCAGCGGCCTGGAGTTCGAATTCGTACGCTCGATCCGCGTTTGGGATGTTCGGCATTACAGCCATCGAGAACGTGGCCGCGACGACAATTGCTCAGAACGCCACAATATGCGGCTCGGGACCTATGGCGCGCAGGGTGAATTTGGCTGGCAGCGCACGACACCAGCGGCCGCCCCACAGTGGGTTCTGCCATCGCGTCGTTGCACGTCATCGAATTGGCGGCGCGGGGTTGGCGTGGAATGGGAAGATCACGAAGGCAACCACGGATACGAGTGGGTGGCCTACTAGGGTTATTCCCCGATGTCCTTCATGCGTTCCGCGATATCCCCTGCAATACGCTCGTATAGCGCAGCTTGCTTGTCTCTGGGTGAGCCGGGTTTAGGATTTCTTCGGCGAATCCGTTTGGCAAGCCAGAACAGAAGGCGCGCGGCGGGGTCAGACCTCGCATCGGGTTCTCCGGCAGGATATTTCTCTTCTAGTGCGACAACGATTTCTTGAGACATGCTGCGCCGATTGAGCGCGGCATGCGTTTCCAGCCGCTTTTTGAGCGCGGCGGGAAGCAAGAGTTTGAATTGGAGTAACGCTTCATCTTTCATGATTCCAGTATGGACAATATTTGTCCCCAATGATATGGACATTTAATGTCCAGATTCTGAGGTGTAGATATGAAGACAACCCAGTTCAAGCTTAACCTGCCAGCGGACGTCAAAGCCTGGCTTGAAGAGGAAGCGGTGCGGAACCTGCGTTCGCAGGGAGCGCAAGTTGTGACCTGCCTGCGGGCGGCCATGTTGCGACAGGATTCCTCATGTCCGGGGGCTGAGAAATGAGCCCAAGCCAAATTCAGCTAATTCCAACCCCGAAACTGGCACTTTTGTTCGGATACAGTGAGCCGAGCGCGTCCTTCTACGACTTCTGCCGTAGGACGGGCATCGTTCCAGTGCCAGGGCGACGGGGGTGGTATGATCCAAAACTTATTCGGGCGCGATTGGATGCTGTTCAGGGGATAAGCGAGGCTGAGCGCGAGGAGGCTTTGCAGCCGAGCCTAGTCACACAGCGGAGAGCGCGCCGTGCCCAGAAGTAACTTACCCAAAGGGGTTCATCGCGTGAGGCGTAAAGTCGTATCCGGTGTTCGTTATCACTTCTATGCATGGCGGGGTGGTCCAAAATTCTGGGAAGGAACAGAACCAAACCCCAAAGAGCCTGAATTTTTCCATGCTTTTTCACAGTGTGGCATGCCGATCAGTCCAGCTGAATACCTGACGACCCATTTGGTTGACGACTTTCTCTCCAGCGCATCATTACCCAAGGCGGAGCGTTCCAAAGCAGATATTCGCAAGTGGTTGGAATTCTTTCGCCAGGAGTTTGAAGCGGATCCCGTTGCGATGTTCGAAGAACGCGCCTCAAGAGGCGAGGTCAGCTCTTGGCGCAAGAAATGGCTCCACTCGCCCAAACAGCATGACATGGCGGGCACGCATGCGACCCGCCTTTTGAATTGGGCGGTCGAAGAGGGAAAACTTAAGGAGCACCACTGCCACAAGCTCAAGAAACTCTATCAATCGAACCGCACTGAAATCATCTGGACGAACGGGGATATCGCCCTGTTTAACAAGCATGCGCCAAAGTGGGTCAAGAGGATCTTGGCTGCAGGATGTGAAACTGGCTTGCGCGCAGCGGATCTGGTTCAGGTCAAAATGGACCAATTCGAAGACACACCGCACGGCAAACGCCTTCGCTTTCGCACCAGCAAGCGCGGGCAGATCGCCTATATCCCGGCCACTTCAGCGCTTGAGCAGCTGATCTCGGAGACGCCGGAGGAGCAGGAAGTACTGCTAGTTTCTGAGCTCGGTAGGCCTCTGACAGCTCGTTGGGCGTCAAACCAGATCACAAAGTGGCGGCGTGAGGCACAAATTCCGCCATGGATCGATGGTCGCGAGAAGACTTTGTCCGATACCCGTGGGACAGCTGCGACAAGATTGCTGAATGCAGACTTATCTTTGCGCCAAATCGCGGTCCTAATGGGGTGGTCAGTGCGCTATGCGGCGCAGGTTATCGAACATTATGCGCAGGTTAGCCCGGACGAAAGCGATGCAGTTTTGTGCAAGCTCAATCGGGCAAAATCACTGTCTCAAGACAAGAAAATGTAAACGCCCCTGTAAACGGTGGGCCCCAAGCATGGGAAGGAATACTCTAAGTGGTTGATTTTAAATGGAGGCGAGTACCGGAATCGAACCGGTGTACACGGATTTGCAATCCGCTGCATAACCACTCTACCAACTCGCCAGCCAGTGATATCGGGCAGATAGCCGATCTGACAAATCGCTGCAAGTACCAAGAGATGTGAATTCTCTCTATTTCTCGGAAGGTCTAGGCATATCTGACCGTTGTGGAGAGACACTTGATGTGGCACTAAAGATCAAAGGATTCTGAACGAGCGAGTTTAGCCAATGTCTGATTTTGCAGCACGGCGTATTATGATGGTGGACACACAGGTCCGGCCCTCAGATGTCACCAAATTTCCGATCATCGATGCGATGCTAAACGTGGCGCGCGAAAATTTTGTGCCGCGTGAGCGGCGCGAGGCCGCTTATGTGGATGGCAACATCACACTTGGCGCGAACCGTGTTGTGCTAGAGCCGCGCACACTGGCCAAGATGCTGGATGCATTGGACCTGCAGAACGATGAACTCGTGCTCGAGATCGGTTCTGGCTACGGATATTCTGCAGCCGTGATGGCGCATATTGCGCAAGCGGTTGTCGCGGTGGAAAGCGATGAGGATCTCGCAAAAGACGCGCTAACAGCTCTTAACGATGCGGGGGCAGACAATGTGATTGTACAGACTGCCGCTCTCCATGCGGGTGCGCCCGAGCATGGCCCATACGATGTCATCGTACTGCAAGGTGGCGTAGAAAGTGTGCCTGCCAGCATCACCGATCAGCTCAAAGAGGGCGGGCGCATCGGAGCGCTCTTTATGACAGGTGCATTGGGCGAAGTGCGTGTCGCGCGCAAAATTGATGGTCAGCTAAACTGGAGGCTTGCGTTCAACGCAAGCGCGCCCGTGCTACCTGGCTTTGAAAAGGCTGTAGATTTCGCGCTCTAAGCGCAAGTGAACAAACGCGCGACGGAAGCTGCTCTGACGCGCGTAACAAGACAGACGTATCAAAGAAATTGGTGCGAGAAAGTTTCTGGGGGCACGATGTTCGACCTTAAAGCAAAAACCAAACGCTGGGGCGTGGCGCTTGGTGTAACTTTGATGCTGGCGCAACCAAGCAACGCGGAAACGCTCTCGGATGCTCTGGTTGGTGCGTTCAATCACTCTGGTTTGCTAGAACAAAACCGCGCACTGTTACGCGCCGCTGATGAAGACGTCGCAATCGCCATGGCCTCGCTTCGCCCGATTGTGAATTTCACAGGCTCGCTCGGGCGTAGCTTCTCGCGCACGACAAGTTCTTCATTGGGAACGATCAGCGATACGGGTAACACAGCTGCGACCATCGGGATCGCGATGGAGCTTTTGATCTACGATGGTGGCCAGTCCAAGATCGCGATTGAGGCTGCGAAAGAGAATGTGCTCGCTACACGTGCACGCCTGCTGTCGCTGGAGCAGAACGTGCTGCTGCGCGCGATCCAAGCCTATATGAACGTGCGTCGCACGACAGAAACAGTGGTTTTGCGTCAAAGCAATGTTCGTTTGATTTCGCAAGAACTGCGCGCGGCGCGTGATCGCTTTGAAGTGGGTGAAATCACACGCACGGATGTCGCTCTTGCGGAGGCACGTCTCGCGGCAGCGCGCTCAGCACTCGCTGCTGCCGAGGGCGGTTTGATATCTGCGCAAGAAGAGTATCGTGCCGCGGTGGGTCATAAGCCCGGCAATTTGCGTGCACCACGTAGCTTGCCCAAAACGGCCAACTCCGTCGATAAGGCCAAAGCGATTGCAGTACGCAATCATCCAGACATGCAGGCCGTGAAACACGATGTTTCTGCGGCTGATTTGAATGTGATGCGCGCAGAAGCAGCATCGCGCGGCAATCTCAGACTGCGCGGTGGCGTGAACACGTCGCGCAGCTTGTCCGCTAAGACCAAGACCAACAGTGGCTCTGTTTCGCTCGAAGCGACTGTTCCGATTTATCAAGGTGGCAGACTTCCAGCGTTGATCCGTCAAGCCATGGCGCGTCGCGATGCTGCGCGCTCTGGGTTGCATATCACCAAGCACCAGCTTGAACAGGGCGTCGGCAACGCGTTCGCGCAATTGCGTGTGGCCGCAGCCTCTATCGAAGCAAGTCAACGCCAGATAAGAGCAGCGACAGTTGCCTTCAGAGGTGTGCGCGAAGAGGCGAATGTAGGGTCACGCACGACCCTTGATGTGCTCAACGCGGAGCAAGAGCTGCTCAATGCGCGCTCTGCACTGATCGGAGTTCAAACGGATCAATTTATTGCTGCTTATTCCGCGCTCGCCTCGATGGGTTTGCTCACAGCCAAGCACCTGAACTTGCCTGTGCAGCAGTATGATCCCACCGCTTATTACAATCTTGTCAAAGACGCGCCTGCGCGCAGCAAGCAAGGTGATAAGCTCGATCGTGTGATGCGCTCGCTCGGTAAGAAATAGCATTTGGAGCATCTCAGCGCTTAATTGCCATAGCTGGAGGTAAAACTCCGGCTAATTGGTTCTATCTGTTGTGAGAATCCGCACAGGGCGTTATTCTGCGCGTGAGGCGAGAATGGAATAATTATGTCAGATCCGGTAATCAATATCGAAATTGAGGATGTATTGTCCTCTATTCGCCGACTTGTTTCTGATGAAGCACGCGCAAGCGAAAAACTTGATCGCGAGGTCGGTTTCTCTTCAGATGTTCCGCCGCAACCTGTTGAATTAGAACAGGAAAACAGCTGGTCCGATGCGGATAGCACGACGCCTGCCCCAAAAGTCGCGCCACCGGCTTTGGTGCTGACGCCTGCCTTGCGTATCGAGCCTGAGGTTGATGAAAAAACCGCTCAGAACGATGAGCAAACGACGGATTTGTCCTCTGATGGGCAAGACGCAATGCCTGCTTTGATTCTTACGCAGCATGAAGAAAATGCCCAGTTTGATGAAAATCCTTCTGAAGTAGATGTGTCTGACGGAGATAGTGACACGTTATTGCTGTCGCGTGACATTGAAACACAACAAACATCAGCCGAGCAGGCCACGCCTGATGCTGAGTTTGTGGAAGATCAGCCCGCGGATGATGTGGTTGAGGTTGAAGTCGTCACAGAGCAAGTTTCCGATGAAGTTGCGTTAGATGAACCGGAGCAAGTTGAAGCGATTGAAGCGGCTGAAGAGCCTGTTACGATCGAGGACAAGATCGCTGCCCTCGAAGCTTTGATTTCTCGCTCTGACACAGATTTCGAACCCGACGGGGCCGATGATGGCGCGAATGCGGGCCGCCCCGGCAAGTCGCTCCCTTGGGAAGACAGCCAAGAACAACGTGTGAGTGGTTTGCCAACGGGCGATTTGCCCGACCCGAGCAACCCGTCGCAAACTGCAGCCTTTAATGATGGTGCGGCTGCATTTGAACGCGCGCACGCAGAAGCTGTAGACGCCGCTCAAACAGAGATTGCCGAAAACGCCTCCGAAACGCTACTTGCATCGGGTGATGTGACTGGTGTGCTCGATGAAGACATGTTGCGCGATATGGTCGCTGAAATCGTACGCCAAGAACTGCAAGGCCCGCTGGGTGAGCGGATCACACGCAATGTTCGCAAGCTCGTGCGACGTGAAATCTATAGAGCGTTGGCCGCGAATGAACTCGACTAAAGCGTAACCGGCTGCGCAAGCTCCCAGAGTAAATCAAGATCCATGTGCTCTTCTAAATGAGCAGCAAGCGCATCGAGTGTTTGCTCGACAGTTTCGCCGTATTTCATTTCGCTTTTGGCACCACCTTCAAGAAAATCTGCGCGAAACTCATCTGAGGTGAACAGCCCATGCAAGTAGGTGCCGCGCACGCGCCCATCTGCGCTTGACGCGCCTTCATTGCGACCATCCACCTCGAGCCAAGGGCGCGCGCAATCCGCGCCAGTTGTCACGCCAAGATGAATTTCATAGCCTTCAAGCTCCGCACCCGTTTCGAGGTACCGCGCCTGAGTGCGCGCTAGGGTCTTTTTCGGGATCATCACTGTTTCAACGTTCAAAAATCCGAGGCCATCAACCGTTTGCGGTGCACCCTCAATTCCGTCAGGATCGCCAATGGTTTTTCCAAGCATCTGATATCCTGCACAAATCCCTAAAACCTTGCCGCCGCGCCGAACATGAGCGTGTAGATCAACGTCCCAACCTTGCGCGCGAAAATAGGCAAGATCCGCGATGGTCGCCTTGGAACCAGGTATCAAAATAAGGTCCGCGTCGCCGGGTAGGGGACGTCCTTGCTCGATGATTTCGACGCTTACATTCGGTTCTGCCGACAAGGGATCAAGATCGTCGAAATTCATGATCCGACTCAAACGCGGCACGGCAACTTTATAGCTCCCTCCGGTGTGCGAACGGATGTCCATGACGTCCTCTGCTGGCAACCGCCAAGCGTCCGCAAACCAAGGGATGACGCCAAGCGACGGCCAATCCGTATGATCGGAAATTGCTGTCAGCCCTTCGTCAAAGAGCCGCACATCACCGCGAAACTTGTTGATGCAAAAGCCGCTAATCCGGTCTGCGTCATCCTTTGGCAAGATGGTTTTTGTCCCCACCACCTGCGCGATGACGCCGCCGCGATCAATGTCACCTGTCAAGATCACAGGCACGCCTGCGGCTTGTGCAAAACCCATGTTCGCAATGTCGCCTGCGCGCAGGTTCACTTCTGCAGGGCTACCCGCGCCCTCTACGACAACCAGATCAACATCGCGTGCAAGCCGTTGGAAACTCTCTAGCACACGTGGCATCAGCTTGTGTTTGATCTTGCCGTAATCGCGCGCGCGCAGTGTGTTCCAGCGCTGACCCTGCACCACAATTTGAGCGCCTGTATCGCTCTCGGGCTTCAATAAAACGGGGTTCATATCCGTGTGACTGTCTTTACGACAAGCCAATGCCTGCAAGGCCTGCGCGCGACCAATTTCGCCACCATCCACGGTCACGGCTGCGTTGTTGGACATGTTTTGCGGCTTGAAAGGGGCTACAGAAAGACCGCGCAGCGTGAACGCGCGTGCGATGCCAGCCACCAACATGGATTTGCCCACATTCGAGCCCGCGCCTTGGATCATAATCGCTTTGGTCATGGACAGCCCCCTTATGTCACGTCAGACATAATGCGCAGCATCCGTGAGAGAAAGAGCGATGAATACACCAGCGCATTTGATTTTGGGTTTGGCCGCGTTTTCGCGCCGCGATAGTCGCAAAGTGACCGCGGCTTCGGCCTTTGGGGCACTTCTGCCGGATTTATCGCTTTATGTGATGGCAGGCGTGTCGTTGGTGATTCTACAAATTCCACCGAATGTTGTGTTTGGACAGCTCTACTTTTCTGACGCGTGGCAGACAGTGTTTGCGATCGACAATTCGTTTTTACTCTGGGGATTGGTTCTGGCGTTTGCACTTTGGTGGAAAGCACGCGCAGGTATCGCGTTTGCAGGGGCAGGTCTTTTACATATCGCGCTTGATTTCCCACTTCATCATGCCGACGGTCGCCCGCATTTTTGGCCCGCAAGCAATTGGGTGTTTGAGAGCCCGGTAAGTTATTGGGACCGCGCGCATCACGCAGGATGGGTGCAGCCGCTTGAAGTCGCTCTCGTCTTTATATGCGTGGCTGTTTTGTTTCGCCGCTTTCCTGGCTGGCCAATGCGGGTTTTGGCGTTGGCCTTACTTGCGATGGAATTGATGGTGGCGCGAGTTTGGATGTTTGTCTTTTAGACAAATAAAAACGCCCCCGAAAACAGATCGGAGGCGCTTTTGGCTTTCAGGAGAAAGCGGTGTTTATGCGGCTTCTGCCTGCTGTGCGGCGTTGCGGCGCTCTGACTCTTCGCGAGACAGGGCAACAGATGTACGCACACCCTTAGAGACGAAGTCCATGAGGCCTGTAACAACACGCTCGTTTGGGTCGATACCCGCACAAGAGAGGACTTCACGGCCATCGCGTGAGCGTGCCCAGCGAGCGATTTGCTCATGACCGTTTCCATATTTCTTATCGTCGGCAATTGCATCGTCGAGCGCTGCTAGAACGACTGCTGCGAACAACTTGCGGGCACGATTGCCTTGCTCGGAATTGTATGCAGTACCGTCTACGAAATCTCGCATATATCGATCCTTATTCTTGCTCTTGTGTTTCCGGCGTAGAGGCTCTTATGACTCATCCTCTCCGATTCGGATACCCTCTTATTGCATAGCACTTATGCAAAAATTGCATGGCTTGCTGCAGGTGCAGCACGAGATATAGCGTTCTTGCATGGGTGCTACCTCCCAGATATAGGATGCATCAAGATTTCATCAACCTTCTGACATGGTTTTGACACATATGCCCAAGATTAACGGAAACGAGATTCGCCCTGGAAATGTCCTTGAACACAACGGTGGCCTCTGGGCTGCGGTGAAGGTGGATCATGTGAAGCCCGGAAAGGGTGGCGCATTTGCACAGGTCGAAATGCGCAACCTGCGCAACGGCTCTAAACTCAACGAACGCTTCCGCAGTGCCGACAAGGTGGAGCGCGTGCGTCTTGAGCAAAAAGACCAGCAGTTCTTGTATGAGAGCGACGGCATGCTCGTTTTCATGGATTCAGAGACTTATGAGCAGATTGAATTGCCAGCGGAATTGCTCGGCGATCGCCGTCCTTTCTTGCAAGACGGTATGACGATTGTGGTCGAATTCCATGAAGCGGAAGCACTGCACGCGAAGATCCCACAAAAGGTAATCTGCAAGATTGAAGAGACCGAGCCTGTGGTGAAGGGTCAAACAGCGGCGAACAGCTTTAAGCCCGCGATCCTGGACAATGGGGTGAAGGTCATGGTGCCGCCATTCGTGGGACAGGATGAAAGCATCGTGGTGAACACAGACACTATGGAATACTCCGAGCGCGCCTGATCCTATTGAGCGCTACGCGCGCTTGATGAGCGGCTCTTGCCGCGATTGGCACTTCTTTGCGACTTAAGGCGCGTAGGTAATCTGCGCGTCTTTTGCGTTGAGAGGTCCTGTGGCGCGATCAAAGCGCAGATAGGCAAGCGCGTGTGTCGGCGTCTGGCTGAAAAGCGTGCCAGCGGGCTTGCCATCCTCAGTGGTGATGTCTGTACCGATGGGGGCAGAGCCAGTGATTTCCACCTGAGCGAGACCTTTTTTGAGTTTGGTCTTGTGCTTCATCCGCGCGGTGACTTCTTGGCCGACGTAGCAGCCTTTTTTGAAGTCGACACCATTCAGGCGCTCAAGGCCCATTTCGAGGATGTAGCTGTCGGGCGTAAGCTCGATCCCTGCGCTTGGGACTGCGTACTCGACGTTGAGGGCAAGCCAGTCGACGTCAGCATCGCCCGCCTGTCCGTCGTATGCGCGCCAGCCGAGGGCCTTGTTACGTGGGTCAGTGAACGCGCCATTTGGAGGGTCGCCAAGACCACGTGAAACGGCGCGGGGATCAGTCTCAATCGTGACATCTGCACGCAGCTTATACATCGTGAGACGCTTCGCGAGCATATCGGTTTGCGCGTCATCCGTATCGAGGATCAAAGCGTTCCCCTCTTTGGAAACGAAGAAATCCGCAAGGTACTTGCCCTGTGGCGACAGGATCGCAGCGTAAACGAGCCCGTGATCGATTTTGCGTATATCATTGGTGATAAGACCTTGTAGGAAGTCACTGGCATCCGCACCAGTGAGGCGCAGCAAACGGCGGTTGTGAGCGTTGGGCATTTTCGCCTCCCTTTAAGGTCTATGGCTGATATAGGCAGAGCAAGCCGAAGTGAGAAGGGGCAGAACCATGCGCGCGCCAATTTCTGTTGTGATCCCGACGTTGAATGCTCAGACGAGTTTGGCAGGGTGCGCCGCGGCTTTGGTCGAGGGCGTCGAGGCTGGGCTTATCCGTGAGTTAATTGTCAGCGATGGCGGATCAAACGACGACACGCAACAAATCGCTTTGGGCATTGGGGCGGAATGGGTGTCTGGTGAGGCGTCTCGTGGCGGGCAGTTGAAACGTGGATGTTCAGCAGCACAGGGTGTTTGGCTTTTGGTTTTACACGCGGACACACAGTTGGAAGCCGGCTGGAGCAATTTGGCCGCCGCGCATTTGCAACGCCAAGACGCCGGGTATTTTCGATTGAAGTTCGCCTCAGCTGGTTTGCCTGCACGTCTGGTTGCGGGCTGGGCGAATTTGCGCTCGGAGCTTTTTGGCGTGCCTTACGGCGATCAAGGCCTGTTGATTTCGCGTGCGCTTTATGACGAGGTAGGCGGTTTTAGCGATATGCCGTTGATGGAAGATGTCGCAATGGCGCGCGCACTCAAAGGGCGCTTGAGAGCGCTCGACGGGGTCGCGGTCACGAGTGCAGAAAAATATGAACGTGCCGGTTGGCTGCGCAGAGGCGCGCGCAATTTGTGGACTTTGCTGCGGTATTTTGCAGGTACGCCTGTGGATCGTTTGGCATTGCACTACCGCAAGCCCTAGCGCGGTTGGCAGGAACAGATAAGTTTATTTTGAAAGATGAAGCAGATGCGTCAGCTCTCTGATTGGAGCCGGTGCAGAGAGGCATAGGTTTGTTTGAGCGCGACCAATGCGTCGTGCGTACCGCTTTCAACCACCTTGCCGGCATCCATTACGATGATCTGATCCGCGCCGCGAATAGTGGAGAGGCGGTGTGCGATCACCAGCGTGGTGCGACCGATGGAAAGGCGTTCCAGGGCGGATTGGACGACAGCTTCGGATTGTGCGTCGAGTGCTGATGTCGCTTCATCGAGCAACAAGATTGGCGTGTCACGCAGCAGCGCGCGTGCAATCGCGACGCGTTGGCGTTGGCCACCTGATAGTGCAGAGCCTCGCGGGCCGACAGCTGTGTCGAGACCGTTCGGGAGTTGGGCGAGAAAATCCGAGACATGGGCAGCATCGAGTACGTCTTTGAGGCGGGCGTCAGAGACATCTGTTCGGCCAAGCAGGATGTTTTCACGTAAGCTCTCGTCAAAGAGCAGCGCGTCTTGAGAGACGACCGAGAAGAGGTCGCGCAGATCACTAAGGGCCATGTCTGTGACAGGGACGCCACCGATTTTGGCCGTGCCGTGTTGCGGGTCAGTAAGGCGTGTTAAGACGTTGAATATGGTTGATTTTCCAGCGCCAGAGGAGCCAACGAGCGCTGTTGTTTTGCCGGCAGGGACGTTGAACGTGGTGCCGCGCAGCACAGGCGTGTCGCCGTAGCTTAAATGCACGTCACTAAGCGCAATATCTGGCGTGCCTGTAGGGGCTGCAACAGGATTGGCAGGGGTTTTGTGAACAGGTTCAAGTGCGAGCAGTGCCATGACGCGTTCGATCCCGGCGGCTGCGGCTTCCCAAACGCCTGTGATCGTGCCGAGGCGCCGCAGGGGTTCAAAGGCGAAGCCGAGGGCGGTGAAGAAGGCCATGAATTCGCCAACGGTTTTCTCGCCAGAGATGATTTCGCCACCGCCATAGATCAAAACGCCAAGAAAACCGACGCCAGACATGGCATCGATGAGGCCGGGGATGGAGGCGGTGCCGAGAGAAGTCTTTACTTCAATTTCAACGCGTTCACGGTTGAGTTGGCCGTAGTGGCGTTCTTGGTAGGACTCGAGACGGTTGAGTTTTACGGGAACAATGCCGTGGAACACTTCATCAAGCCGCCCTGATTGGCGCGCTGCAATCTGGTGTGCAGTACGACTGTTGCGGCGCACATAACGCTGCGCAACGAGCGACGGAAGCACGAGCAAAGGCACGCCTACGAGCGCAACGGCGGTCCAGCGCCAATCAACGCTCATCGCAACGCCGAAAAGAACCACCACCGCTACAAGATCGCGACCTGCACCCGTAATAATGGCGTTCCACACTTGGGAAACCGCAGACACGTCGCCGATGACACGCTGCATCAATGTGCCGGGCGCGTTGACTTGGTGAAAACTCACATCAAGGCGCATCAGGTGGCTCAGAAGATCGCCGCGCATGTCCGCTTCGGATTGTTGCGAAATACGGGTGAGGATGACTTTTTGAATGACCGACGCACCAGCGCGCACCAAAAAGATTCCGAGGATCACGAGACCCACCCACCAAAGCGCTGATTGATCCCCTGCGAGGAAGACCTGATCGAACATCGGCTTCATCATCCAACTCAGGAACCCCAGCATCGATCCTTCGAGCGCCATGAAGAATGTGGCGATGAGCAACATCACCCAATGACGGTTCAAATAGCTGCGCCAAAGCCAACTTAGAAGAGTGCGGCTGGTTTGGTTTGGTGTTGTGTCGGGCTCTGCCATTTCAGGCAATCTGCACGGGTGGCGTCTTGCTGTCAAAGCCGTTCTGGATCACGTCGTTATCATATTCGGTGCGGATCCAAGTCTCGAAATCAATGTCGGACTTGGCTTGGCGTGCTTCGAACACGTCCAAAATGTAGTCCTGCACGCCTGTTTTGCCCCATTTCAGGTGAATGAACTTCAGCGACAGTTGTTCGCGCGCTTTTTGCACAGGGACGCCGTCAAAAATCATTTGATACATCGCAGCACAAAAGCCAGCACGGTCCGCACCGGATTTGCAGTGGAACATCATCGGCTTTTTCACGGTACGCATCAGGTCAATCACCGCGACGATATTCTCGCGGTTGGCAGCAGAGCGCGCCCAAAGCACTGTGCTGTGCAGCTCGATCCCGAGCATATCGCAGCTCTCTTTCTCGAAAAGATAGTGGCATTGCAAATCAACGCCGCGCAGGTTGATCACAGAGCGAATGCCCATGTCGCGATACTTCATAAACCGCTTGTGCGTAGGTTGGTTCGAGCGCCAAACATCCTTGGAAACGGGATAGAAGTTCGTCCAAACCGCGCGCAAGAACGCGTGATCAAACATGTTATAGTGCCAAACGGATTTGCGCCGCTCAACTGGGTCAGTGATGTTGCGCCCAAAAGAATAGCGCCACTGGCGTTCTTTTTCGTCCAGTGTTTTCGCAAGTTTCTTAAGCATCACGTGGCCTCGTCGCTCTGGTATCTGTGGGCATGTAGCCTTAGGGGGCTGCCCGTGCAAGGTTTGAGCGCTTAGCACTTGGTTGACGGCAGAGGACGTGGGGCTAATGTCACGCGTAACCCTTATCGGAGCTAACTTATGTCCCTTGCACATGGCCGTCCTTATCTTGCTATTCCCGGCCCTTCTGTGGTGCCTGATGCGGTTTTGCGCGCGATGCACCGTGCGTCGCCCAATATCTATGAGGGTGAGCTGATCGAGATGACCGCAGGGATCATCCCTGATTTGCGCCGTGTCGCTCGCACAGAACATCATGTGGCGATCTATATGGGCAATGGTCATGCAGCGTGGGAAGCCGCGTTGAGCAATGTAATTGCGCCGGATGATCTTGTTTTGGTGCCATCAACGGGGCGGTTTTGCGTCGGTTGGGGGGAAATGGCGACAGGGCTTGGCGCAGAAGTTGAGCTGCTCGATTTCGGTATGAAAACCCCGATGGACGCGGATCAGATCGAGGCGCGGTTGCGCGCTGATAAAGAGCACAAGATCAAAGCAGTGCTGGCTGTGCATGTGGACACATCGACGTCTATCAAGAATGATGTTGCCTCCTTGCGTGCCGCTCTGGATGCGGCAGGTCATCCCGCACTGTTGATGGCGGATTGCATTGCCTCTTTGGGGTGTGATCGCTTTGAGATGGACGCGTGGGGCGTCGATATAATGGTCACGGCCAGTCAAAAAGGGCTGATGGTGACCCCGGGTTTGGCGTTCGTATTTTTCAATGACAAAGCAGCGGCAGTGCGGGACGCGATGTCGCGCGTAAGCCGCTATTGGAACTGGGTGCCGCGCGCCAATCCTGCGCATTTCTTTGAATATTTTGGCGGTACGGCACCGACACATCTTCTGTATGGTCTACGCGCTGCTCTCGATATGATCCACGATGAAGGGATGGAAGCGGTTTGGCTGCGCCACGAAACCCTCGCTTTGGCCATTTGGGCTGCATGCGAAGCTTGGGGGCAGGGCGGACCGCTTACACTAAACGTCGCAGAGCGCGCGCATCGTTCGCACGCGGTGACGGCGTTGCGACTAGGGGCACCAGCGGGCAAGGATTTGCGGCGTTGGACAGAACATCAGGCAGGGCTGACGCTTGGCATCGGGCTTGGCATGTCGGAAGAGAGCGACCCTTTGGGGGATGGGTTCTTGCGCATCGGTCATATGGGGCATGTGAATGCGCATATGGTGCTGGGTGGTCTTGCAACAATGCAAGCAGGGTTCGAAGCGCTCGATATTGCGTACGGTGCAGGCGCGCTTGATGCTGCGGCAAAGGCTCTGTCCTAAAGTCGCGTGCGTGCGAGTCGAAGATCGAGCCATTTGATGGCATGATAAACTGTCGCGCTTAACAACAGCGCGGCGACAAATCCTTTCCAAGCCCAAATAGCGATCATAATCCAAAGCAAGTTTACAAACCCCATCACCAAACAGGTATTTGTATAATTCTCAACGGCTTGAGGGTAATGTTGCACGGCTTTGTCCTTTCTGTGGCTCGCTCTCTTTAAAGAAGATACCGCAGAAATTCTAAAAGTCAGATAACTTTTGAGGGATTATGCGCCTCGTGCAGCTTTCAGTGCTACCGGAAGGGCGTGCGCAACCAGATCCATTTCTCGCTCTGGCCCACAACTAATGCGAATACAGCGGTCTTGTGGTGCAACGAACGGCATCCGAACGAAGATGCCTTGGTCAATCATGCTTGCCAATACTGCGCGGGCAAACTCTCCATCCGCGCCGCAATCAATCGCCACAAAATTGGTCGCGGACGGCAAGCCGTGCAAGGAATTGTCAGCCGCAATCTGTGCAAGTCTTTGTTTTGATGTCTCAACCTGTTTCTGGATTTCGCGCAACCCGGCTTGATCTTTGAGCGCTGCCAAAGCGGCGATCTGCGCCAAACGGTTCATGCCGAAATGATTGCGGATTTTCTCGAATGCCGTGATCAATTCAGGCGCACCAAGTGCGTAGCCAACGCGCATTCCCGCAAGACCGTACCCTTTGGAAAAGGTGCGCATACGAATGACGCCGGGATGCTCGATCGCCAAATCAGGGATCGCATCGGCAGGCGCAAGGTCGATGTAGGCTTCATCGAGCAGCAAAAGGCAACCATCAGGGAGCTTTGCGGCCATCTCTTCGAGGGTAGTGCCTTTGTGCCACGTTCCCATAGGGTTATCAGGGTTTGCGAGGTAAATCAGCTTTGCGCCCACTTCGCGCGCTTTAGCGAGCAATGCTTCAGGGTCTTCATGATCCGCGTTGTAGGGCACCTTGTGCAAGGTGCCGCCGAAACCTGCCACATGGTAGTTGAATGTCGGATACGCTCCATCGGAGGTCACAACGTGATCGCCTTGTGTCACCAACAAGCGCACCAGATAGCTGAGCAACCCGTCGATGCCTTCGCCGACGACAATATTGCTTAACGCAATGCCATGATGTGCCGCGATGGCGCTGCGCAGATCATGACTTTCGGGTTCGCCGTACATCCAAGCTTGATCCGCGTTGGTTTTGATTGCTTCTAGAACGCTGGCCGCAGGGCCAAAGCCGTTCTCATTCGCGCCAAGTCGTGCATCGAATACGGCACCGCGCGCGCGTTCTTGCGCTTCGGGGCCAACGAAAGGAACGGAAGCAGGCAAAGTCTGCGCGAGGGCGGTGTATCTGGGATGGCTCATTCTGAAATGGGTAAATCGCACGGCTTAAAGTGGCAAGGTTGAATCTACCGCGATACGTACTTACTTGAGAATTATTCGCAACTACGGAGGGCAGGATATGAAGCTGAGCCGAAGAGGATTCATTGTCAGCGCAGTCGCTGCTGGCGCTGTGCGTACAGTTCCGCAGATTGCGGCTAAAACAGGTGGGCGTCGGATCTTAACGCTGGTTTACGACAAATCGCTTGGCATGATGCGCGCGGTTGAGCGGCTTGTGCCGTAGGCGCGGTGCTGGGCCTGTGCCGTAGGAGTAGCACTGAACCTGTGCCCTAACGTTCCGCTTTTCTTTGGCCTGCGCTTGCGGCTAGCTGGTTCTAGCTAAAAAGGGAGCCAGCCATGTCACGCGTCACAACCACCATCACAGATCATGTCGCTCACGTAGAGCTTTCGCGTCCAGACAAGATGAACGCGGTTGACCCAGCCATGATGGAGGGGGTTATCGCGGCTGGCGAAGCTTTGCGCGGCAACACAGATGTGCGCGCTGTGGTTTTGTCCGGGCAGGGCAATGCGTTCTGCGCTGGACTTGATGTTGCGAGCTTTGCGGCCCTGGCAGGCGGTGATCCGGCCGAAATAATGATGCCGCGCACGCACGGTCCTTCGAACGACTATCAACATGTCTCGCTTGTCTGGAAGCAACTCGAAGTACCTGTGATTGCTGCGCTTCAAGGCGTGTGTTTCGGGGCGGGTATGCAGATCGCGTCTGGCGCAGATATGCGGATCGCAGCACCTGATACGCGGATGTCGATCTTGGAAATGAAGTGGGGTTTGGTGCCCGATATGGGCGGGATGGTGCTTTGGCCTGCATTGATGCGCGCGGATGTGTTGCGTCGTTTGACCTATACGGGCGAAGAGTTTTCGGGCCTCGATGGCAAAGAGTATGGGCTCGTGACAGAGATTAACGACGATCCGGTCGCGCGTGCATTGGAATTGGCGCAGTTGATTGCGTCGAAAAGCCCGTCAGCGGTGCGTGCCGGGAAGGCGTTGGTCTCTTACGCGTATGAGAATGATGCGGAGGCGGTCTTGCTCGAAGAATCGCGTGCGCAGTCTTCGCTGGTAGGGACCCCGCATCAAATGGAAGCGGTGATAGCGAATATGCAAAAACGAGCGCCGGTTTTTAAGTAAAAAAGTGCTTTTGCAAAAGCACTTGCCAAGCCTTTTCGCAAAAAGGCTTGGTCTAAGCGTTTTGAGTTAGCCGAGTTCTGCCAAACGCGCGAAAGCGTCTTTCAGTTTAGCTTCTTCCGCTTCGCGCAGGCTCAAGTTCTTCTTCGTTTCTTCCAAAACTTCAGCAGGCGCGCTTTCAGCGAATTTGGGATTGTTCAAGCGACCCTTTAGGCCACCCAACTCTTTCGCAAGCTTGCCGAGCGTTTTCTCAAGCCGCGCCTTTTCGGCGGCCACATCAATGACGCCTTCCAAAGGCAGACCAAACGTGCCGCCAGAGATTGCCAAAGCTACGGTGCCTTTGGGGAGGTCGTCCACATGCGCAATGCTCTCGATCCGCGCAAACCGCATGATCAACGCTTCGTTCTGATCCCAAGCCGCCTTGGCTGCCGCGTCCATGTCTTTGACGACCAATGGAATAAACGCCCCCGCAGGAACATTCATTTGCGCACGCGCTGAACGGATGGCTTCAATCATCGTGACTGTCCAACTCAGGTCAGCGTCGGCTTGCGTGTCCACCAAGTCATTCGCCGTGTAGGTCGGCCAATGAGCGTGGACCAACAAAGAGGGCCGTGCTTTTTGGCCCCAGATTTCCTCGGTCACGAACGGCATGATCGGATGGAGCATGATCAGGATTTGATCCAGCGCCCATGCGTAGGTTGCCTTGGTCTCGGACGCTTCTTCGGCTCTGCCTTCGTCCATGACGGGCTTTGTAAACTCAAGGTACTGCGAGCAGAAGGTATTCCATGTGAACGCATAGAGCGCATTGGCCGCATCGTTGAAGCGATAGCTCTCAAGGGCGGCGTCCACGGTTTCGCGGGTCTTGGCGATTTCGCCTTTGATCCATTTGTTCAGCGGGAGCGTGGTCTCAGGGACCGCATCGGAATGCGGGACATCGAACGTGCCTTTGAAATCGCCATAGGTTGCGGCGTTCCAGAGTTTGGTGACGAAGTTGCGGTAGCCCTCGATCCGTTTCGTGTCGAGCTTCAGCACACCACCTAAAGACGCCATCGACGCATTGGTAAAGCGCAGCGCATCTGCGCCGTATTCGTCAATTATTTCAAGTGGATCCACCACATTGCCTGTGGATTTGGACATCTTCTTGCCCTTCGCATCACGTACAAGGCCATGCAGGTAGACCGTATCGAAGGGCACTTCATCCACGACCGCCAGTTGCATCATCATCATCCGCGCGACCCAGAAGAACAGGATGTCTTGGCCTGTGATCAGGGTGGAGGTCGGGAAGTATTTGCTCAGCTCTTCCGTCTGCTCAGGCCAGCCGAGCGTACCGATGGGCCAAAGGCCAGAGGAGAACCATGTGTCGAGGACGTCAGGGTCGCGCGAAAGCAATACAGTATGTTTGTTTTGCTTATCCACAAAAAAACTTGGTTCGCCATCTGATTTACCGAGTGCACCGTGCTTTTCTTTATCCATTTCAAGCACTTCGATGTCGTTTCCATAATAAAATTGAGCATTTCGAAGGACTTCGGCGAAGCTGGCACCACAAAATGCCACTTTTGGTAACTTTGTTCGTTCTTGGTTGTCCTTACTAAATGCAGAAATCCAATTTAGTTGATCTACATCTGCCTTATCTGGCCCATACCAAACCGGAACCTGATGCCCCCACCACAGCTGACGCGAGATGCACCATGGCTCGATATTCTCTAGCCAGTGGAAATACACCTTCTTGTCGCTCTCTGGTATGATCTTGGTCTTGCCAGAGCGGACAGCTTCCAAAGCAGGTTCAACAATCTTAGAGGTCTCAACGAACCACTGATCGGTCAGCATCGGCTCGATCACCACCTTAGAGCGATCGCCAAACGGCTGCATGATCGGCTTCGCCTCAACGAAAGGAATCTGCGTGACGGTCTCGTTGCCGTCTTCATCCGTTGCAACCTGATCGACCATCACAGCCAGACCTTCGGCGGAAATATCCGCCACAACCTTTTTGCGCGCTTCAAATCGGTCCATGCCGCGATATTCATCGGGCACAAGGTTCATCGCGGCGATCATCGCCTCGTCGAATTCTTGCTCGCCATTGGCTATGGCCTGCGCTACCGCTGCTTCCTCGGCGTAGGGCTTGCCGTCCGAACGCATCGCCGCCTTCGTGTCCATGAGGTTATACATGGGAATGCCGCCACGCTTGGCGACTTGGTAGTCGTTGAAATCATGCGCGCCAGTAATTTTCACCGCACCAGAGCCGAAATCCTTGTCAGGATATTCATCCGTGATGATCGGGATCAGGCGGCGCAACTCTTTCGGGCCAACCGGAATTTCGCAGAGCTGACCGACGATAGGGGCATAGCGTTCGTCCGATGGATGCACCGCAACTGCGCCATCACCCAGCATCGTTTCAGGACGCGTAGTGGCAATGGAGATATAGTCGCGCGTTTCGCGCAGCGTCTCAACACCGTCTTCGTCTTTCTCGACATACTCATAGGTCGCACCACCCGCGAGAGGGTACTTGAAGTGCCACATGTGGCCAGCCACTTCGATATTCTCGACCTCAAGATCGGAAATCGCTGTTTCAAAATGCGGATCCCAGTTCACCAAACGCTTGCCGCGATAGATGAGACCTTTGTTATACATCTCCACGAAGACCTTGATCACGGCATCATGGAAGTTGCCCTGTGCATCCGCGGGCGCACCGGGGGCTCCGGACATGGTGAAGGCTTCGCGTGACCAATCGCAAGACGCGCCAAGACGCTTGAGCTGATCGCGGATCGTGCCGCCGCTCTCGCCTTTCCATTCCCACACTTTTTCAAGGAATGCTTCGCGGCCCATTTCAACCCGTGTGGGCTGCTGGGTCTCTGCCAGTTTACGCTCTACGACCATTTGCGTGGCGATGCCCGCGTGATCTGTGCCCGGCTGCCAGAGTGTGTCAAACCCCTGCATGCGCTTCCACCGGATCAGGATATCCTGAAGCGTGTTGTTGAACGCGTGCCCGATATGAAGGACGCCTGTGACATTGGGCGGTGGGATCATGATGCAAAAGGTGGACGCCTCTGGCTTGGCGTTGGCACCTGCCTTGAAACAGCCCGCCTTTTCCCAAGCGTCATAAAGACGGGTTTCAGCGGTGCTCGCGTCGAAATTTTTTTCCATTGCCATGCGCTCGGCGTCCTCAAATACATATGATGCGTTAAAGGTCTGATAAACAAAGCGCACGCAAAGGAAAAGGCAATCTGGACATCTGAGTTGCGTGGCTTAGGGTTATCTCTCAAAGCGTCGTATACCGCAGGGAGCACACCATGGAAAAGTTCGGCAAAAGTCAGGCAGTGAAACGCACAGAAGATATTCGCTTTCTCACTGGAGAAGGGCGTTATGTGGATGATATCACGCCTGAAAATGCTTTGTTTGGGTATGTACTACGCTCATCCGTGGCGCATGGCGACATGACCGAACTGAACGTGGACGATGCGCGCGAAGCGGAGGGTGTGCATCTGGTGCTGACGGCGGATGACTTGTTGGCCGATGGCAATGTGTTGCCGATGGCAGCGAGTTTACTCAAGAACCGCGATGGGGCCAGCTCTGCTGCGCCGGAACGGCCTTTGTTGGCTCAAGGCCGTGTGCGCTTTGTAGGTGAGCCGATTGCGATGATTTTCGCTGAGACTATGCAGCAGGCCAAGGATGCCGCGGAACTTATCGAGGTGGATATTGACGATCTGCCCGTGCATTTGGCTCTTTCGACGGGTGGGGACGCTATTCACAGTGAAGCGCCGGACAATTGTGCGTTCGATTGGGGGCTGGGGAACGAAGATGCGTTCTCCGATGCTTTCGCGAATGCCACTCACAAGGTCACCTGCGAAATCGAAGACAACCGCGTCATCGTGAATTCCATGGAGCCGCGTGGTTGCTATGCGGAATGGGAAGACGGCCGTGTGCATGTGGCGATTAACGGGCAAGGGGTTTGGGCCCCAAAAGGTCAGATCGCCAAGCATATGGGTCTTGATCCTGAGAACGTGCGCGTGACCAACCCCGACACAGGCGGTGGTTTTGGCATGAAAGCGATGATGTATCCCGAATATGCGATTTGCGGCATGGCGGCGCGCAAGCTGGGCAAACCTGTGCGTTGGATGTCCGAGCGTACCGAGGCGATGCTAAGCGACAACGCAGGGCGCGACTTGGTCAGCCATGTTGAGATGGGCTTTGACGCCGATCACAAGCTGGTTGCTTACAAGGTCCACTCAATTGCGAATATGGGCGCGTATAATTCACAATTCGCGCAGCCGATCCAGACGGTGCTTTTTTCTAAGGTTCTAACGGGCTGTTATGACGTGCAGGCGGTTTATTTGCATGTGGAGGGCGTTTACACCAACACGACCCAAGTCGATGCGTATCGCGGCGCTGGGCGTCCTGAGGCGATCTATGTGCTGGAACGTTCAATGGATTATGCCGCACGCGCGCTGGGCGCTGATCCTTGGGAGTTGCGTCGCCGCAATTTCATCAAGCCCGAGAGCTTCCCTTACAAGACGGCCTCAGAGGTTACGTACGATATCGGCGACTTCAACCGTGTGCTCACCGTTGCGCAAAGCAAAAGCGATCATGCGGGCTATCAGAGCCGTCGCAACGCGAGTGCAGCCAAGGGTATGCTGCGTGGCATGGGGCTTTGTTACTATATCGAAAGTATTTTGGGTGATCCTTCTGAAACCGCCAAAGTGGTGTTTTTTGAAGAGGAGGGCCGCGTGAGCATTTATGTCGGCACACAAAGCAACGGTCAGGGCCATGAAACAGTTTACGCTCAGTTCTTGTCGGATCAATCCGGTATACCCGTTGAGAGGATCGATGTGATCCAAGGTGACAGTGATCGCATCGCGACAGGTGGCGGTACAGGTGGGTCGCGTTCTGTGACGGTGCAGAACACCGCAACACTGGCCAGTGTTGAGAAAATGATCGCCCAATTTACGCCACTCTTAGCTGAGAAGATGGGCGTGAGTGAGGACGAGGTCATGTTTGACGATGAAGCGTTCCGCAGCGATGGCTCTAACTTGAGTTTCACGATGATCGAGGCGGCAGAATTGGCGAAGAAAGAGGGGCAAGAGCAATTGCTCACCTCTGAAGCACGTATCACTCTTTCGGCACAGAGCTTTCCAAATGGCGCGCACCTCGCAGAGGTAGAGATCGACCCTGACACAGGTGTTGTAACCGTTGACCGCTACACTGTCGTTGACGATTTTGGCAATCTTATCAATCCGATGCTGGTTGCTGGCCAAGTACACGGCGGCATTGCCCAAGGCCTTGGGCAAGCGCTGACAGAGCGTGCAGTGTTTGATGAGGACGGCCAATTGCTCACGGCAAGTTTTATGGACTACGCGATGCCGCGAGCGGATGATGTGCCTATGATATCATTTTCGACAGAAGCCGTGCCCACATCGACCAATCCCATGGGTATGAAAGGTTGCGGCGAGGCGGGAACCGTTGGGTCTATGGCTGCGATTGCCAATGCTGTGCAGGATGCGGTCGCGCCTTTGGGGATTGATCGCGTTGATATGCCCTTCACGCCACATCGCATGTGGCAAATGCTGAATGATCGACAAATTGCGGCTGAGTAAACGCATATCCCTTTGGCTGAGCGGCGCATTGCGTCGCCGCCGTCAAAGCCCGCGCAGTGCGGCGCATGAGCCGCAAACTCATGTGGTTATTTTGGATGGCACGATGTCCTCTCTCGATGAGGGCGAAGAGACGAATGCAGGGCGCACCTACAAGATATTGCGCGAATCAAACCCTGATCTGTCGCTCTATTATGAGGCGGGCGTGCAGTGGCGCGGGCTTCGTTCCGCCCCCGATGTGATGATGGGGCGCGGAATAAACCGTCAAATTCGACGGGCTTATGGGTTTCTCGCGTCGCGTTATCGCGCTGGGGATCGCATTTTTCTTCTGGGTTACTCCCGCGGGGCCTATGCTGCGCGTTCGCTCGCGGGGGTGATTGACCGTGTTGGATTGCTCACGTCCGAGCACGCGATCGAGCGTAACATCCGTTCGATCTACCGCATTTATGAAAGCGGGGATGAATTTGGTGATGCCGAGGCGTTCGTGCAAACCCATTGTCATCCCGAAGCCCCGATTGAGATGGTTGGCGTGTGGGACACGGTGAAAGCGCTGGGCATTGGCTTGCCTATTTTGTGGCGTTGGAGCGCTCCGAAACATGCGTTTCACAACCATGAGCTTGGTCGCTCTATTCTGCACGGTTTTCACGCCCTCGCACGGGATGAGACGCGTAACAGTTATGAGCCTGTTTTGTGGACGTGCCCAGATGATTGGCAGGGGCGGATTGAACAAGTCTGGTTCCCCGGCACGCATGGTGATGTGGGTGGCCAGCTCCTTGGCTTTGAGGAGGCGCGGCCTTTGGCGAATATCCCGCTGGTGTGGATGCTAGAGCGGATTGAAAGCTGTGGTTTAGAACTGCCAGACAATTGGCGCGCAAGGTTTGCGCAAAACGCTATGGCCCCCTCTGCGAGCACATGGCGCGGGTTTGGAAAACTGTTTTTGTCGCGTAGTCGCCGCTTGGCTGACGCAGATCGTTGCGAGCGTTTGCATCATTCGGTCTTTACCCGTGAGCGCCGTGAACCACCGCAGAGCGATCAAACTTTCGCTGCACGTGTGTTACGTCGCTGGCGTGGACCCAGCAGTGTTTAAGGATTGAGAATGATGCAGGTGGTTGAGCCCGTCGCGTAGAGCTTGCCATTTTCGACACCTCGGATTTCACCATGTGAAATGCCAGTGGAGCGCCCCGCGTGATCGGTCTCTGCGATGCAATCTACCTCCATCCTTAAGGGGATAGAGCGCAGGATATTTACCTTATATTCCAGTGTCGTATAGCCGCTACCTTGGGGCACTTTTGTCATCACTGCACAGGCCATCGCACTATCAAGAAGTGTGCCGTACCAACCGCCATGCACTGTACCCATGGGGTTGCAATGATCAAACAATGGCGCGCCGCGAAACACGATACGACCGTCGCCGACCTCGTGGAGCTTGTAATTCAGCGTTCGGCCAATCGGTGGGGCAGGGTGTTTACCATCCAAGATGCCTTGCATGAAGTCGCGTCCCGACATGGCAAGCGCCTCAGCCGCAGTGAGTAGATCGTCCGGTCCTTGAGCGTAAAACATGCGGGTGCCTCCATTTGTTGTTCAGAGGCTAGAAGCAGCGCGCCGCAGCTGCAATCGCTGTTACGCGACGTTTTGCAATTCTACACGTGGAACAACCCCAAGGGCGTGGCACACATCCCGCGTTAATTCCGGCCGGTTGAGTGTGTAAAAATGCAGTGCATCGACGCCCTCAGCCATCAAATCAGAGCAAAGTTCGGTGCAAATCGCCGTGGCGAGCAGATCGCTGCGCCCATCGCGTTCTGCCTTCTCGAATGCATCTTCCAGCCATGTAGGCACCTTGGTGCCACAGCGCTTGGCAAAATTACGCGTACCTTTCCAGTTCTCGATGGGCAAGATACCGGGGATGATCAGCGCATCAATGCCCGCTCTTACACAGTCATCACGAAACCGAAGGAAGGTGTCGGCCTCAAAGAAAAATTGCGTAATCGCTTCAGACGCGCCTGCGTCGATCTTGGCTTTGAGCCAATCGATATCCGCCCGCGCGCTTGGCGCTTCGGGGTGACGGTCTGGGTAAGCGCCGACGCGGATTTTGAAATCACCTGTTGCACTCAGTGCCTCGATCAACTCAACCGAATTTTCAAATCCGTCCTTGCAAGGTGTGAACTTCGCTTCGCCCTTTGGCGCATCGCCGCGCAAGGCGACGATCTCTTTCACACCCGCTTTTGCGAAATCTGCGGCAATAGCGAGGGTTTCTTCCTTGGTGGCGTTCACGCACGTTAAATGGGCCGCCACGTTCAAGCCGCTCGATTTGTGCAAGGTTGCCACCGCGTCGCGGGTCAGATCCCGCGTTGTGCCGCCTGCGCCGTATGTGACAGAGACAAATGACGGATCAAGCGGTGCCAGCGTTTGCACAGTCTCCCAAAGCCGGAACGACGCCTCGAGGTTTTGGGGCGGGAAGAACTCAAACGAAACTGTTGGCGTGCTCATGTTGATTGCTCTCTTTATGAATTTCATTCTTGTTGCACGCGGTCTTACGTGAGACAACTTCATAACTTTCAGGATAATCATGAGGCATGCTCACATATGCATATTGAGTTCAGACATTTAAGAACCATCAAGGCGATCTACGAAAATGGCGGTTTAGCAAAAGCTGCGGATCAACTGCACATTACTCAAAGTGCGCTGAGCCATCAGATAAAGGGGCTCGAGGATCAAGCAGGTGTGGAGCTGTTCGTGCGCCGCTCCAAACCTATGAAGCTGTCTGCTGCGGGAATGCGCCTGCTGCGTTTGGCGGAAAGGATCCTTCCCGAAATTGATGCGATGCAAGCGGAATTCAGTGGGTTGCGCGACGGTAAATCAGGACGTTTGCACATTGCGATCGAGTGTCACGCCTGTTTCGAGTGGTTATTTCCGGTGCTTGAGGGCTTTCGCAAGCTTTGGCCAGATGTGGACGTGGACATTAAGCCGGGTCTCGCTTTTGACGCGCTCCCTGCGTTGCAAAAGGAAGAGGTTGATCTGGTGGTAAGCTCTGATCCAGAGAGTCTTGCAGGGGTGGAATTCACGCATCTGTTTGATTATGCGCCTGTTTTTGTTGCTAGTGCGCAGCATCCATTGGCACAGAAACGCTTTGTAGATGCGCAAGACTTTCGCGGGCAAACGCTGATCACCTATCCTGTGGAGCGATCACGACTAGATATTTTCAGCCAGCTTTTGATCCCTGCCAAGGTGGAGCCTGCTGCAATTCGTCAGGTGGAATTGACCGCTGTTATTTTGCTGCTTGTTGCCTCCAATCGCGGGATTTCGGTTTTGCCTGATTGGGTTGTGCGCGAAGTGAAGTATTCATCTGATTATGTAACACGCCCACTCACTGAAAAGGGGCTGACCCGTCAACTCTATGCCGCGACGCGCAGTGATGAAGTGAGCAAACCCTATATGATTGATCTGATCCGCCTCGCAAAAGAAGAAAGTGCCAAGCTGCAAAACGCTTAATCGCTTGGCAAAGCGCGCGGGCCTGCCTATACGCGCGCTAAACCTCGAAATTATGCTAAGGACCGAGATGCTATGCAAGGCAGCGCAAATCTAAATGTGATGATCAAAGCCGCTCGTCGCGCGGGTCGTAGCTTGACAAAAGACTTCCGTGAGGTGGAAAATTTGCAAGTCTCTCGTAAAGGCGCGGGCGATTTCGTCAGCAAAGCTGATTTGGCAGCCGAAAAGATCATCAAAGAAGATTTGATGGAAGCGCGCCCGACCTATGGCTGGTTGGCAGAAGAAGGCGGTGCGGAAGAGGGCAGTGACCCGACCCGCCGCTGGATCGTCGACCCGCTGGATGGCACCACAAATTTTCTGCACGGATTGCCACATTGGGCGATTTCCATTGCTTTGGAGCATAAAGGTCAAATCGTTGCGGGTGTGATTTTTGATGCGGCGAAGGACGAGATGTATTTCGCTGAAAAAGGCAAAGGTGCTTGGATGAATGACCAGCGTTTGCGGGTTTCTTCGCGCCACTCGATGATAGAGAGCGTGTTTGCGACTGGCATTCCGTTTGGCGGCCGTTCTGATTTGCCTGAGACCATCAAAGAGATTGCCAAAGTCGCGCCTGCGGTTGCGGGCATTCGACGTTGGGGGTCTGCCGCGCTCGACATGGCTTATGTCGCAGCGGGTCGTTACGAGGGCTATTGGGAGCGTCGGTTGAACGCTTGGGATCTCGCAGCTGGCGTTGTTTTGGTGCGCGAAGCGGGCGGTTTCATTGAACCTTTGACACCGGGTCGTGACATTCTGGGCGATGGCGAAGTGATTTGCTCTAACGAGGCGATCTTTAGCACTTTTGCGAAAGCTGTGCGAGCGTAAGGTTTCGAATTGCTTGCGCAATCCGATGTGGGCGAGGGGCCAGCCCCTCGTGCTCGCGCTGTTGATACGAGGGGCCAGCCCCTCGTGCTCCCCGGGATATTTATAAAGAGAGGAAGACCAAAAGGTTTTCTTTGAGATGTCCGAAACAGACCGGTGTCTGTCGAAAATGTCTTAGTTGTGTGATGACACCAATCTAGGCTCGGACTTATGCGTTTACTCATTTCTTTTGCTGCATTGTTTCTGTCGGTTGCTTTATTGCAGTTATCCTCGGGTGGTTTGGGGCCGCTTGATGCTTTGTCTGGCATCGCTTTGGGATTCAGCACAACGCAGATCGGACTGCTAGGATCAGCGCATTTTGTCGGCTTTTTTATAGGGTGTTGGTGGGCACCGCGGCTTATGGGAAGCGTCGGGCACAGTCGCGCCTTTGCGGCGTTCACCTCAGCGGGCGCGATTGGTTTGCTTGCGCATATGTTGATCATTGATCCCTACGCATGGGCGTTGATGCGCATCGCTTCGGGGCTTTGCGTGGCCGGATGCTACACAGTCATTGAGGCGTGGTTGCAAGCCAAGGTTACCAATGAAACGCGTGGGCGCGCGATGGGCGTATACCGCCTTGCGGATATGGGTGCATCTTTGGTGGCGCAGTTGATGATCGGTGTCTTAGAGCCAGCGTCCTACGTTTCATATAATTTGCTAGCCTTGTTGTGTTGCGCGGCACTGCTGCCGCTGACGCTGACGAAAGTGAGCCAGCCCAAGACACCCAGCGCGCCCAGATTGCGTCCGATGTTGGCTGTGACGCGCTCGCCATTGGCCGCCGCAGGGGTGATCGTGGCAGCATTATCAAGCGCCTCGTTTCGTATGGTGGGCCCAATTTATGGGCAGGAAGTCGGGCTTCGCGCGGATCAGATCGCGTATTTCCTCGCGGCTTTTGTATTTGGCGGCGCTTTGGCGCAATATCCCATCGGCTGGTTAGCGGACAAGTTCGACCGCCGCTGGGTTTTGATTTGGCTGTCTGTGGCAGCGATCATCAGTTGCATGGTGACTAACGTGATCGTCGATGCGGGGACGACGGCGATTATGATTGGGGCTGCGTTCTTTGGCCTGACGACGTTTCCGATTTACTCCGTTGCTGCTGCGCACGCGCATGACTTTGCGTCTGATGACGAGCGGGTCGAACTATCCGCCGCTTTGATGTTCTTTTTCGCGCTTGGTGCGATTGCGTCGCCGCTGTTGTCCTCAAGTTTGATCAACTGGTACGGACCATCCGCGCTTTTCATTATGATCGCGTGCGGGCACGCGGTCTTGGTCGTGTTCGGCCTTTTGCGCATGCGCGCGCGTGATACCGTGTCTGAGCGCACACCCTATGTTTACGCGCCGCGCACGTCCTTTGTGATCGGGCGTCTCTCAAAAGGGTTGCGTCGCAAGAAGTGACCACGATCACGATAATTCCTAATTCTTGACCCGAAATGGGCGCGACGCTCAGGCATCAAAGCAGCGATAAAAGCCAAAAGGTGCCGTTCGTGTATAAGAAAATCGTATTTTTGATGATGGTGGCTGGTGCGTTTGCGATTGGTCAAGCGTTGGCATTAGGTGTGAGGGTAGGCCCGTCCAAACCAGTGCTCAAAGCAACGCCAGTTGCGCTGCGTGCAGAGCCCAAACCTGTCGCGCTGGATGATATTGAGAGTGCGTGGCGCGAATGGATGGTTCTTTTTGAGGTTAGATCTGCAAGCCTTGCGGTTGGTCGGGCAGGGAAAATCCTGCGTTCGCGTGGCGAGAAACGCAGCCCATCCACAAGCTTTCCGATGGCGAGCCTGTCCAAATCTATCACAGCGCATTGCTTGAACACGTTTCTTGAACAAAGCCCTTATGATTGGAACAGCACGCTTGCTGATATGAAACCGGTCTTGTCAAAATTGAACCTTTCGCCCGGCGCGCCGATGCTGTCAAAAACCTTGACCCAATTTGCAACCCACACCAGCGGTTTGCCCACGCACTTGGTGCAAGGCAAAACATCTCTGAGCAAAAAACACTTGGACAGTCAGGCATCAATGACGCGCACTGCTTTGAAGGTGTCAGCAAACTTCAACGCCGAGAGCGGATACGCCTATTCCAACGCAAATTATGCAGTGCTTGGAAGTTTGATTACTGCCATGTCAGGCGGCTCTTACGGCGAAGTCTGCAAAGAGCGGGTTATGACGCCAGCGGGTGCGGATAATGCGAATGTTTCGGGGCGAATGGCGAAAACGGCAGGATATGGTGGCTGGCTGGTCTCTGTTGAGGATTACGCGCGTTATGCGATGCATTGGTTTGCCGCTGATGCGCCTTGGGTGACGTCGCCATCAAGCTATGCATATGATCCTAATACAGGATATGGCATGGGGGTCTGGGTCCGCAAATCTGACGCAGGTCTGTCGTTCAATCATAGTGGCTCATGGAAGCACGCGGACCGTCGACGTGCGAATCTGGGCTCTTTCGTGATTGTTGCAGCAGACGGAACCGCAATCGTTGTGAGTTGGGACAAAAAACTCCCACCCGAGGCCTATGGGCACCTGTTCACAGAATTTTCCGAGCATCTTTAAGCGCTTCGCGTTAACCATGCTGAATGGCAGTTTGAACTGCCTGCGGTGTGGGGGTATTGGTACGTAACCCCAACGCAGGACGACTCAGCATGGCTCGGCATCTCATCACCTCCGCGATTCCTTATATCAACGGGATCAAGCACCTCGGCAATCTTGTGGGCAGCCAATTGCCTGCGGATCTTTACGCCCGTTTCCAACGTGCGCGCGGCCATGAGGTGCTGTTTCTCTGTGCCACCGATGAGCATGGCACGCCTGCGGAATTGGCAGCGGCCAAAGCGGGTAAACCGGTTGAGGAATACTGCGCGGAAATGTGGGCGGTGCAGGATGAGATCGCCAAAGGGTTCCGTATGTCGTTCGATCATTTCGGACGGTCATCCTCGCTACAAAATCGAGAGTTGACGCAGCATTTTGCCGCTCGTTTGGCGGATGCCGGGCTGATCGAAGAAGTCGCAGACCAGCAGATTTATTCCAAGACCGACGGTCGTTTTTTGCCGGATCGCTACGTTGAGGGCACTTGTCCGAATTGCGGCTTTGATAGCGCGCGGGGGGATCAGTGTGACAACTGCACCAAGCAGCTTGATCCCGTTGATCTGATCAACCCGTATTCCACAATTTCCGGCTCAACCGATTTGGAAATGCGCGAGACCAAGCATCTCTATCTGCGCCAAAGCCAAATGAAAGATCAGCTGTCTGAGTGGATCGAAAGCAAAGACGATTGGCCTGTGCTCACAACCTCGATCGCGAAGAAATGGTTGAACGATGGTGATGGCCTGCAAGACCGTGGCATCACGCGCGACCTCAGCTGGGGTGTTCCCGTGAAACGCGGCTCTGAGGACTGGCCGGGCATGGAGGGCAAAGTCTTTTACGTGTGGTTCGACGCACCGATTGAATACATCGCCTGCGCCAAAGAATGGGCCGACGCACATGGCAAACCCGATACGGAATGGCAACGCTGGTGGCGCACGGACCTAGGCGCTGACGATGTGCGCTACACGCAGTTTATGGGCAAAGATAACGTGCCTTTTCATACGCTTAGCTTCCCTGTAACCATTCTGGGCTCCGGTGAGCCGTGGAAGCTGGTCGATTATATCAAAGGTCTGAACTATCTCAATTACGATGGTGGTCAATTCTCGACATCGCGCGGACGCGGCGTGTTTATGGATCAAGCGCTTGAAATCTTGCCAGCCGATTATTGGCGCTGGTGGCTGCTCAGCCACGCGCCTGAGAGCAGCGATAGCGAATTTACTTGGGAGAATTTCCAAGCCTCTGTGAACAAAGATCTCGCCGACGTTCTGGGCAATTTCGTCTCTCGCGTCACCAAATTCTGCCGCTCCAAATTCGGCGAAGTTGTGCCAGAGGGCGGCACATGGGGCGAGCGCGAACAGGCGTTGATCGCGGAACTCACCACGCGCATTCGCGCTTACGAGGGCTTCATGGATGCGATGGATGTTCGCAAGTCGGCGTCCGAGTTGCGCGCAATTTGGGTCGCGGGCAACGAGTATTTGCAGGCCGCGGCCCCTTGGGTGACGTTCAAAGAAGACCCCGCGCAGGCCGCTGCGCAAATCCGCCTCGCGCTGAACCTGATCCGCCTCTACGCGGTCCTTTCGGGCCCCTTCATCCCCGATGCCGCTGAGACGTTGATGTCCGCGATGCAATGCTCCGATGACACATGGCCCGATGACGTCGAAGCCGCCCTGTCTGCGCTACCCGTTGGCGCCGCGTTCACCGTGCCAGAAGTGACGTTCCGCAAGATCACCGATGACGAGCGGATCGGTTGGCAAGAGCGCTTTGCAGGTGCGCGCGAGTAATATTGTTCGCCTTTGCACTTATTCCATCAGACGGCCTTTGACGGGTTAGAACAAAGTTATGCAAGCATGAGGATCTCCCCATGATACCAGTACAAGGTTACACAGGTGCGCGTGTTGGCGTGCTCGGGCTAGGTCGTTCAGGGCTGTCCGCAGCTAGAGCGCTCAAAGAGGGCGGGGCGGTGCCGGTCTGTTGGGACGACAACGACGCGGCGCGCGCGAAGGCCGAAGCCGAGGGTTTCGAGACGGCCAAGCTGACGGGGGCCACACTCAAAGACCTCGCGTTGCTCATCACATCGCCGGGCATCCCGCATCTTTACCCGACCCCGAACCCCGTTATCAAAGAAGCGCTCCAAATGGGCGTGCCTGTGGATAACGACATCTCGCTCTTTTTCCGCTCTTTCGCGACGTCGGAGTGGGACAACCTAGATGTCACCCCGCGTGTCGTGGCGGTGACGGGATCGAACGGGAAATCCACGACCTCTGCCCTGATCCACCATGTGCTGGAACACACAGGTCGCGCGACGCAGCTTGCGGGCAATATCGGACGCGGCGTGCTCGACATCGACCCTGCGATTGACGGCGAAGTGGTGGTGTTGGAGCTGTCGTCCTACCAAACAGACCTCGCGCGCGCGTTAACGCCTGACATTGCTGTGTTCACCAACCTCTCGCCAGACCACTTGGATCGCCATCATGGGATGGGCGGTTATTTCGCCGCCAAACGCCGCCTGTTTTCCGAGGGCGGACCAGAGCGAGCGATCATTGGTGTGGACGAGGATGAGGGTCTGTATTTGGCCGGACAAATGGCCGAAGGGCCGCAGGATGATCGGGTGATCCGTGTCTCGGTCGAGCGCAAATTGACAGACTTTGGCTGGACGGTTTTTGCTAAGAAAGGCTTCTTGTCGGAGTATCGCAAAGGGCGACAGATCGGTTCTATCGACTTGCGCGCGATCAAGGGCTTGCCCGGTTCGCACAACCATCAGAACGCCTGCTGTGCCTACGCTGTGTGCCGCACTTTGGGACTGGCTCCGCGCGTGATTGAAGCGGGCTTTGCGAGTTATCCAGGTCTACCGCACCGTTCGCAAATCGTCGCCGAAGCAGGGGGCGTGACTTATGTGAATGATAGCAAAGCGACCAATGTGGACAGCGCGGTGAAGGCTTTGGGAGCATTCAAGAAAATCCGCTGGATTTGTGGCGGATTGGAGAAAGAGGGCGGTGTTTCCGCGCTCTCGGACGCGGCTAGTGAGGTGCTGAAAGCCTATGTGATCGGGCGCGAGGCGTCTGGTTTCGCGATGCAATTGGCGGGTGTTGAGACAGAGGTCTGCACGTCGATGGAGGTCGCCGTTGCCCGCGCGATGGAAGATGCGGGAGAGGGCGAAACGGTTCTGCTGGCCCCTGCAGCGGCGAGTTTCGATCAGTATGATAGCTTTGAGAAGCGCGGTGATCATTTCGCGGACTTGGTGAAGGCGGGGCTCGGATAAGTAGTCGTGGGATGTTTCGCGCGCGAAACAATTTTCGTTTGTTAATAAAGGGTTAATGGATGTGTGCGGTGCGTGGTTATCTGGGTGAATTTCTAATCTATACACAGAGTCCTCGAGCACCCGACTTTTGACGGGTTGACGTCTGACCGTAGAACGATTCAGCTAACCGCATGATCCG
>NZ_MLCB01000136.1 GCF_001890925.1 Planktotalea frisia
GTCTTCAAGGTTGGATACATCTTAGCACGCTGTCCAGTTTTGCCGGACCACTTCAATCAGGAATGTCTAAGCGGAAGCAACATCACCCAGAGTTTAAGGCCAAGGTCGCGGTAGAAGCGCGAGGAGACAGTCAGCGAGTTGGCCAGTCGGTTCGGAGTTCACCCGACGATGATCCATCAATGGAAGCGGGCTTTGCTTGAGGGCGCATCTGGTGTGTTCGAACGAGGCAGCCGGAAGGCACCGGAAGTGGATGAAGAGCAGGTCAAAGACTTGCACGCCAAAATCGGGGAGTTGGCCGTCGCCAACGATTTTTTGGCAAGAAAGCTCAAACCTTGGACCGGCAAGTGAGGCGCAAGATGGTTGAGCCGAACATCCCAGGCCTGTCTGTGGGCAAGCAGTGTGCGCTGCTGTCGATCTCGCGATCGTCATTTTACTATGAACCCAAAGGCGAGACCGAGATGAACCTTGATCTGATGCGGGTGATCGATAAGCAGTTTCTTGAAACACCGTTCTATGGCGTTCGCCAAATGACGTGGCATCTTCGCAATGAGGACCCCCCCGTGAATGAGAAGCGCATCCGACGCCTAATGCGCTTGATGGGCCTTATGCCGATCTACCAGAAACCCAACACGAGCAAAGCGGCGAAAGGTCACAAGATTTACCCCTACCTGCTGCGTGGGCTGTTTGTGGATCGACCCAATCAGGTCTGGTGCGCTGACATCACCTATCTGCCTATGCGGCGTGGGTTCCTATATTTGGTCGCGATCATGGACTGGAACACCCGCAAGGTTCTGGCGTGGCGGATCTCGAACACTCTGGAGGCTGAGTTCTGCGTCGATGCACTCAACGAGGCGATCCACAAATTTGGGCCACCGGACATAATGAATACAGATCAAGGATCCCAGTTCACATCGTTTGCTTTGACTGACCGACTGCGCCGTTCGAACGTGCGCATCTCTATGGATGGCAAAGGTCGGTTCCTCGACAACATCTTCGTCGAACGGCTGTGGCGATCATTGAAATACGAGTGCGTATATTTACACGCCTGGGAAACCGGATCAGAAGCGAAAGCAGGCGTCAGAAAGTGGATCGAGTTCTACAATCACAAACGTCCGCATTCCTCAGTTGGCGGCAGGCCACCTGCCGTGGTCTACTGGCAGGGAATTGAAACAACCGACCCCGATCAGCAGGTGCAAAGAGTAGCTTAATTTACGCCAGATCCCGTCCAACTATTGGGGAGTAGCTCAGCTCGACCCCACACACCCCACGATGTTCTTTGATAAAAGCAATCATTTCCGAAACGGGCGGTCGAGCTCCGTCCCGCTGCACGGCAACACATGCTTGTATGTATGAGAGTGGGAGCAAAATACGCAGATGCTTTCTTGAGAATTTAGTTGGCTTGCCGAAGCTGGCGGTTCTCACGTTCCAAGGCTTACATCCGGTCACGTTCGGCGGCCGTCATACCATCACGTCGACCGCTGTCTGTCTCAGCCCGTCGAAACCAAGCACGCAGGGTATCAGGCCCGTAGCCAATCTTCGGGGCAATCGACTTGATCGCAGCAGATTGGCTTTCAAATTCGCCCTGATGTTCAAACACCATCCGCACAGTTCGTTCGCGCACTTCAACCTCTCATCGATGCTTTGCATCGATTGCCGGTCAATGGATGAATATCTGTTTCCACATTTGTTCTTTTCCATAAACCAGTATCCTTACTTCTGGGCTTCCGGCAAACAAGGGGTGGTTCAGATCGCCATGCTGCCGCAAATAAACCATCATTGCTCGCCATACCAACACACCGACCTGCAGGTGCCTTGAACGCATCGTTTTGGCCGGGAGCATCAACACTTTAAAGTAGTTTACGTTGTTTCCAGTCGCGCGAGATTCTATCAGTGTTGCAACTATTAGAAGGTCAGACCATTTGATATAAAATGTCAATGCATTGAGATTTCTAGGAACGCTAGCAATGAACCGTGTGTACGGCAGCGTCGCTAATTACCGCTAAGATTTCGCGTAAACACGACCTCACAAACCGCGACTTGCGATAACCAGCAAAAGAGTCGACCTCTTGTAATTGACATAAAAAATGAATTGCATCGTGATTTTTCGGATCTTCTGACGCGATCTTATTCGGTGATTATTGTTACCTGCGTTTCAAGGGCTTTGGCCAATCTTGCGGGGATCACGGTGCCAATCAGCTAAAAATGCGGCCTTAGTAGATATGGCGGCAAGCTTTCTGGAGCTATGACTGAATCTGGTGTTTGGGCGGTTTGAAGGTTGGCGGCGTATCTGGT
>NZ_MLCB01000137.1 GCF_001890925.1 Planktotalea frisia
GCTGCTGAGGGCGGTTCTAGTGTTATCACACAAAACCCGCAAGACCTTTTTTCGCCTAATTTCACTTTTTTTGATTTTTCCCGTTTTGCGAACAAAAACAGTTGTTTGCGGTGCGTTCTTGATAAGAAAATTACGCGCCCGCAAGTTTCCCTAGGGTCGAATTATCGGCAATGTGGATAAGACGCTAGTTATCCACAGACTTGGCTGTGAATCGCCCTGCAATTTGCAGCGTACCTTTAGGAATCCGCAGCGCCAACAGCCCAAGAACCACCGCCATATAGAGCAAGGGCTCTAATTGAATGCCTTTTGCGACCATCACAAAGTGCAAAGCCCCAAGGAAAGCGATTCCATAGGTGAGTTTGTGAAGCTTACGCCAACGCACCCCCAGTTTACGCACACTTAGGTTGTTGGATGTCAGCGCCAAAGGAATCATTAGAGCGAACCCAACCATGCCGACCGTAATATAGGGACGCTTCACAATGTCGGCCCAGATCTGGCTAACGATCTGCACATCCAGCACGAGCCACACCAACAAGTGCAGCACCACATAGACAAAGGTCATCACACCAATCGCACGGCGGAACTTCAAAAGGTTCACGCCCAGATGTTTGCGAAGCGGTGTAATGCACAGACCAACGATCAATAGCTTTAGCGCGAATTCACCCAACTCATGTTCCAACGCCTTGATAGGATCAGCGCCAGACCCGCCTGTTAGCCCTTCATAAAGGAACCAAGCGGCAGGCAAAATCCCGACTGTATATACAAGCCAAGCTGGAATGCGGCGCGCGGTGCTATTGATCGTATCTTTGATCATCAGAAGTTAACGCTCATATCCATGCCTTCATACAGGCTCGCCACGTCTTCTTCGTAACCGTTCAGCATCAACGTTGGGATACGCTTGGCAAATAAACCGCCACCGATCTTACGCTCTGTCGCTTGGGACCAACGCTTGTGATCCACTTCTGGGTTCACATTAGAGTAGAACCCATACTCACGCGCATTCGCGATATTCCAGCTGGTGGGCGGCTCTTTATCGGTAAGCGTGATCTTCACCACAGACTTGATCGACTTAAAGCCATACTTCCACGGCACCACCAAACGCATCGGTGCGCCATTCTGGTTAGGAATGTCTTTCCCATAGATACCTGTCGCCATGATTGTCAGCGGATGCATTGCCTCATCCAGACGCAAACCTTCGACATAGGGCCACTCTAGAGTGGGGAACTTCTGACCGACCATTTCCTCAGGACGATAGAGCGTCTCAAAAGCGACGTATTTAGCGGAGGATTGAACGCCCGCGAGATCAAGCAGGTCTTTCAGCTCAAACCCGTTCCAAGGCACGACCATCGACCAAGCCTCGACACAGCGGAAACGATAGATGCGCTCTTCGACGGTCATCTTCGCCATGATGTCTGCGAAATCATACTCGCCTGGCTTATCAACCATACCATCAATCGTGACTGTCCAAGGCGTTGTCGTCAACGCACCTGCGTTCTTAGCTGGATCATCCTTGCCTGTGCCGAACTCATAAAAGTTGTTGTAGCTAGAGATATCCTCAAAGCTGTTTGGCTCAAGCGCCTCTTGCGCGAGTGCGGCGCGCGGACCGCCAATGGCCGTTGCAAGACCAAGACCCGCGGCACCAGCCATGATTTGACGTCTGTTCAGAAACAGCGAGTGATCGGTAACGTCATTGTCCGAGAGGGTGTTCTTCCAGCGATATGCCATGTTGGTGCTCCTATGTTCATCACCGATATAGAGAGCAAACGTTCACAGACCAATGGCCCTGCACTCACAATGCTGTAGGGGTTTTGCAACATTTGCCTTCCCCTTTGTCAGTTTCGGTGCGAAGCTTTGCGCCAAAAGAGGCGTGAGAGCAAATGACAGTCAGACCCGTAGGAGCGCTCGTTTCCGATTGGACGGCACCGAACGCGCCCGCGCCAATGATACTCGAGGGGCGGTATTGCCGCCTTGAACCACTAAGCGCCGAAAAGCATGCAGCGCTCTTGTTTAATGCCTTTGTGGATCAGGACGAGCTTTACGACTACCTGCCCGCAGGACCGTTTCACTCTGCCGCTCAGTATCACCGTTGGGTGAGAGAGGTGACTGCGGACGAAAGCAATCTATTCTTTGCCGTCTATGATGTGCGCCAAGAAGCCTATTTAGGCGTGCTCAGTTACCTGCGCATCACGCCCGCTGCTGGGTCGATCGAAGTGGGCAACATCAACTTCTCAAAAACGATGCAGCGCAGCCCAGTTTCGACCGAAGCAATCTACCTTACAATCAAATGGGCGTTTGACGCAGGCTACCGTCGCTTTGAGTGGAAATGCAACGCGCTCAACAAACCATCTCGCCAAGCGGCTCAGCGCTTGGGCTTTAGTTATGAGGGCGTCTTTCGCCAAGCGCTCGTTGTGAAAGGGCGCAACAGAGATACCGCATGGTTTGCAATGATCGACAAAGAGTGGCCCGCCCTCAAAGAAGCCTACCGTGTTTGGCTTGATTCTGCGAACTTCGACGCTGATGGCAAGCAACGCGAACGATTGGGCGACCTTACAGGTCTTGTTCGTTTTGCGAGTGATCCCACCCTTTAAATCGTCACCAGCTCTTCCATCCGTTGACGCACCATACCCGCTAGCCGCGCCTGATGGCTGTGAACGGTTTTCCCCGTTGCGGTAGCTTTTGCGAGCATTTGTGCGGCTTGGCGCAGCGGTTCGTCCCGCGCGCTTTTGGCGACACCGCGCAAGAACTGTGCTGCATAGTCAAGACGCATCAAATCCGCATCATCAGATAGCATCTCTGACGCATGCGCCATGTCATCGCGGTACGCGAGCGGATCTGGATCAACCTCTTCATCTGTGATGGTACGCAATCCCGAGGGGCGCATTTCTTCAGGCAACGCTCGTAGAACCGCCGTCTGAAAACTCGCCAATGATGACAGCGGCTTGCTCAAGAACCCATCCGCACCCGCGGCAAGCGAAAGCTCCTCTTTAGTGTCGTCACCGCTGATCGCCAACAACGCTTGAATACGTGGCTCCGCAACGGCTAGCTCTTTGATTAATTCAGCACCCGAGCCATCCGGCAGACCTAGATCAATGATCGCGACACTGGGGCGATATACTTGCAAATGACGGCGCGCAGAACGTAGACAATCCGCGCGTCGAATACGTGCGCCGCTGCGCAGACACAAAAGTCGCATCGCATCGCAGGCAAACCGGCTGTCTTCCACCACTAAGATGGTCAATCCTAGCAAAGGGCGCGTAGCAGTCGGCGCAGGTGTTAAGGACGTGTATTCCAGTTCATTCATGATTCCCTCGAATCTATATCGGCTACCCTCGACGCTAGGCCAACGAGCCTAACAAGTGATTAATCCTCTCCATATTTAGCGAGCCCGCGTCTTTGCGTCCGCTTGCCGAAACTACGCTGTCACTCCATATAGACTTCAAACAGATAAACCGGAGTTTCGACGATGATTGGACGATTGAACCACGTGGCCATCGCAGTGCCAGATCTTGAGGCAGCCGCTGCGCAGTACCGTGACGCGCTCGGCGCAAATGTGGGTGCCCCGCAGGATGAGCCGGATCACGGCGTCACTGTTATCTTTATCGAACTGCCTAATACCAAGATTGAACTGCTCTATCCGCTCGGAGAAGACAGCCCAATCAACGGTTTTCTTGAAAAGAACCCGTCGGGCGGCATTCATCATGTGTGCTACGAAGTCGACGACATCATCGCCGCGCGCGATCAAATGGTCGCGTCTGGTCTGCGCGTGCTTGGCAACGGTGAGCCAAAGATCGGCGCTCATGGCAAACCTGTCATCTTCTTGCACCCCAAAGACATGAACGGAACACTTACCGAGTTGGAGCAAGTTTAATGGGCATTACCTCAGCGCTCGTCCTCTTCGCGGTTATTTGGTTCATGACATTTCTTTGCGTCATCCCCATCCGTCTTGAGACCCAAGGGGACTTGGGCGAAATTGTTCCAGGCACGCACGCAGGCTCACCTGAAAATCATAACCTCAAAAAGAAAGCGTGGATCACCACCGCGATCAGCGCAGTTTTGTGGTGCATTATCGCAGGGACGATTATTTCTGGTGTGATCAGTATCCGCGACTTGGATATGTTCAATCGGATGGGCGACGCATCTGTGTCTGACGGAACAAATGGGTAAAGGTCGCAGCACCTAGGATCGGGATGAACAGGTTCAACAATGGGATAGTCAGTGGCACTGCCATCAAACATCCCGCGAGCCAGATCATACCAAAATGCTCCTTGCGCGCCTGCTTTGCGCCTTCACGGCCAAGGCGGCGCATCGCGGCAATCTGGAAATACTCACGCCCCAGCAAAAAGCCGTTCAGCGCCCAGAAAATGAAAATCGCTGCAAACGGCAACATGACATAAAGCAAGATCGCAACGATATTGGCACCAATCAGAATGCCTAAAAAATTGATGGTGTCGCGCAGGGATTCGTAGAACGGCACACCTTTGACGTCTGGCAGATGCGGAAAGTGCTTGGCCTCAACGGCAGACGCAACTTCGTCCAAGAAAAGCGACGTGATTGCGGACGCCACAGGCACCATCAAGAACGTCGACAAGAACAGCATCAGAAAGAGCGAACCCCAGCCCAGCAAATCACCGATCCATGTGACTTCGCCAATCACTGGCAGCACCATAGTGCCGTCCACCGCTTCGTTCATCACCGTCAAAAACAGCGCGTAGAACCCTGCAAGCAAAGCAATCGTCAGAGTAATTCCAAGAAAGAGGACGCGGCGAAACCGAGGATCGCCCATTTGCCCGATAGCTTTGAAGAACGACGAAAGGATCATGCGTCGAGCCAAGATGTAATAGCACTCAAATCAGGGCGCGGGCGTTCAGGCGGCGCCATCTTTTCCGTGCCGATATGAACAATGCCAGCCACGCTCTCATGGGCTGCAAGCCCAAAGCCCGCTTCCACAAAGCCACGATCATGCGAGGGCCAACCAGAGAGCCAATTCGCGCCCCAACCGCTTGCCAGCGCTGCATTCAACAGGGCCAGACAAACGGCACCCGCAGAATACGTCTGCTCAATCGCAGGCACTTTTTCTGACGGCTTTTGCACCTCAACAACCACGACAGCCAACTCGCCAGTTACAAACTGCGCAGCACCTTTGGTGGTTTTCTCTTCATCATAGCCAAGCTTTGCACCACGCGCGCGCGCAAGATCTGCCAAACGATCCATCGCAGCGCCTTGCACCACGATAAAGCGCCACGGCTCTAACTTACCGTGATCCGGCGTGCGTGCAGCGGCAGTCAGGATCGGCTCAAGCTCATCACGGCTTGGCACAGGACCTTGCAAAGTCTTCGCAGGACGCGAGCGACGCGAGAGCAAAAACTCCATCGCAGCGGGATTTGGATCTGGCACAAGCGCCTCCTTATTCGTTGCAGGCTACATCAGCACTCTGCGCGCAGTTTTCAACCTCAAAGGCCCAGCGCATCCCGCATTTGCGCGATTTCGGAGCTGATAAATCGCTGGTGCGACATCCCAGGCTGACGTTTCACATACATCGCACCCATCGGATCAGGTGCTGTGATTTTGCTACCGCTCATCTCCTCCAGAACGCCATGTCCGCAGAACGGCACATAAACCTCCGAATACCCGCCCTCATGCGCCATCATCAAACGACCTTCACAAATCTCATCCGCGAGCGTCATCACTTGGCGGGTCATCTGTCGAAACGTCTCCGCCGTCGCCATCATCCGGCCAAGCGGATCAATCAAAGCCGCATCAAAGCCGCAAGCGACGATGATCACGTCCGGCTGAAACGCGCGTATCTGCGGCAACGCAATCTGCTCCATCACCTCAAGATAGCTCGCATGCCCAGCGCCACCGCCAAGCGGAATATTGAGGTTAAAGCCCTCACCTGCCCCCTCGCCACGATCGGCAAAATCCCCTGTATCAACGGGGAAGTTATTCTCTTGATGGATCGAAATTGTCAGCACATCCGTGCGATCATAAAAGATCGCTTCGGTGCCGTTCCCATGATGCACATCCCAATCCAGCACAGCGACGCGTTTCGCGAGACCACCAGCAAGTGCCGCTTCAATCGCGACAGGAATATTGGCCAACAGACAAAAGCCCATCGGCGTGTCAGCGCTACAGTGATGGCCTGGCGGACGCGACAGCGAATACGCATTTTTCACACTGCCTTTCAGCACTGCTTCCAACGCAGCCTTCGCAAGCCCCGCTGATTGCGCCGCAATCTCAAACCCACCGGGCCCAAAGGGACAACGCGCACCAATTTCGCCGCCGCCTGTATCAGACAGGCGTTTGAACTCATCGAGGAAACCCTTGGGGTGAACACGCAGCAGATCCTCCATGCTCGCCAAAGGGGCACTTTGCATCGCCAACTCACCTGATAAGCCCGTCAAATCCATCAAATTCTTCATCCGACGCTTGCTCTCGGGGCTTTCGGGCAGACCGCCGTTCACCATCGGCTGCACAAAACCACCTACAGGAAACATGCTCGCGTAGTTGCCACCGCCATGCCAGAACGTGCTCTCGTCCCAGAAAAACCCTGTTTGCATCTTATGCTTCCTTCTCTTCATCTGGACGAATGCGATACACGCCCTCTGGCAAATCCAACGCCGCTGCGAGGTCGCGAATTTGCTCCATGCTCAGCGTGATCTTTTCTGCACGACCAAGACGTGGGTTAAACTGTTCCAACGTGACGCATTCCGCGAATGCGTTGATCACCACATCTTCTTGCGGCATGCCCTCGCCCTCATCCACAAGCGTGATGATGCTGGAGTCAAATTCGTGTTCTATACTAAACATGTCAGCAGCTTACGGCGCACACGTGAAAGCAGCAACGCCAATCCCCGCAAATTCGTGACTGGTATTGAACGCGCCGCGCGCCTATCTTAGGTCTCAACCGAGCATGTTCAGGCATCATAAAATCATGAAGACATATCTTCTCGTCCCTCTCCTCGCTTTCGGCCTCAGCGCCTGTGTCTCCACGTCGCGCCCAGCGCCAACGGCACCGAGCCAACCAAGCACACCTGCCGTTAGCACGCCAACACCCGCAACATCACTAAAAGCCGAACAAGCCGCGCGACAGTTCGTTAGAGTCGTGCGCACTGTTGAGCCAGTCGCTGAAGCCGTTTGCCGCGAGCGCGCGCCAAGCATGAATTGCGATTTCAACATCGTTGTCGATGATCGCCCGAACCAGCCCCCAAATGCTTTCCAGACGCGTGATAAGTCAGGCCGCCCTGTTCTGGCTTTCAACATTCCGCTTATCGCAACTGTGCGCAACGCAGACGAATTGGCCTTTGTTATGGGGCACGAGGCAGCACACCACATCAGGGCACACCTTGATCGCCAACAGCGTAACGCAACTGCTGGCGCGCTTATCTTTGGGGGCCTTGCTGCGATCACGGGCGTTGGGGAACAGGCCATTGAATCCGCGCAACAAGTCGGCGCAACAGTTGGCGCACGCGGATATTCCAAGGACTTTGAACTTGAAGCGGATGAACTTGGCACGATCATCGCACATCGAGCGGGTTACGACCCTGTTCTCGGCGCTGCCTTCTTCACCAAGATCGCTGACCCTGGCATTCGCTTCCTAGGCACGCACCCGCCCAATGCGGCGCGTATTGATATCGTCCGTCGCACTGCTGCCACGCTGAACTAGTGTTTCAAATCCCGCATGTCGTTACGGATCGCGGATCAAAATACGCGGTCAGCGGTGCGCCTGCGCACTCCAAAGCGGATGCTTTGAAACTGATCAAAGACCTCAAGCGCTACAAGCGTTTCGCCAAAGCGACACATAATACATGGGCGCTGCTCTGCTCTGAGAATGGCCCAATCAAAAATGACGACGGCGAAAGCGGCGCAGGCGCGATTATCCTGCGCATGTTGGAACGTGCAGAGCTTACCGATCACTTGATCGTCGTTACCCGTTGGTACGGCGGCACGCATCTGGGCGGCGATCGCTTCCGTCGCGTCCAAGATTGCGTCAACGCGTATCTTGAGCAAGCACCTGACCTTCCGTCGCAACCTGCTCAAAAGGATTGACAATCCGCGCCTAGACTTCACTCTCTCATTCAAACTCTGGGAGGAGAGAAAAGATGCTAGGTCAAATGATGCAAGACCGCTTGTTGATTTCATCACTGGTGGATCACGCGGGTAAATATCACGGGGCGACAGAGATTACCTCGATCGAAACTGACGGCACGATCGAGCGCTCAAATTGGGGCGTCGTTCAGCAAAACTCGAAGAAACTTGCGAGCGCTTTGACCAACATGGGCCTCAAGCCTTCCGCGCGCTGCGCCACGATTGCGTGGAACAACCGACGTCACCTAGAAATCTACTTTGGCGTGTCAGGCGGCGAATTTGTGTGCCACACGATCAACCCCCGCCTGTTCCCTGAACAATTGATCTACATCGTTAACCACGCCGAGGATGAAATACTCTTCATCGACGCCACCTTCCTCCCGCTTGCAGCTGCATTGCGCGACAAGATGCCAACGCTGAAAGCCATCGTTTTGATGAGCGCGCGCAATGAGGCCGCTCTGGAGCAAATTCCAGAGCTGGTCTTCTATGATGAGTTTATCGAGACAGGCAGTGCCGATTACACTTGGCCCGATTTCGACGAAAACACTGCGTCGAGCCTGTGTTACACGTCCGGCACAACTGGCAATCCAAAGGGTGCTCTTTATTCGCACCGCTCTACCATGTTGCACAGCTTCGCCGCCGCCCTTCCCGACTGCATCGGCTTTAGCGCGCAGGACATTGTGTTGCCTGTCGTACCCATGTTCCACGTCAACGCATGGGGCACGCCGTATTCAGCAGCGATGGTTGGTGCGCGCTTGGTTATGCCGGGTCCGGGTCTTGATGGATCGAGCCTTTTGAAGCTAATCGACAACGAAGGCGTCAACGTGGCCCTCGGTGTTCCGACGATTTGGCAGGGCCTTCTTATGGCTGCGAAAGAAAGCGGTAGCACGCTTGAGAGCCTGAAGCGCACAGTCGTTGGCGGCTCTGCATGTCCGCCTATTATGATCGACACCTTCCGCGAGGAATATAACGTTGATCTGGTCCACGCGTGGGGTATGACCGAGATGAGCCCGCTTGGCACTTCCAACAAACCTCTCGCAAAGCACGCAGACCTGCCAATCGCGGATCAGCACAAACTGCGCGAAAACCAAGGGCGTCCTCCGTTTGGAATGGACATCAAGATCGTTGATGACGAGGGCAACACGCTGCCTCATGACGACAAAGCACAAGGCGATCTGCTCGTGCGCGGTCCTTGGGTGATTTCCGGCTACTTCCGTCCTGAAAAGCAAGAAGAACTGCGCGATGGGTGGTTCGACACGGGCGACGTCGCGCGCATTGATCCCGATGGGTACATGACCATCTGTGACCGCTCCAAGGATATCATCAAGTCCGGTGGTGAATGGATCAGCTCGGTCGAGCTGGAAAACATCGCCGTCGCGCATCCTGAATTGCTTGAGGCGGCCGTAATCGGTGCCGCGCATCCCAAGTGGGATGAGCGCCCTGTTCTGGTCGCTGTCAAAGCCGAAGGCTGTGAGCCCAATCCAGATGATCTTATCGCCTTTTTCGATGGCAAGATCGCAAGTTGGCAAAAGCCTGACATGGTTGTCTTTACCGATGCCCTACCGCGCAATGCCACGGGTAAGGTGCTTAAACGGAACCTGCGTGACGAGTTTGGTCAGGTCTTGATGTAATGATCCACCAGCGCGCGTTTGGCGGTGCAAAGATACTTTTGCACTGCCAAGGCGCGTTACTGACCTATCTGCGAGATGAAAAACCCGACATTCCCTTCCGCGCGCTTTGGGATCTTCCTGGCGGGGGCGGTGAAGCAGACGAAACACCACTGGAATGCGCTTTGCGGGAAACCAAAGAAGAATTTGCATTGGCGATCCCGCAAGAGCGCATTGAATGGTCCCGGGCATACCCAAACACTGCAGAGCAAGCCTTGCCGAATTGGTTCTTTGCAGCACCAATCACTTCAGATGAAATAACTCGGATCAAGTTTGGTGACGAAGGTCAGTATTGGCAAATGATGCCAATCAAGTCCTACCTGACCCACACCAAAGCAATCCCGCATCTTCAGTGCAGAGTGCGTGACGTGCTAGCCTAGATAAGTATTGATATCCGTGCTCTGCAACGCATCGCTCGCATGGGCGATTGCATCTTCTTCGCTCTTAAACGTGGGATCAAACGCAAAGGCGGTTTTGGCGCTGTTCACCACTTCCACACTCCACGTACTCCCTTGTTGCTGGGTCATAATCTCAAACGAATGACCTTCAACGACGATCTGCTTACCTGCTGTGCTCATCTCAACTGCTCCTATCGGCATTTTCGCCCTTAGTAGCCGCAAATCCTACCGCGTCGCAAGGAATCCCCCGACTTCTTCGAAGCTTCCCCCCGAAGGCGTGCGGTGTGTGACGTTCACCGTGCCGACGACTTCGCCAGCATTTGCACCGCCAATCAGCCCTGTGAAACTACCAGAGGCAGGGTTCCAAAGTTCTTGGCCATTCACGATCTGCCCACCACCCGTTTCGCCACCAAACGTACCGTCGGTTTTCAACGTAGTCTGCTCTAACACCAACATGCTGAGCGGATTCACCACATCAACAATATTGTCAGGTCGCTGGCGGAAAATACGCTGGGTGATCCGACCACTCAACGTCGCTTCTTTGAAATCAACATCAATCTGCGCGCGTCCGTTTATACGTCGCGTCGTGGTGAAGCCTGCGTAGTCACCATTAAATTGCGCACCCCCGACGAGAGGAAGCTCCGTCGCGCCGATGCGTCCAAAGCTGGCAAGATTGCGCACACTGCCCGCCATGCCGCCTGAGTAGATGATGATCTTACTGCCCTCGCCCTGCGCAAAATACGCGTTGTGCACACCTGCTACATCGCGCATGGCCAGCATTCTACCGAAGTCTGCACTCGGGAAACGCGCAAGCTGCGTATCTAGGCCCAGCGCCGTAAGCGTGAAAACTTGAGAGTCCTCATCGAAAACCGCGGTGATAATGCTGCCACTCAGCTCATCATTTGTCGTCGCAGGTTCGGGGATTGTTACAGAGGTCGGCACTTCCTCTTCCGCGCTCGTGCCTTGCGCGGTTCCACCTGTCTCTTCGCAGGTTTCGAGTTGGCAGATAATCTCTGCCGGTGGATCCTCTTGGCTCGCACAAGCAAGCAAATTGAAGGACAGGAATATGATTAAAAAGCGCAGCAACATGGTTACTGTCTACGAAAGAAAGGTTAGCAAAACCTTAAAGTGTTAAGCGTTGAGAACACCCCAAAGATCATATTCGCCAGCCTCATCGACGGTGACGCTGACAATATCACCAACATTCAGACCTTCGTAGCCTTCATCAATGAACAGGTTGCCATCAATCTCTGGCGCGTCCGCTTTGGTGCGGCAGGTTGCAGCGTCTTCGTCAATCTCATCAACGATCACATCCATGCGCGTGCCAACTTTCGCCGCGAGCTTTGCCTCGGAAATCGCTTGCGCTTTCTCCATGAAACGATCCCAGCGTTCTTGCTTCAGCTCACTTGGAACATGATCCGGCAAAGCGTTGCTGCGCGCGCCATCGACGTTTTCGTACTGGAAACATCCCACGCGATCGAGCTGCGCTTCGTCCATCCAATCCAGCAGCGTTTGAAACTCTTGTTCCGTCTCACCGGGGTAGCCGACAATAAAGGTTGAGCGCAAGGTGATGTCAGGACATGTCGCGCGCCACGCAGCAATCTCATCCAGCGTTCTCGAACCCGCCGCAGGGCGCGCCATGCGTTTGAGCACATCAGGATGCGCGTGCTGGAACGGGATATCGAGATAGGGCAGAAGCCCACTCGACGGATCTGCCATCAAAGGGATCAACTCGCGCACAGATGGATAAGGGTAAACGTAGTGCAAACGCACCCAAGCGCCGAGCTTGCCCATTTCGCGAGAGAGATCCGTGATGTGCGATCGCACCTCACCGTCTTTCCAAGGATTCACATCATACTTGCGATCAAGACCATAGGCAGAGGTATCTTGCGAAATCACCAACAGCTCCTTCACGCCACTCTCAACCAGTTTTTCCGCCTCGCGCAAAACCGCATGAGCAGGACGCGACGCAAGACGACCACGCATGTCAGGAATGATGCAAAACTTGCACTTGTGATTACAACCCTCGGAAATCTTCAGATAACTGTAATGACGCGGTGTCAGAGACACGCCAGAGGCAGGCAGCAAATCCACAAACGGATCAGGCGAAGGCGGGACAGCATTGTGCACAGCGTCGAGCACTTGCTCATATTGATGCGGGCCTGTAACGGCGAGGATATTCGGGTGATGCTCGCGGATGTAATCCGGCTCCGCCCCCAGACACCCCGTCACGATCACTTTGCCATTCTCTTGCAGCGCTTCGCCAATCGCCTCAAGGCTTTCTGCCTTGGCGCTATCGAGGAAACCACAGGTGTTCACGATCACCGCATCCGCGCCAGCATAGTCGGGCGACATGCCGTATCCTTCGGCGCGCAAACGCGTCAGAATGCGTTCGCTATCCACCAACGCTTTGGGGCAACCAAGGCTAACCATGCCGATACGGGGCTGACCGGGGCGCGATGTGCCATCAAGCTTTGCAGCGGGGGCAAGATCAGGGCGAAGCGAAGGAGGGTTTTGTGTCATGGCGCGACCTATACGAGGAAGCGCGCGCGCAGGCAATCTATCGCCTTAAAGATGGTTTGATGTCTCCTGCGGTTGCAGCCTGAGAAACGTCGCCATAGAGTCAGACAAAAATAGGCGGAGCAGCCAAATGCGTTTCTTGATCCGATTGATCGTGATCGTCCTCGTGGCGGTCGCAATTGCTATTGTAGGTTTGTTGATGTTGCCGGGTGAGAAAATCGCGCGCATTGCAGCTGATCAACTGAGCAAGCAAACAGGGCGCGCGGTGTCCATCAGCTCTGATACGTCGATCAGCTTTTACCCAACGCTTGGTGTCACCACTGGCCCTGCGAGCATCGCAAGTGCGGATTGGGCTAAGAACGGGCCGCTGCTGACCAGTGACAGCCTCGCCATTGGCGTTGATGTGCCCGCTTTGATTGGCGGCACGATTCGCATCACCAAACTCGAAGCCAAAAGTCCGCGCATTGTGCTCGAGCGTGCCGCCGATGGGCGCGCCAACTGGGATCTACTGCCAAGTGATGACGCACCTTCCGAGCCCGTCGCAACCGAAACCAGTGAAGGCCAGAGTTTCGATCTCTCTCTCGCCCAAGCGCTTATCACCGACGCATCGCTTCGCTACATTGATCATGGCACAGGCACCGATCAAAACCTCAAAGACGTGGACATCGATCTGCGTTGGTCGTCTTTGGGTGGACCCGCTGATCTGGTTTTGGGGATCACGCCTTTCAATGACCGGATCGCGCTGAACACGACAGTGGCAGACGTCATGGGACTGATCGCAGGAGAGCAAACAGCGTTGAGCGGTACTTTAAACGCTGCGGGCGCCGATCTTGCATTCGAGGGTATCGCGTCGATCAAGCCGGAAGCCGCAATGCAACTGAGCGGCACAATCCCCCAAGTTGGCGCATTAATGCGCGCGCTTGGGCAAGAGCCGTCTGCCTTTGGTCTAGCGTCTGATTTCAACCCAAGTGCGAGCGTGAACAGCCAAGTCAGCTTTGATGGCACGCGCCTTGCCTTGCGCAAAATGGCGTTGGGACTGAACGACAACACTGTTTCTGGGGACGCCGATATCGTCATCGCTTTGGGAGCACCACAGATTACGGCCAAGCTGGATGCAGATGTAAAGAACGCAGGGCAACTGATGCGCATGCTCGGGCAAGCGCCTGAGAAATTCGGACTGGCAAGCGCGTTTGATCCTAGTCTCGCGAGCAATATTGCCCTCACGGTCAACGGTGATGACATGAGCGCAAATTTGACAGGTCTCAGCGCAGCGCTGGAGGACACGCGCATCTCTGGTGATGCCACTATTGTCTTAAAGAACAGCGTGCCAGATGTGACCGCGAACCTTGCGGTGAACCTGCCCAATGCTGGGCGCGCAGCTGCACTCTTGGGTCAACCCCTCAGCAATTTCGGACTTGCCGCAAATGCAGCGCCATCGCTGAAATCCAACATCACTGCCCGCATTCAAGGCAGTTCAATCAACGCCAATCTACGCGATATGAGCGCTACGCTCGCAGGCGCAAACCTCTCTGGCGCGATTGATCTCGCACTCTCAGGCAGCACACCAAATGTGTCGGGCACTATCAACGCAAACGTCCCAAGCACAGCGAATCTGATGCGCGCGCTGGGACAAAGCGCGCCTGATCTGCCAAAAGGCTTCGGTCAAGCAATCACCGCAAGCACGGGACTGTCGTTCAAATCAAACCAACTCGATCTGACAGGGCTCAAAGTTTCGCTTGATCAGAACACGCTGAGCGGTGGTGTCTCTGTCAATCTTGCGGGTAGCGTGCCAAATATTAACGCAAACCTGCAAGCAGGTGATCTTGATCTGAGCGCATTGTCAGCCGACAACGGGGAAAGCACTGACTCTTCAGCGGGTTCCGGTTGGTCTAAAGAGCGCATCGACGCCAGTGCGCTGAGTGCCTTGAACGGCAACATCAAACTCAAAGCACGTTCAATCAACTTGGGTAAAATCAAACTCGGTGCCGCTGATCTTGGCGTTGCCATAGATCGTGCACGCGCGGTTGTCTCGATCAATGACCTGAACGCGTATCAAGGGCGCTTTGGCGGTCAACTCGTGGCAAACAATCGCAATGGCCTTTCTGTTGCGGGTGATCTGCGGGCGAATTCTGTAGCGCTCGGTCCTTTGCTGAGCGCGCTCGCGGACATCGACAAGATTAGCGGCAACGGCAATCTCAACGTCAAATTTTTGGGCGTTGGCAATTCGCTTGATGCGATCATGCGCTCGCTCAACGGGGATATTGCAATGTCTGTGCCCAGCGGTGAAATCGCTGGGATCGATCTGGAAGGTCTCATTCGCCAAGGCAACGCCAACGCACGCAAAACGTCGTTTGAAAATCTACAAGCCAGCGGGGTTTTGACGAACGGCAACCTGCGCAATGATGATCTCAGCGCAAAAACGGGCCGCGTCGAAGCCCGCGGTGAGGGCAACATCAACCTTGGAGCGCAAACGATTGATTATTTGCTGACGCCTGTTGTGAACAATGTGGGTGAACAGGACCGCATCGAAATACCTGTGCGGATCAAAGGGCCTTGGTCGGACGTCTCTGTGCGACCTGATTTGAAAGCTGCGCTGAACCTAGAAAACGAGCGCAAGAAACTCGAAGAGCAAGCGCGCAAAGAGATAGAGCGCGAAAAACAAAAGCTGCGCGATCAGGCGGAAGCAGAAAAAGCCAAGCTTCGCGCAAAAGCACAGGCAGAAGCGAAAAAGCTCGAGGACCGTGCCAAAGCCAAGATCGAAGATGCAGCGCGCAAAGCAGCCAAGCGCGCCGCCGACAATCTAAAGCTGGATAAAGCCCAGCAACAAAAGCTTCAAGATGCCGCCAAAGGGGCGCTTGAACGCGAACTTGGCAATGGTCTGCGCAATCTACTCGGCGGCAACTGAAACAGGTTTTGCAGGAGGGTAAAGGTCCGACATCGGCACGGATCGCCCACTGTCTTGCATCAGCCTTACATGATGACGACGTAGCTGACGCGGTTCGGTGACACCTACAGAGTGCGCGATGGTTTCGACTTCTTTCACGAGGCTTTTGGCATAACGCGCAACGCGTTTGTATTTATCCTCGACCACCAGCCCCTTTTGAAAGCGCTTGTCGTGTGTGGTGATCCCTGTGGGGCAAGTATTCTTGTTGCACTTCAGCGCTTGAATGCAGCCAAGCGAGAACATGAAACCGCGCGCAGACGTGATGAAATCAGCCCCCGCCGCGAGTGCCCAAGCCAGATCACCCGGGTTTACCAGCTTTCCACTCGCAATGATGCGTACACGATCCTGAAGGCCCGCTGCATTGCGCATATCCACAACAATCGGCAATGCCTCACGAATGGACATGCCAACCAAGTCGATTAGCGGCATCGGCGCAGCGCCCGTGCCCCCTTCGCCGCCATCAATTGTGATAAAGTCAGGCGCAGAGCTGGCACCGCGTTGATTGATTTCGTCAAACAAACTTTGAATGCCCGATTCAGTACCAACAACAGTTTTGATGCCCACAGGCTTGCCCGTCACCTCACGCATATGGCCAATCAGATCGAGCAGATCGCCCCAATCATCCACATCCAAATGACGGTTGGGCGAAAGACTGTCGGTCCCAACCGCAATCCCGCGGATCTCTGCAATTTCTTTCGTGACTTTCGCGGCTGGCAATATGCCACCCTTACCGGGCTTTGCGCCCTGCGCCAGCTTCACCTCAAACATGCGCACATTTTCGTGCGCCGCAGCCGCGCGCAGTTTTTCATCGCTCAAACCACCCTCAGCATCACGCACACCGTATTTCGCGGTGCCAATCTGAAAGACGACATCACAGCCCCCTTCCAGATGAAACGGACTTAGCCCGCCTTCACCCGTATTGAGCCAAACACCCGCTTCTTTAGCACCACGACTAAGCGCTTGCACCGCAGGCTTGGAGATCGCGCCGTAGCTCATACCCGAAATGTTGAAAAAGCTTTTCGCGGCGAAAGGCGTGCGTGTTTCAGCCCCTATGACCAGAGGCTCAGAACTGGCGAATTGATCATCCAACGGGGGAAATGCCGCGTTCGCAAAAATAGGCGTGCCAACGACGTTCAAATTACGTGTAGACCCGAAAGCAACGGTGTTTCCTTTGCCCTCGCCTGCGCGCTTTACCCATTCGCGCTGTGCACGGTTGAACGGCAGTTCTTCGCGATCCATCGCAAAGAAATACTGCCGAAAAAAACTCACCCAGCGTAGAAAACAAATGGCGGAACCGCCCGATCACTGGATAATTACGCCGGATGGCATCCTCAGTCTGCAAACGGTCCAGCACAAAGACGACCAACGCGACCAAAACGACCAAGCCAACCACAAACGCAAATAAAATCGCCAGCGTATCCAGCACATTCATCGCAAAACCCATCACATATCTCCCAGTGATCACTTCCAGTGGCTTGGCGACCCAAGCCTTTGAGTGCGAGTGTGTGCAATTCACGCGCCACCCACAAGGGGGAGCACGTGAATGTGACGGGCGTAAAAATACGCAAAATCGAGCTGGATCAATGACATCGATCTAACGGAATATAACAAGAATGTGAGTGGTCCTACGCAAACGCGTTGGCTTAGAGCGCTACGAAATTCGTCAAGTCTGATCGGCAGAAATCCCCGCTGATCCAACCTCTGACACCCCCCGTATTCTGTTCAATACCAAGTTCGGTATTGGTTTAACCTCGATAGGAAACAACACATGCTACGTAGAACTTACCTCGCACTTACAGCCGCAGCTTTGATCTCTGGCCCAGCTTTCGCAGACGGTCATTCCAAGGACATCGTAGACACAGCCGTTGGCGCTGGCAGCTTTGGCACATTGGTCGCAGCCGTGCAGGCCGCAGGTCTTGTCGATACGCTCAAGGGCGATGGCCCCTTCACAGTCTTCGCACCGACAGATGACGCGTTCGCTGCATTGCCAGAGGGCACGGTCGAAAACCTGTTAAAGTCAGAGAACAAAGACCAGCTGACAGCGATCCTGACGTATCACGTCGTCGCGGGCAAAGTGATGTCCACTGATCTGAGCAACGGCATGATGGCAACGACTGTGCAAGGCACAGACGTCAAGATCATGACGGAAGGCGGCGTAACAGTCGGCGGCGCGAACGTAACAGCCGCAGATATCGAAGCGTCCAACGGCGTGATTCACGTCATCGACGCTGTGATCATGCCGAAAATGTAAGGCCTGAGAATCTCAACCTTAATGAATTCCCATCCGAGCGATCTGGTGGGAATTTTTTGTTTCAAGCGTGTTCTCGCACATATTGGCCAACCCCATCGGCTCGCTTTGGTCGATCGTGCCAGCTGCGGTTTGGTCGCGCGGAGGATTGCTTATGAAACCCCGCAAAACACGCAACCAATGGCCGAAAACTGCGCCCAATGTATCTCGGGGGTGCGCGCGTTGGCGATACAACCGATGCTCTCCCTGCGCACATATTTGAGTGCGCATAACCAAACGGAGACACTTTATTTTTACGAAAGCCGCACTCACACCCACGGCCCTCACCCTAGCAACCGCAAGCTTCGCAATGTCCGACGCTGACGCGAATGCTGACAAGATGCTCAGCATGGACGAGATGAAAGCCGCCTATCCTGAGATCAACGAAGATCAGTTCGCCTTGGCGGACGCCAACGGCGACGGGATGTTGACAGAACAAGAACTTAAGGACGCGGTCGAGGCCGGCGTTCTCCCTGATCTCGGCGGCTAAGGCACACTCTAACCGCGAGTTCTTCCGTCCAGGTTAACCCACTCACGCAGACTTCTGGATCGGAAGAGGGGGTGCAGGTCTTTGACCGCCTGCACCCCTACATTCGTTTAAAGACCGAGTAATTTGGGCAGTTCTTTCATGTCACCAAAGAGCTCATCGCAAATCGGAGCGAGCCTTTCTCTGGGTGTTTCACCATAAAACCCATACGTGCGCATGCCAGCAGCGACGCCCGCTTTGGCACCGCTCGCGCTATCCTCAATCACGACACAACGCTCAGGCGCGATGCCCGCTTGTTTTGCAGCATGTAGATAAACATCGGGCGCAGGTTTCGCGTTTGGCACATCTTCGCGCGAATAGATGCGACCTTTGAAGCGCTCTTTGAGCCCTGTTCGGGTTAACGTGACCTCCATTTTTGCGTGCGGACCATTCGAACCAATCGCATAAGGTATGCTGGCTGCATCGAGCATATTTAGCACGGTGATGACGTCGGGAATGGGTTTCACCTCTTGCTCAAGAGCGTTGAAAATCTCGGGATAGATCAGATCGAGCCAATCGCTCGGTAAAGCAGCGCCGAGTTTGATTGCGTTATCCATCGCACCTTGCATGGTGCCGCCCACAAACAAACGCGCTATTTCGTCAGTTGCTAACTCTAACCCATAACGTTTGAAACTGGCTTGCATGACGCGATCCGTGATGGATTCACTATCCACGATCACACCGTCGCAATCAAAAATTACCATGTCAGGGGGCATTTGCATAAAGACGGCCTCGCTCTTTGGGGTTGCGAGGCCGTTTTCCGGTTTTAGTGTTTGTCTGTCAAAGCACGGTTTGTGTCAGGATGTAGCCCTGCTCTTAGCTCTGTGTTGTAGCCCTGCGTGGTGCAAGCACGCTGGGCCACCAGATCAGTGCACCACAACATCGTCGGGGCGGGGACGATTGGTACTTGCCACCTTATCGCCAATGATCAGCCCTTCGACACCTGCGCTGACTTCAATCGTCGAGCCGTCGCCCACATCACCCGCCAGCAACATCTCTGCCAATGGATTTTGCAAGGCACGTTGGATCACGCGCTTCAAAGGACGTGCACCGAACACAGGGTCATAGCCCTCATCCGCGAGCCACTTCTTCGCAGCGTCATCCAGATCAAGTGTGATCTTGCGCTGAGCAAGACGCTTGTCCAAACGTTTGAGCTGGATTTCGACAATGCCTGCCATGTCCTCACGTGCAAGGCGATCAAAGATAATCGTCTCATCCAAACGGTTGAGAAACTCCGGCCGGAAATGCGCACGCACAGCGTCGTTCACATCGCGCTTCGCATCGCTCGCATCTGCGCCCTCTGGAAGCTGGCTCAACGCCTGCGCCCCAAGGTTGGACGTGAGGATAATCAGCGTTTGCTTGAAATCCACAGTGCGGCCCTGACCATCTGTCAGCATACCATCGTCAAGCACCTGCAAGAGGACGTTGAACACATCGGGATGCGCTTTTTCAACCTCATCAAACAGGACGACTTGATACGGACGACGCCGGACTGCTTCGGTCAGCACGCCGCCCTCATCGTAGCCCACATAACCGGGAGGGGCACCGATGAGACGCGAAACAGAATGCTTCTCCATGAATTCAGACATATCAATTCGCACCATCGCGTTGTCGTCATCAAAGAGGAATTCTGCCACCGCCTTTGTCAGTTCTGTTTTACCCACACCCGTTGGCCCGAGGAAGAGGAAGGAACCCAAGGGCCGCCCTTCATCGTTTAGACCAGCGCGCGCGCGGCGCACCGCATCCGCAACAGATTTCACCGCCGTATGCTGACCAATCACACGACCATGCAGCGCATCTTCCATCCGCAAAAGCTTGTCGCGTTCGCCCTCGAGCATCTTGGACGTGGGAATACCCGTCCAACGCTCAACCACGCTCGCAATCTGTTCAGGACGCACGGCTTCTTCGACCATCACGCCGTTGGCTTCGTGATTTTCGGCATCGCCAAGCATCTTTTCAAGCTCGGGAATAACGCCGTATGACAGTTCACCCGCTTTGGCGAGATCACCTTCACGTTTTGCGATATCCAAATCAGCGCGTGCGCGATCAAGCAGCTCTTTCATCTCACGAGCCCCCGCAAGTTTGTCGCGCTCAGCCTGCCACTGCGCTGTCATCTCGGACGAGCGTTCTTGCAGATCACCCAAGTCACGCTCAAGCGTTTCAAGACGATCCTTAGAGGCGGTGTCATCCTCTAACTTCAGTGCTTCTGCTTCGATCTGCTTTTGCATGATCTCTCGGTCCAGCGCATCCAGCTCTTCTGGTTTGCTGTCCACTTCCATGCGCAAGCGGCTCCCAGCTTCATCCATCAAATCGATGGCTTTGTCGGGCAAGAAGCGATCCGTGATATAGCGATGCGAAAGGGTCGCCGCGGCCACAAGTGCGCTATCAGAGATACGCACGCCGTGGTGTAGTTCGTACTTCTCTTTAATACCGCGAAGGATCGAGATCGTGTCTTCGACCGTAGGCTCTTCAATCAAAACAGGCTGGAAACGCCGCGCCAATGCCGCGTCTTTTTCAACGTGCTTGCGGTACTCACTCAATGTGGTTGCGCCCACGCAGTGTAATTCCCCGCGCGCAAGGGCTGGTTTCAGCAAGTTGGACGCATCCATCGCGCCATCCCCTGCACCAGCGCCAACCAGTGTGTGCATTTCGTCGATGAACAAGATGATTTCGCCAGCGGCAGATGTGACCTCTGACAAGATCGCCTTGAGGCGTTCTTCGAACTCACCGCGATATTTCGCGCCCGCAATCAACGCCCCCATGTCGAGTGACATAAGACGTTTGTTGCGTAAGGATTCTGGCACGTCCCCATTGATGATCCGTAGCGCGAGCCCTTCAGCAATCGCCGTTTTACCAACGCCGGGTTCACCGATCAGAACCGGGTTATTCTTGGTACGACGCGATAAGACCTGCATTGTACGGCGGATTTCTTCGTCGCGGCCAATGATTGGATCAATCTTGCCCTGCTCGGCCAATGCAGTCAGGTCTGTCGCGTATTTCTTGAGCGCGTCATACCCTTCCTCGGCAGAGGCACTGTCAGCAGTGCGCCCTTTACGAATGTCATTGATCGCAGAATTTAGGGATTGCGCGGACACTGCGCCTGCTTCCAGAGCATCCCGCGCTTTGGATTTCACAAGCGCCAAGGCCTGCAAAATACGCTCGACAGGGATGAAGCTATCACCCGCCTTAGTGGCCAACTTTTCAGCTTCGGCCAGCACTTTGCCAGTTTGCCCATCAAGATAGACCTGACCCGCATCGCCGCTCACTTTAGCGATCTTACCGACAGAGGCTTCAACCGCCTCAACGACACGCTTGGGCGCGCCGCCTGCGCGGGTGATCAAGTTGGATGCTAAACCTTGGTCGTCATCCATCAATGCTTTTAGAATATGCTCAGGCGTCAGACGTTGGTGGTCTTCGCGTTGAGCGATTGTTTGCGCCGCTTGGATAAACCCGCGCGAACGCTCTGTGAACTTATTAAGGTCCATGTGTCGTACTCCTTTAAAAGCACCCAACTGAGATTTGCGCCTGCTTTGCAGCACGCATGGCATCGGGCCTCATTGATAATGTGGGGAGCAAGCAAGATCGTATCAAGACCTTCTTGCCACGTAATTAACGCGCATTTGGACACATTTCGCCCAGATTCGTTGGTTTAAGGTCTGAGCAGTAAACAATCTTAAAGCCTCCAAAGCAGGGGCATTTGCAGGAGAAGACCCATGATAATCGTAAAGCGTATCGATATTACACCGACCAAAGAATTCTCGCCGGAAACTGGTGGCGCTGGCAAAGTTGCCTTTGTGACAGACACAGGTGATGTGATCTTTGATTGCCAGATTAAGCCAGGCCGTGATGCTCTGAAGCGCAATCCTGTTGTTGCCTATATTTCCGAAGCTCTGCGCCAAGTGCAGTTGATGCCGGAATACCGTATTTCCAAGTCTTACATGAAGTTTGCGCCCGGCGTTTTGCCTGTTGAATTCGCACTGTAAGAGCCCGTTCTGCTTGACCTGCACGGCACTCCACGCGATAGGAGTGCCATTCAGCAGGAGAAGCAATTATGTCCGATGATCGTTTGATCGTAGCCCTCGACGTGCCTAATGCATTGGAGGGGCTGAAAATGGCCGAAACCCTTGGCGACGCTGTGTCGTTCTACAAGATCGGTTTGGGTATGCTTACGAGCGGCGGGTTGGCTCTGGCGAATGAGCTCAAAGCAGAGCATGGCAAGCGTATCTTCCTAGATATGAAGCTGTTCGACATCAGCGCAACGGTGGAATCCGCAGTGCGCGGCCTTGCGCAGTTCGACATCGATTTTCTGACGGTTCACGGCGACCCTCATGTTGTGCGCGCCGCGAAAGAAGGTGCGTCTGGCACAGATCTCAAAATCCTTGGTGTGACCATTCTCACGTCGCTTGATCGCAGCGACCTTGATGGGTGTCTCATCCGCGACGGTGCTATCCCTGATTTGGTGGTCGAACGCGCAGGCCTAGCCTTTGAAGCAGGCGCTGACGGTATTATCGCATCGCCACAAGAAGCAGCGGCCATTCGGGCTTTGCCCGAAGCAAAGGGTCGTTTGATAGTGACGCCCGGCGTACGCCCTGCTGGTGCGGCTTTGGGTGATCAAAAACGCGTGGCGACGCCCGCAAGCGCGATTGGCGATGGCGCAGACCATATTGTCGTAGGTCGCCCAATTCGGGATGCTGTTGATCGCAAGGCAGCCGCGCAAGCAATTATAAGCGAGTTGGCTGCGCTCTAAGTCCGACCCGTGGCCGTTCGTACTGCAGCACGAATGGCCACCAATGCTTCAATCGTTGATGTCTTTTTCCCAGATTTTCACCTGACCTCTGCGGACACCCAAAAGTTGCCGCAGCGCTATCCATGAGATCAAAGACACCACCGCAAAAACCAGAAATGCCATCGGCAAAGACAGACTTAATGCCCCGCCCCCAACCAGCAAGATCAGCCCCATCACAGCCGCGCCAATTGCGAAGCCAAGAAAGATAAAGCTGGGCGCAAAGACTTCGAGGATCGCCAAAGCGACAGCTGCGATCATCCAAAATACCCAAGACGTCCACATCACTTTGATACCCCTTTAAGCATCTTGAACGCATCGCCAAACGCATCCATCGCGCTGGACGGCACAACAACCGTTTGCGAGCCAGCACTACTTCCGAGCGCGGTCAACGCTTCGACCTGCTTCAAAGCCACCTGATATTGCGCCGCAGCCATGCCGTTGTCAGCAATCGCTGCTGCAACCACACCTGTCGCATAGGCTTCCGCATCCGCAGCAATCCGGCGCGCTTTGGCAATCTGCTCTGCTGCGTAAAGTTCCGCATCCGCACCAAGTTCAACCGCACGCTTTGCGCCTTCAGCCTCAGTCACCTGCGCACGACGCGCACGTTCTGCATTCAACTGCTGCAACATCGCATCGCGGGTTGCTTGATCGAGATTCACGTCCAAAAGTTCGGCACGTGTCACTTCGATCCCCCAATCATTCACCGCGCTCTCGACCAGCTTCTGGATCTGGCTGATAAGCTGCGTGCGGTTCGATTGCACCTCGTCCAGCTCCATCTTACCGATCTCAGAACGCACCATACCCGCAACAGTCGTCGCAATCGCAGCGTCCACATCGCGGATACGGTACACTGTCTTTTCAGGCTCAAGGATACGGTAGAACACGGACGTTTCCACCTGCACCAACACGTTATCCGCGGTAATCGCGTCCTGCGTCGCATTGGGAAGCTGACGTTCCAGAATGGAAATCTTATGCGCGACCTTATCAAGGAACGGCACAATCAGGTTGATCCCTGGCCCAAGCACAGAGCGTAGACGGCCGAACCGCTCAACCACAAACTTTTCTGACTGCGGAACAATGCGAACCCCAAGCAGAATACAAATGATAATGAAGACCGCGAGCAGAACGATAAACGTGTTCTCACTCAGAAAGTTCAACGCAATTTGATCAAGCGACATGAAAAACTCCTAACAATATCACTTGATATAGTCACGGATACGCGACAATTCAAAGGCAGAGCGTTTGAATTGAACGCAAATCGCGCTTAGTCTCACGCCCTACGACAAGAGGATTAAAACAGCGATATGCCCGCACTGTGCAGAGATTGTTTGAACGATTTTGAGCAAGGCAATCGTTGCCCTGCCTGTCGCTCTGCGCGCGTGATCCAGCATCCTGAGCTGATGACACTCTCTATCGCGCATATGGATTGCGACGCCTTTTACGCCAGCGTCGAGAAACGCGATGATCCATCGCTTGCGGATAAGCCTGTGATCATTGGTGGCGGGCGCCGCGGCGTTGTCTCAACCGCATGCTATGTGGCGCGGATAAAGGGTGTCCGTTCAGCGATGCCGATGTTTCAAGCGCTCAAGCTGTGCCCCGACGCCGTCGTCATCAAACCGCGCATGTCAGCCTATGTAGAAGCGTCCAAGGCGATCAAAGCGATGATGTTGGATCTGACGCCTGCGATCGAACCCCTCTCGCTCGACGAAGCCTTTATGGACCTGCGCGGAACCGAACGGCTGCATGGCGCGCCACCTGCCGTCATGCTCGCACGGCTCATCAAACGGATGCGCAGTGAAGTCGGGCTGACAGGCTCGATTGGTCTGTCGCACAACAAATTCCTCGCGAAAGTAGCGTCTGATCTGGATAAGCCACACGGCTATTCCGTGATTGGCGAAGCAGAAACTGCGGACTTTCTTGCAGGCAAACCTGTACGCATGATCTGGGGTGTTGGCCCTGCTGCGCAAGCCTCTTTAGAAAAAGTGGGGATTCGCACGTTCGACGATTTACTGCGCTGGGATAAGTCGGATCTGGTCGCACGGTTTGGTGGCACGGGCGAACGGCTTTATCATATCGCGCGAGGCGAAGATTTCAGACGCGTTTCAGCGCATGCACCGATGAAGAGCATCTCGAAAGAGACGACATTTCACGATGACACCTCCGATCTCGAAATCCTTGATGGGCATATCTGGCGATTATCCGAGCAAGTCGCAGACCGCGCCAAGGCGAAAGAGCTTGCTGGTCGCGTCGTCACACTGAAACTCAAACGCGCGAATTTCACGCAAATCACAAGACGCATTTCCCTGCGTGATCCGACGCAAATGACAGATCGTGTTTATCGCGAAGCGCGTGCGCTGTTTGATACGGTCGCGGACCAAGGACCGTTTCGATTGATTGGGACGGGGCTGTCGGATCTGTGCAAAGCGGATGGCGCAGATCTCAGCGGTGATCTACTCGATCCTGATGCCGTGAAACGCGGCAAAGCGGAACGCGCCACCGATTCTATTCGCGCGCGCTTTGGCTCTGATGCAATCATGAAAGGGCGCTCGCTGCGCTGATCACTCCGCCGCGACAGGTTGGCTCGTCCCTCTTCGCATCTCGCACACATCCGCGATCACTGCTGTCAGCGCCTGTTTTACATCATTGAAGTTAGCATTGGGCGTGAGCGTCTCTTCGTCCATATAGATCGAGCGATCAATTTCGATCTGAATTGCATGTTGCTGTCGTGACGGACGACCGTAAGTTTGTGTCACATAGGCACCAGCGAAAGGTGTGTTGCGCGCGACTTTGAAACCCGCGCTGGCAAACGCAGCTTCCACCAAATCCACCACATCGCTGTTTGCTGAGGCACCAAAGCGATCCCCCAACACAACGTTCGGACGATCTTTTGAGGCGCGCACAACAGTATCAAGCGCTTCGTGGGGCATGGAGTGGAAATCCATCAAAAGAGCGGTGCCAAAGCTCTCGTGCGCTTCACTGAGCAAGCTGGCGAGTTGGTCATGATAGGGAAACCAATAATCCGTAAGCCGCTTGCGCGCTTCGACGTGGCTAAGTTTCCCGCGATAAATCGCTCGACTGTTGGCAACCACACGCGGAATTACACCCAAACCAGAGGCGACACGCGGGTTATACCCGCTCTTGCGCACGCCATCGATAAGCGCCGGATCGAGCTCATCAACACTGCGATTAAGATCCACGAACGCACGCGGCACTGTCGCTGTTAGCAAAGGTGCGCCAAAGCGCGGTGCGTCTTCGATAAGCTGATCGACAAAAGCATCCTCACTAGAACGCATCGTCAACTCGCTGAGTGCAGAGCGGCGCATGAACGACCACGTGTAGTCACGACCGCTATGAGGCGAGGCACATACAACGCTAGAGGTCAGCGCGTCAGGTCGTGTGAGAGTAAAGCCGGATCGTGGCATGAATGCTCCTGTTCGTCACAGACGTTATAACCCATTTCATCCAACTACCAAAAGCCCTTGATCCTGCGAACGACTCCTTTTATAGCCCCAGTACTGACGCGGGATTCTGCGCTCCATTTTGTATTGGGCAAAGGTTTCGTAACGGTTTCATGGGCGATTAGCTCAGCGGTAGAGCACTTCGTTGACATCGAAGGGGTCACAAGTTCGATCCTTGTATCGCCCACCATGAATTTATCTGCCCAATTTCGGGCGTTAACCACCGAGGCGCAATCAGCGCCGCGTAAGAGGAGAAGACCTATGAAGGTTAAAAACTCGCTCCGCTCGCTGAAGTCGCGTCACCGCGACTGCCGTGTTGTGCGCCGTAAGGGCCGTGTTTATGTGATCAACAAAACACAGCCTCGCTTCAAGGCCCGTCAGGGTTAAGAGCTAAGAGCTTTCGAATTGATTGGGCCGTCTCTTTTGAGGCGGCCTTTTCTTTTTGGGTATTGCGTCACGATCACCTGTCACAACGCTTTTCTAAAACGATGCCATCAACAGTGAAAAAGCGGCGTCGGGTTAAGCTTGGGTGTTTGCCTGATAGACGCACAGCTAGTAGCAGCTTTTTCTTAGCAAATGATTACGCAAATCCCTCAGTATATGTTCAGATAGGTCTACAAAACTTCCTTTGGGTCAGTCATGCTCAGGGAAAGCTTCTTGAAAGGCGTTTAAAATGGACGGTCCAAGCGATCCGGTAAATCTATATGATGATGCAGTCATTCGCGATCCTTGGCCCCACTATGCGCGCTTGCGTGACTTGGGTCCGGTGGTCTGGATGGAGGCATTGGGGAACTATGCCTTCACACAGTATGACACTGTTCGAAACGGTTTACGCGACCATGAGACCCACATTTCTAGCCTTGGAGCCGCAGCCGATGATTTTGGCTGCACTCACCAAAGGGGCAATACCGTTGCTTCTGACGCGCCACGCCATACCACGTTACGCGACACAATCTCGCCCCCCCTTTTACGCGACAGTGTGGAGACCCTCAGACCCCAAATCCAGAGTATCGCCGACGACATAGTTGCGAATTGCATGAAAAAAGGCAGTTTTGAAGCGATCGCCGATCTTGCACAGCCCCTACCCCTCATGTTGGTGCGTGATCTGGTCGGGTTGCCAGACTTTGGACGCGAGAACATGTTGAAATGGGCCAGCGCAGCATTTGATATGCAAGGCATCCAAAATGCTCGCGGCCAAGCAGCCCGTCCTGTGATCGCCGAAATGAAGGAGTTTATCACAAGAGATGTTACACCTGACACCTTGAAGCCAGGAAGCTGGTCACACCGAATTACAGAGTTGGCAGCGCGCGGAGAAATCGACCCCGAGATCGTGCCGTTTGCGATCAGGGATTACATCAATCCCAGCCTCGACACGACGATTTCCGCGATTGGGCACTTTATATTCCACGCAGGGTCGAATCCCGATACGTGGCAAAAACTGAAAGACGATCCGTCCCTTGCGCTCAATGCTGCTCATGAAGCGATCCGGATCGGAACGCCGATCCGCTCATTCAGCCGCCACACATCGAAGCCTGTCGAAATTGCGGGACACCAACTGCCTAAAGGGGCGCGTGTGATGATGCTCTATTCATCAGCGAACCGCGATGAGACAATCTTTCCACAAGCGGATGAGTTTGACATTGAGCGCCGTAACGCGCGTCGCCACCTTGCCTTTGGAGCGGGCGTTCACATGTGCGCTGGAATGCACCTTGCTCTGCTTGAAATCGAATGTTTGATCCTTGCTATGACGCAGCAGATGCCTGCCGTCACTGTCGGGACACCTACAATCGCGATGAACAATTCCATCTGCGCCTTCGCCGAGCTACCCGTCCATATTCAAGGTTAATCGTAGCTACGTTGGTCCTCGATCACCAAACCATCCCGCGGCAAGGCGCCTAGCGCGACGAGCTCGATCTTGCCCTTCATTTTGAGGGTCGCTTGAACGGCTTGCTCGAAGGTGCTGGCGTCTGTTCCAGCGCTTTCAATTTGAACCGTCAACACGTCTTTCTCGTCCGCTCGCGAAGCGACAACGCGTGCACGTTCAATGCCATCGTGACTAGCAACAAGATCGGCAACCTGTTCAGGGCGCACGAACATGCCTTTGATTTTGGTGGTTTGATCGGCGCGACCCATCCACCCTTTGATGCGCATATTGGTGCGCCCACAAGGCGATGTGCCGGACATCACAGCGCTAAGATCACCAGTGGCAAAGCGGATCAAAGGGTAGTCAGGATTGAGCGACGTGACGATGACTTCGCCCACCTCGCCCGGCTCAACAGGGATGCCTGTGCCAGGGATAACGATTTCGAGGATGATGCCCTCGTCAACGATCATCCCTTCTTGCGCTTGGGATTCGTAAGCCACATTACCGAGGTCAGCCGTCGCATAGTTTTGCAGGCACAGGATGCCGCGATCTGCGTATTCTTGGCGCAAAGACGGGAAGAGCGCACCACCACCGACAGCCGCTTTGGTGAAACCGAGTCGAACTCCCATTTCATCAGCTTTATCAAGGATCACTTTGAGATAGTCAGGCGTGCCTGCGTAAGCGGTAGACCCAACGTCCTTCGCTGCGCGCACTTGCAGTTCTGTCTGACCCGTTCCCGCAGGCAACACAGTTGCGCCAACAGCGCGCGCGCCATTCTCAAAGATAGAGCCAGCAGGCGTCAGATGATAGCCAAAGCAGTTCTGAACGATGTCGCCTTTGCCAATGCCAAGCGCATGCAAGAAACGCCCGATACGCCACCAATCGTGGCTGATACCACCGGGTTCATAGATTGGACCTGGCGATTGAAAGATATGTGCGACGTTGGAGGTATTGATCCCACCAAAGGGCGGCTTTTCTGCCTGCCATTTGACCAATTCGGACTTGCGCAAAACGGGCAGCTTCGCCAGATCGTCGATGCCGCTTACACCACTTGTATCAAGACAATTGCCATCCGCACTTGTCGCACGCGCGAGTTGCTCCATGAGCCCGGCGCTTTGTTGTGCGTGGCGCTCATCTAAGGAGCGTGTCTCAAGCGTATCGAAATATTTGGTCATGGGGCAGCTCGCAAATGGAAGGGACGTGAAAAGCGGATCAGCTCAGCCAACGCTTGCGACGACGATAAGAACGCACATCGCGGAAGGATTTACGGCCCTCATCAGACATCCCGAGATAGAATTCCTTCACATCCGGATTCTCGCGCAATTCAGCCGCAGGACCGTCCATCACGACGCGGCCGCTTTCTAGGATATAGCCATAATGCGCATACCTTAGGGCAACGTTTGTGTTTTGCTCGGCCAGCAGAATGGTCACACCTTGCTCTTCGTTGATCTTCTTCACGATCTCGAAGATCTGCTCAACCAGTTGCGGCGCGAGACCCATAGAGGGCTCATCAAGCAGAACCGTCTCAGGCCGCGACATCAATGCGCGACCCATCGCAACCATCTGTTGTTCGCCGCCAGACGTATAGCCTGCCAGTGATTTACGGCGCTCTTTGATACGCGGGAAGTAGTCGTAAACCATTTCCAGATCAGCCGCGATTGCGCCTTTGCCGTCCTTGCGCGTGTATGCGCCGGTCAGCAGGTTTTCCTCGACGGTGAGGTGTTCGAAACAGTGACGGCCTTCCATCACTTGAATAACGCCAGAGCGCACGAGATCAGCAGGGTCACGACCCGCGAGGTCAGCGCCGCGATAGCTCACAGAGCCTTTGGTGATGTCACCGCGCTCCGATTTTAACAGGCCAGAAATGGCTTTAAGCGTTGTCGTTTTGCCAGCGCCATTGCCGCCCAGCAAGGCGACGATACCGCCTTTAGGCACGTGCAGGCTGACACCTTTCAACACAAGGATCACGTGATTGTAGATCACTTCAATGTTGTTCACTTCGAGAAGTTTCTCGGTGCTTGGAGCGGAATCTAGCATGTCAAACGCCTGTCATAAATGAGGGTGGAAAGGTCCGGCCAACCCTTCGGCAAGCCGGACCAAGAGAAAGCTGGATTAGCAGCTTGGCTCAATTTTGTTTTCCGCAGCATACGCCATGGAATCTTCGTCGATCAGCGGCTGGATCAGGTCCATGTCGGATGGCGAGAAGTCAGAGATCAGCGTCCACTCTTTCGCGGCTGCATCCCACTGCGTCATACCAACAAGACCTGGGCCACCGTGGTTTTCGCAAGACACTTTGAACGATGGTCCAAAGCCTGGGAGGCCAAGTGCTGCCATCTTGTCTTCTGTGATCTCAAGGGCTTCCATACCGTCACGCATTTGCGCGGCGTTGATGTCTGCGACACCGTGGATTTCCTGAGCCGTCTTCACAGCTTCAGCAGCAAGCATCGCCGCATAAAGACCACGGTTATAAAGAACCGTGCCGATCTGATCGCCAGCGCCTGCTGCGTTACCTGCGTCAACAACATGCTCTTTGATGTCGTCAAACACTGGGAAATCGTCGCCAACACCGTGGAACGTCAGAGCTTTGTAGCCGTTCGCTTTCTCGCCCGCTGGGAGAACGTCGTTCTCAGAACCGGACCACCAGATGCCAATGAAGTTTTCCATGTTGAAACGGATGTTCGCCGCTTCTTGAACCGCAACTTGGTTCATAACGCCCCAACCGTACATGATCACGTAGTCAGGCTTTTCACGACGAATTTGCAGCCACTGTGATTTCTGCTCTTGGCCCGGATGATCCACTGGGATCAACGTCAGGTCATAGCCGTGCTTTGCGGAGAGCTCTTCCAATGTGCGGATAGGCTCTTTGCCGTATGCGGAGTTGTGATAAACCAACGCCACTTTCTTGCCAGAGATATCACCTTGGCTCATCAGGTAGTTGATCGCGCCAGATGCACCGTTCCAGTAGTTTGCAGGATAGTTAAAGACGTTGCTAAACACCTTACCGTTCGCTGCAGATGTACGACCATAACCCATAGAGTGGATCGCGATGCCGTCAGCCGTTGCTTTGGGGATCAACTGATATGTAATACCTGTGGAAAGCGGTTGATAGACCAGTGCGCCTTCGCCCTTTGTGGACTCGTAGCACTCAACGCCTTTTTCAGTGTTATAGCCTGTCTCGCACTCAAGAACACGTGCTTCAACGCCACCGATACCGCCGTCACGTGCATTGAGCATCGTGAAGTAATCCGCATAGCCATCCGCGAACGGAATGCCGCCAGCCGCATAAGGGCCTGTACGATAGGACAAGGATGGGAACACAAGATCCGCCATAACGGGGCTTGCGATCATAAGCGCACTAAGCGCCATTGCTGGTAGTTTCATCTTCATCGGGGTTTTCCTCCCATGGTTAGTCCGATGTGTGGGGCATTCGCCCCTTATTGTACTTTGGCCGCGCACATTAATGCGGGAACGGCCAAAGGCGTAATTTCTCTTTCGCAACACGCCAGAGCTGGGCGATGCCATGTGGCTCTGCGATCAGAAAGACAATGATCAATGCGCCCACGATCACCAAATTGAAATGTGCAACGATATCTGTTGGCCAGCCGAGGAAATCGACCCCGATCAGCTTGAGCACGACAGGCAAAAGCACAAGGAAAGCCGCACCCGCGAAGGATCCAAAGATAGACCCAAGACCACCAATGATGATCATAAACAGCACAAGGAATGATTTTTGGATGCCAAAGACTTCGCCAACCTCAACAGCGCCAAGATAAACCGCAAAAAACAAAGCGCCCGAAATACCAATGAAGAAACCAGAGACGGCAAACGCGCTTAGTTTCGCGCGCATCGGGTTCACGCCAATGATTTCCGCCGCGATATCCATATCGCGAATGGCCATCCATTTACGCCCTTGCATGCCGCGCGTCAGATTGCGCGCGATAATGGCGCTGATGGTGAGGAACACGAGACAGAACAAGTAGGTCGCCCAAGCGTCCGTATTTGCACCAGTTACAGGCACACCAAAGACAAAACGTTCCGGCGCATTGATTTGGCCAGACGCGGAATAGTTATAAAACCAGCTGACTTTGTTGAAGAGCCAAACAAGAAAGAACTGCGCAGCAAGTGTCGCAACCGCAAGATAGAAACCCTTTATTCGCAAGCTAGGAAGACCGAAAGCCGTGCAGACAATCGCGGTAACACCCCCCGCTGCAATCACATGGAAAAAGATGTTCACATCAGGGAAAGAGGTCATCAGCTTGTAGCACGCATAGGCACCCACAGCCATGAAACCACCGGTTCCTAGTGACACCTGACCGCAATAGCCTGTCAGAATGTTCAGACCAATCGCCGCGATCGAGTAGATCAGAAAGGGCAGCAAGAACGCATTCGCCCAGTAGTCATTGATCAAGAACGGGATGACACCAAAGGCAATCGCCAGAACCACGTAGTAGCGGTAGCGATCAAACTTGATCGGAAAGGTCTGATTGTCATCCGTATAGGACGTTTTGAAATCACCTGCTTCACGGTAAAACATCTCAGACAGTCCCTTCGAAAAATTCAGTCGCGCGTGTGGAGTGGTTAAGCATGGCTATACCCTCTCGATGATCTTCTCGCCGAACAGACCCTGCGGTCTGAAGACAAGAAAGATAAGAGCAAGCACATAAGCGAACCAATTCTCGGTCGCGCTAATCGTAAAGCCGAACAACTCACCCGCGAGCGCAGAGCTGGACATGAAGAACTCAAACAGTTTTTCGCCCACACCAATGATGAGACCACCGACAATGGCACCCGGAATAGACGTGAAACCACCCAGCATCAGAACCGGCAAAGCCTTTAATGCGATCAAAGAGAGCGAGAACTGAACGCCTGACTTCGTGCCCCACATGATACCCGCCACCAAAGCGACAAAGCCTGCAACCGACCAGACCATGATCCAGATGAAGTTGAGCGACACACCCACGGACAAAGCCGCTTGGTGATCGTCCGCCACAGCCCGCATCGCGCGGCCCTCTTTGGAATACTGCGCGAAAATGACCAGACCTATCACCAGCAAGACAGCAACAACTGTCGCGACGATATCTAGGTTGTCGATGAAGAAGCCATAGCCAAACATCTCATAGGTGACCTGATCAATCGTATCGTTGATACCTTGGGGTAAACCCACATCAAGTTTCTTGATCTCAGACCCCCACATCAAATCGCCAACCCCTTCTAGGAAGTAGGCGAGACCGATCGTGGCCATGAACAAAATAATCGGCTCTTGCCCGACCAAGTGGCGGAAGATGTAACGCTGCACGATCCACGCAAACAGAACCATCACAATGACAGTCCCAAATATCGCAAACAGAGCAGGCACATGCCAGCCAAAGTGATGGATATCCGTACCAAAGGTTGCATTTATGATATGGCTGAACGGCACTTGCCCGTCCATAATTCCCACCAGCGTCAAGGCTGAAAACAGCGCCATGACCCCTTGGGCATAATTGAAAATACCGGAGGCTTTGAAGATCAAAACAAAGCCCAGCGCGACCAGCGCATAAAGCACGCCTGCCATCAGACCATTGAGGAACACTTCCATCGCAAAGTAGAGCTGTTCAAGCATCACTTGGCCTCCATCTTAGGTAAAACGTGGGCAAAATCAGTCATGAGCCACCCCCAAATACGCATCAATCACAGCTTGGTTGTTGCGAATGTCGCTAGGTGTGCCGTCACCGATTTTCTTGCCGTAATCCATCACGACCACGCGGTCAGACAGGTCCATGACAACGCCCATGTCATGCTCAATCAGCGCAATCGTGGTGCCAAACTCATCGTTCACATCCAGAATAAAGCGGCTCATGTCCTCTTTTTCCTCAACGTTCATGCCGGCCATCGGCTCATCAAGCAGCAAAATCGACGGTTCAGACACAAGCGCACGCGCCAGTTCAACCCGCTTCTTCAAGCCGTAAGGAAGACGCGAAACAGGTGTTTTACGGATGTGCTGAATTTCCAAGAAGTCGATGATCTTCTCCGCCTTTTCGCGGTTCTCGATCTCTTCTTTCTCTGCCTTACCGCGCCAAATCGCTTGCGCCAAAAGACCGGAGCTCATCTTGTTCAAACGACCGGTCATGACGTTATCGAGAACTGTCATGCCCTCGAACAAAGCAATGTTCTGGAACGTGCGCGCGATGCCTTGCTGCGCAACTTCATAAGGGCGCAGCTGCGGACGCGGTTTGCCGTGAAACAGCACCTCGCCCTCTTGCGGTACATAAAACCCTGAAATCACGTTGAGCATCGAGGATTTACCAGCACCATTCGGCCCGATAATCGCACGAATTTCGCCTTCGCGAATATCAAACGAAATATCCTTAATCGCCACAACGCCGCCAAAGCGCAGGGTAATGTTCTTCATTTCCATCACCACGCCACCAATCGTGCGGCCGTCCTCGGTGACGTAGCTCTCTGAATTATCTAGCACTTCTATGACTCCCAAGGCTCACAATCGGCCGGTGGTGTAAATACGCTGGTTTCTGCGGCGATCATCACAAAGTGTGAAAGGCCGGGATCAATCTGGAACACAACGCGAATCGCGCTCCCCTTCAAATTGGGCATCGTATCGAACACCCTGCGCGTACCATCTTCGAAAGCGTCGCAATTTTGATACTCTCTCAAAACCTTGGACTGTTCTGCGTCCTTGGCCCAAACATCGAAATTTTCAGCCACTGCGTTGAGCGTTTCGAGCGGCACTCGTTGACCGCTTGATGGGTATATCTGACAGCCTTTTTGCCCTTTTTTGCTTTCTATTGCCTTGAGGATCACGCCGTTGGACACCCACCACTGTTTCTCGCCAGCGGTTTTCAGAGAGGGCGCAATTGTCTTTCCCGTTCGAATGGGCGTTAAGCACTGCATCTCAAACGCAGCCGCGCCGAGCAAAAAGCGGCTCTCAACCTTTGCGTATGCCGTGCTGGCCGCGATGCAAGCGAAAGCGCTCAGCATAGCTGCGAGTTTAGCAAGGCGTGGGCGTGACAAGTGCATCTCGTTGCTTTCCCTTATTCAGCAGCAATTTTGGAAGCGGTAACAGGCACCACTTTCGCATCACGAATTTCCAGCGTCGCACTGATCATGCCTTTGCGACCGTCTTCATACGTGACTTCGGTTTCCGTGTAGATTTCGGGTGATCCATCATAGAGCGCGTTCACCAAATCTTCGAATTTCTCGCCAATGATCTTGCGACGTACCTTTTGCGTGCGCGTCAGCTCGCCGTCGTCCGCATCAAGTTGCTTGTGCAGAACGAGGAAGCGGTGGACTTGGCAACCCGACAGCATCGGATCTTCGGCAACAGATTTATTCACTGTCTCAACATGCTCTTGGATCGTCTCTAAGACACGGGGATGACCGGCCAATTCCTGATAGGATGCATACGCGATATTGTTACGCTCTGCCCAGTTACCAACAGCTGTCAGGTCAATGTTGATAAACGCCGTGCAGCGGTCGCGCCCCGCGCCAAACACGACGGCTTCCAGAATGTTGGGGTAAAACTTCAGTTTGTTCTCAACGTACTTCGGCGCGAACAGTGCTCCATCAGACATGTTCGCCACATCCTTCGCACGATCAATGATGCGCAGATGCCCTGTGCCTTCTTCGATGAAACCAGCGTCACCCGTCGCGACCCAACCCTCTGGGTCTTTGGTGTCTGCCGTGCTTTCCGCGTTCTTATAGTACTCAACGAACGTGCCCTCAGAGCGGTAAAACACTTCACCATTCTCAGCGATCTTCAACTCGACACCGGGGGATGGAACGCCAACCGTGTCAGAGCGCACTTGCCCATCCGGTTGCTGCGTGATGAAGACCGAGGCTTCCGTCTGACCATAAAGCTGCTTCAGATTGATCCCGAGCGAGCGGTAGAAGTCGAAAATCTCAGGGCCAATTGCTTCACCAGCCGTATAGCCGATACGTACACGCGAAAAACCAAGAGTATTTTTCAACGGACCATAAACCAGCAAATCACCCAGCTTATACTTCAGCTTGTCGAAACCATTGACGGGATTGCCGTCCAGAATATCGGGGCCGACTTTCTTGGCATGCGCCATGAAGTAGTCAAACATCCGTTTCTTCATAGGTGACGCATCTTCCATGCGGATCATCACAGTCGTTAACTGTGTTTCAAACACGCGTGGAGGGGCAAAATAATAGGTCGGACCAATCTCACGCAGATCGGTCATCATCGTATCAACGCTTTCAGGGCAATTGACGCAGAAACCGGTCCAATAAGCCTGACCAAGCGAGAAGATGAAATCACCAACCCATGCCATCGGCAGGTAGGCGAGAATATCTTCGCCAGCGCTGAGGCTATCAAACTCGGATGAATGACGCGAAGTTTCAATGATGTTACGATTGCTCAGAACAACGCCCTTAGGCTTTCCCGTGGTGCCAGAAGTATAAAGCATCACGCAAGTGCTGTCGTAATTCAGCGCTTCGCGGCGGCGGTTCAGCTCTGGCATCAACTCGGACAGAGCAGCGCGTCCGGCGTCCTGCACTTTCGAGAATTGATGCAGGTTCGCATGGTCGTATTTACGCAATCCACGCGGGTCGAGATAGATCATTTTCTCGAACTGGCTCAGGCCTTCCTGAACGTCGCGCACCTTATCAACTTGCTCTTGATCCGCGGCGATCACAAAACGCGCGCCGCAGTGATCGAGAACATATGCCATCTCTTCTGCAGAGGCGTCGGAGTACAAAGGCACAGGCACAGCACCGACAGATTGCACAGCGACCATCGCCCAATACAGGTATGGACGATTGCGGCCGATGATTGCGACGAAATCGCCTTCATTTATCCCAAGCGTCAGCAGACCTAACGACAATGCGTCGATCTCATCCGCCGTCTCGGACCATGTCCAATTTTGCCAGATGCCCAGCTCTTTTTCACGGTAAGCCGCTTTGTCAGCGAACTCGGTTGCGTTGCGTTGCAATAGCGCCGGAACGGAAGTCAATCCGTTCACGCCCTCAGACGTTTGTGTCAACGATGTTTCCTCCCGTTGCCCGCTTGTGCGAACATGGCCGCTTTTTGCGACTCGCTCCATGTACCGTGCCAGCTATTTTCTGAAGGTCAACTTTTTCCGTAAGTTTTCTGAAACCTAACGAATTGTAACAGCGCACTCGCAGGGCTTTCCGGCGATGCCCTCACGGTGCTAGCCATAGGGCTATGAACCGCACAAATAGCCATGACACGATGATTGCTGCTGGATTGAACCTGATCCAGCAAGCCATGTCGATTTTCGATTCTGATCTGAAACTGGTCCTGATCAATCGCCCCATGCAACAGATGTTCAATCTACCTGATGCTTTGACCGAAGTTGGTGTGAGCTTTGAATCTGTGATTCGGTTTTTAGCCGAGCGTGGAGAATACGGCGAAATCGATGATCTGGCAGACTTCGTCGCAGTGCGCGCCAAGCTCGCCCTTGCCTTTGAGCCGCATTATATGGAGCGAACCCGTGCCAATGGTCGCGTCATCAGCGTCGAAGGCGCACCTTTGCCAGAAGGCGGCTGGGTCACTGTCTACACAGACATCACCGAGACAAAGCAGCAAGAAGCATTGCTGCGCGCACGCTCTGAAGTCTTAAGCGAACAGGTGCTCGCCCGCTCGGAGGAGCTTGCCTCTACCAACCGAGCATTGGCGTCGAGCAATGCGACCCTCGAAGAAACAAAGCATCAACTCACCCAAATGGAGGCGCGCACGCGTCTCACCACGCAAATGATGCCAGCCCATATCGCACACTTGGATTTGCAACAGCGCTACACGTTTTCCAACCGACGACTGCATGATGTGATGCCGGGCAGCACGGATGATATCGTCGGTCTGAGCGCCATCGAAGCGCTTGGCACATCGACCTATGAGGTGATCAAACCGCACCTCGAACGTGCTCTAAAAAATGAACCTTCTGTTTTTGAGTTCACCCATCATTCCAGCTCTCGTCGCATACGTGTCGCGTTTACACCGGATGTGTCAGAGCAAAGCGTACAAGGGGTCTACGTCCTCTCCATGGACGTCACAGAAGAAACCCAAACGCGCGTTGCGTTGCAACAGACCCGTCGTCGCGAAATGGCGGCGCAGCTGACCAGCGGCCTCGCGCATGATTTTTCAAACTTGCTCACTATTATCCTCGGCATGCAGAGCAAACTCGAGCGGATGAGCGACCTTCCTGCTGATGCCGAACACCTGATCACCGCGACCCTTGCCGCTGCGCGTCGTGGCGGTGGCCTGCTGCACCGTATTGCGGACATGACAGGGCCGCGAACATTGCGCCCAACGCCTGTCACACTTTCATCGTTCCTGAATGAGCTGGAAACCATGGCGACCCCGACGCTCGGTAGTGATCATGAGCTAAACGTTGTGCAGAACGCAGCTGATGGGACCTTTAATCTTGACGCAGGAATGCTTCAGGACAGTCTGCTCAATCTGATCCTGAATGCGCGCGATGCGACGCCTCCGGGTGGGCAAATCACGCTCACCGCTCGCGCAGTTCAAGACACGTGGCTCGAGCTCGAAGTCGCTGACACAGGTCCCGGTTTTTCCGAACGCGCATTAGAACATGCCCTGCAACCGTTTTTCACCACGAAAGGCGGAGAAGGTTCCGGGCTTGGTCTCGCGATGGTCTATGACATGACGAAACTCGCGGGCGGCGACATGCGCCTTTTTAATAGAGACGGTGCGTGCGTGGTGCTGCGTTTACCTTTGCGCATGGCCGATGCGCACATCCCTGCGGGGCTTGTTTTGCTGGTAGAGGATAGCGAAGACTTGCGCGCGTCTATCCGCGATATGTTGGTCGCACAGGGGCATCTTGTACTAGAAGCGACTTCTGTCCATGAGGCCGAAGCGTTGTTAAACAGTGTGCCCGACATTGCATATGTTCTCTCTGACATCCACCTCAGCGGCGCGCGAACAGGGCTTGATCTGGCGTCCTTCACAGATCGCCCGATTACGCTTATGACGTCTTTACCTACCTGCGATCCTTTGCACAAAGCCGCCCATGCGCGAGGTGCTTTCCTTCACAAGCCGTTCAGCGACACCGCTTTGCGCGCAGCGCTCGCCAGCGCTGTTCAAATGAGAGCGACATCATGAGCAAACTCCCATTGGTTACGATCCTCGATGACGAACCAGAAATCCGAGAGATCCTTTCCGACACCCTTGAAGACGCTGGTTTTCGCACTCTCAGTTTCGGTCGCGCCCGCGAATTTGAAGCAGCGCTCAAAACCGTCACCCCAGATGTGTGTTTGGTCGATCTTTCGCTACCTGACACAGATGGTCTCGCCCTCGTGCATCGCCTCGCGCTGGAACAAGGCGCGGTTGTGATCATCATTTCAGGGCGTTCTCAGGTGCAAGACAAGGTAACCGGATTAGAGCTGGGTGCTGACGACTACATCATCAAGCCGTTTGACCCATCCGAAGTCGTCGCCCGAATCCGCGTGCGTTTGCGCAAGACCGCACCGACTGAAACCACCTCCAACACTGCAGGTTTCGCCAATTGGACAGCGCACTTTGACCGCTATGTTTTGGAAGACGACACAGGCCAAGAAACCCCTTTCAGTCACGCTGAAGGCGAGGTTTTGCGGCTCTTCCTGCAAAGCCCCAAACGCCTCATTTCGCGCGCACAAATGCAAGACATGCTCGGAGGCGGTGCCGGTGACAGCTTCGATCGCGCTATGGACGTACGCATTTCGCGCCTGCGCACAAAGCTGCGCGAGGACCCGAAGAACCCGCAGTTGATCAAAACGATCTACGGTGCTGGCTATATTTTTTTGGGGGATGTTTCGTGGCGTTGATCAATATGCTGACCCCGATTGGATTCGAACCAATAACCTGCCCCTTAGGCTCAGGACCCATTAATTGCCTTGATGCTGGTTTGTCGTCATGATTCACGAA
>NZ_MLCB01000138.1 GCF_001890925.1 Planktotalea frisia
CGGATCATGCGGTTAGCTGAATCGTTCTACGGTCAGACGTCAACCCGTCAAAAGTCGGGTGCTCGAGGACTCTGTGTATAGACAATTTAATAAGGTGACACACCTCCTATGAGGATATACTCTTGCGAAGACTGCAGTCACAGATTGCGTTTCGGGGCTCAAAATGCGGAAGATGCTTCTCTCCAACGCCAATTTATAATCGCAGATACATCTATCTCCCTGCGTTCCTAGCAATCGTTGTGGGCGTTTATTTGGTCATTTGATTCGGACTTTTTACTAAAGACGTTAACAAAAAGTTAATATGACTAGAATAAACTCCCTTGATCATCGGTAGCTTTTGTTTTGGAAGCTTTGGTTGTACCACTCTCTCCCAATCTCAATGTGCCATCTGCGAATTCAATCTCAAGCGTCACGTGGGATTTGGCGTCTTTCTTGCGGGTCAAAACGGTGCCATCCGCTCCGCGCACAACAGCGTAACCACGATCCAAGGTAGCTGTGTACCCAAGCGTGAGTCGCAAGCGATCTAGCGCGTCAAGCTTGTTAGTGTGTTGTGTTTGCTGTGCTTTTGCGGCTTGGGTGAAACGCGCAAGTAGATTGGAAAAATCGGTCTTGCGGCGCTCGATCTGGGGGGCGAGCGCGATATTGTTGTAGCGCGCGGCAGTTTTGCTCAAATCATCCTGAGCCGTCCGCGTGCGCCGCGCTAAAGCCGGCGAAAGACGTTTGGCGCGATCATCAACACGTTCACCCGCGACTTGCAAACTGCGCGCCAAAAGCGAGGGACGTAGCGCGCCAGAGGCTTGGCTCAGCTTAGAGCGACCAAAGCTAACACGCGCGGTTAAAGCACTCGGTAATCGCGCAGATGCGAGATCAAGGCGTTGCTGCGACTGCCCCAAGAGCGCGTCTTTGCGAGGGAGCGCACGGGACAGATCGCGCAGCTTTTCGCCGCGATAATTCAAAGCGACACGCATTGCATTAATACGGCGGCTTTCGGTTTCTTCCAAGCGTGCCAACAATTCGGCACGCACGGGAACAGCACGTTCTGCGGCAGCTGTTGGCGTCGGAGCACGGTGATCAGAGGCAAAATCGATTAAAGTTGTATCGGTTTCATGCCCCACAGCAGAAATCAGCGGGATGTTTGAAGCTGACGCCGCTCGAACGACAATCTCTTCGTTAAATCCCCAGAGGTCTTCGATAGAGCCACCGCCTCGCGCAACGATGATCAAATCGGGGCGCGGCAAAGCACCGCCGTCTGTGAACGCGTTAAACCCTTCAATCGCGCGCGCCACTTCTTGTGCACACCGCTCGCCTTGCACAGCCACAGGCCAAATCAGCACTTTGCGTGGAAAACGATCCCTTAAACGATGCAAAATATCACGAATGACTGCGCCAGTCGGCGACGTTACAACGCCGATCACTTCGGGCAGAAACGGGGTGTCTTGCTTGCGATCAAGGTCAAACAGCCCTTCCGCCGCTAGCTTCTTCTTGCGCTTCTCAAGCATCGCCATCAAAGCGCCTTCGCCCGCGACAGCGACGTCTTGGACGTTCATCTGATACTTGGACTGGCCTGGAAACGTGGTGAGCCGCCCCGTCGCTATGATCTCCATCCCCTCTTCGGGCATCACAGTCAGGCGTGCCGCCTGCCCTTTCCAAGCCGTACAGCCCAGAACAGAGCGATCATCTTTGATGTCGAAATACAAATGCCCCGAGCGCGCATGCACCACGCGTCCCACTTCACCGCGAATCCTCACATGATCGAACGTCCCCTCAATAGTGCGTTTCACGGCGCTCGATATTTCGGAAACTGTAAATTCAGGCTCATTTGCCCCTTCGCGGGGATCGTCTAACAAATCGGACATTGTGGCTCGCTTGTGCATCGGATGCGCTCAGACTAGAACGCCCCAAGCGGAAGGCCAAGGTGCCCAGACAGGAGTTTGCAATGAATATTCTCATTCTCGGTGGTGGTGGGCGCGAACACGCGCTGGCGTGGGCGGTTATGCAGAACCCCAAATGCGATAAGTTGATCGTTGCGCCCGGAAATGCAGGCATTGCGAAAATTGCGACCTGTGCGTCGTTCGATATTGAGAACAGTGCTGATGTGATTGCTTTCGCAGAATCGGAAGCGATGGATTTTGTGATCATCGGTCCTGAAGCACCCCTCGCCGCTGGCGTGTCTGACGATTTGCGTGAGGCTGGATTTTTGGTATTCGGCCCGTCCAAAGCGGCGGCTCAACTGGAAGCGTCCAAAGCTTTCACCAAAGAAATTTGCGTCGCGGCTAATGCGCCAACCGCAGGGTATGGGCACTTTACAGACGCGGCCAGCGCCAAGGCCTATATCACCGCTCAAGGTGCGCCAATCGTGGTTAAAGCTGATGGTCTCGCCGCGGGCAAAGGCGTGGTCGTCGCGATGGAATTGCAAGACGCGCTCAACGCGGTCGATGACATGTTCGGCGGTGCCTTTGGGGGCGCGGGCGCGGAAGTGGTGATCGAAGAGTTTATGGAAGGCGAAGAAGCGTCGTTCTTTGTGCTGTGCGACGGTGAGAACGTCCTACCGATTGGCACGGCTCAAGATCACAAACGTGTTGGCGAGGGCGACACAGGCCCGAACACAGGTGGCATGGGGGCTTATTCCCCCGCTCCTGTCCTGACGGATGACATCGCAACACAAGCCTTAGAGCAAATCGTCAAGCCGTGCGTGGCCGAAATGGCCCGTCGCGGTACGCCCTACCAAGGGGTGTTATATGCGGGCCTGATGATCAAAGACGGCGCGCCGCGCTTGGTGGAGTATAACGCTCGTTTTGGCGACCCTGAATGTCAGGTTCTGATGATGCGCCTTGGGGGTCAAATCCTTGACCTGTTGCTCGCCAGTGCAGAGGCGCGTTTGGACAACGCTCAAGTCAACTGGGCCAACGATCACGCAATGACCGTTGTCATGGCTGCGAATGGCTACCCCGGCGCTTATGAAAAAGGCACTGTCATCAAGGGGCTAAACGCCATTGACGATGATAATTTCAATGTTGTTTTCCATGCAGGCACTGCAAAGCGGGATGGCGCAATCGTTGCGACGGGTGGGCGTGTGTTGAACGTTACTGCACGCGGTGCAACGCTCGCTGAAGCGCATAAGCGCGTTTACGAAATGGTCGGGTCAGTTGATTGGCCAGATGGATTTTATCGCAACGATATCGGCTGGCGCGCGCTCTAGGCTATCGGCAAGTCGTCGCGCGCGCTCTTAGATTGGCTTTGCTGAACGGTCCAGCGTCACGGCTGGTGATCTTCCCGTTTTTGAGTTCGGAAATCATGACACGTGACCAATTCGCATCCGCACTGACAATCTGTGCTGTGCCGCCGCAAGTGATCACACCACCGGAGATGAAATCCTCACCAATCCGGTGATTTGTCAAACCAGAGCGGTCCGCGACATGCGTAAGCTGGCCACCTTCAAAGCGCCAAATTCGCAGAGTTTTGGCAAGATGTGGACGGTCGATATAGGCCAACTCAATTGCGCCGTCACCGTCCAAATCAGCCGCGCCGAGCGGCGCAAGCCAGCGGTTGGATCGACCTATATATGGTGTCGCCGCGACCAAGCCTGTCTCATCATAAATCGCGAGGCGCGCGCCTTGAGTCGTACTGGATTCGATCACGACGACTTCGTTGTCACCATCGAGATCCACATCAACAAGACGCGGCTCAAGATCCTCGAAAACCCGCGTCTCGGGCAAGCGCATCGTTATCGCTTTGCCCGCATCCGTCACAATCTCAAGCGTGCCAAACTCAATGGCATCGCCCAAAATTCCATGCGCATACCGCGTTGTTGGCTCTGAAAAACGCGCCTCTTTCACACCCGCAAAAGCAGGTGCCGCACAAATCAAAGCCAAACAAAACGCAGCCAATCGCATTAGATTTGCTTTTCAGGCATCTGGACAACCAGACCGTCTAGCGCATCCGTGACTTTCACTTGGCACGTCAAACGCGAACGCGTTTCATCGGGCTCAAACGCGAAGTCGAGCATATCGACTTCCATGTCATCCTTAGCCGGCAGTTTTTCGACCCAAGCCGCATCCACGTAAACGTGGCACGTAGAACACGCACATGCGCCGCCGCAATCGGCCTCGATGCCTGGAATGTTATTGTCACGCGCGCCTTCCATGATCGTCATGCCATTTGCGACGTCTACGACATGCTCTTTGCCGCCGTGCTCGATGTAGGTGATTTTCGCCATTTGTATCTGTCCTTAACTGATGCCTTACGCTTGTCTAAACACACAGGCGCAAGCGTTCCAGTCCCATTTACGTCATCGCGCGCATCTTTAAAGCCGCACTTGCCGTACTCTTTCATCTATTGGCTAGGACTGCGGCGAAAAAGACGTTAAGAAAAGTGAGATCGCCAATAAGGCGGCAAGCAGTGAGACAGGCGCGATGCAGTACATCCCCTTCGCAATCCCGCGTTTTGCGGTGACCCGACGCGTGAGCGGCGTGGCCGTGCTATGTTTCCTTGCAAGTTGTTCTGCACCTCTAGAAACTGTCACGAAAGCTGCGTTTAACGACGAACCCGATCTGGTTTATACGCGATCCGCACCACCGCCCGGTGCGAAGGAAGGCAGCTGTTGGGGCAAGCATGTGACCCCGGCTGAGGTGGAAACCGTGACCCATCAAATCCAATTGCAACCACCAGAAATTCGCACAGACGGAACGGTCAGTGCGCCGGCAGTTTACAAAACCGAAACCTCGCAACGTATCGTTAAAGAACGCCGAGAACTTTGGTTTGAAACTCCTTGCGCGCCTTTACTAACGGTTGAGTTTGTTGAAACGCTGCAACGCGCGCTTAAGGCTCGCGGCCATTATCGCGGCAGTGTTTCTGGATATATTGATACGCGAACATACAGCGCAATCCGAAAATACCAGGCTCCCCAAGGGCTCGACAGTTCAATCCTCTCACTGGCCGCTGCGCGAAAGCTTGGATTGATTGCCTACGATTTGGATCTAGAAGAATAAACGAGAAAAGGCCCCGCTATTGCGAGGCCTTTTTTAAGTATTTGCTAGATCGCTTTAGCTGTCCGCGAGCGACAGTGCAACAAAGCGTGGATCACCAGCGCGACGTACAAGCAGTAGCAAGGATTTGCGCCCAGCTTCACGAGCAGCTTCGATTTGTTTGTTCAAATCCTCAATGCTTGCAAGCTTTTGCTGACCCGCTTCGGTGATCAGATCGCCTGCACGCAAACCTTTCTCAAACGCTTTGCTTGTTTCGTCTACGTCCTGAACGACCAAACCACTTGCACCAGACGCCAGCTCTAGTTGCTCACGCAATTCATCCGTGATTTCTGAAACGGTCAAACCAAGAATATCAGACTGGGCGGGTTTTTCCGGCTCTGCAGGTTGGGATGCAGGCACTGCGCCTTCCGCTTCTTCACGACGACCCAAAGTGACTTTGAGCGTTTCTGTTTTACCATCGCGGAACACAATGACGCGCACTGCTTTGCCCACTTGCGTATTACCGACAGTTTTCACCAATGAACGCGTGTCCGTGACTTCTTTTCCGTCAAAACTCATGATCACATCACCAGCTTTGATGCCTGCTTCGGCTGACGGGCCTTCTGGCACGTCCGTTACAAGCGCACCCGCGGCTTTTTCCAAACCGATCGCTTCGGCAACATCGTCGGTCACGTCTTGAATGCGAACACCAAGCCAGCCGCGACGCGTTTCACCAAACTCTTTGAGTTGATCCACAACACGCACCACGACATTGGATGCCATAGAGAATCCAATGCCGATCGAGCCACCGTTTGGGGACAGGATCGCCGTGTTTACGCCGATCACATCGCCGTCCATGTTGAACAGGGGTCCACCCGAGTTACCACGGTTAATCGCCGCGTCCGTTTGGATGTAGTCGTCATAAGAACCGCTCAGCGCACGATTGCGCGCGGATACGATGCCCGCAGAGACAGAGAAACCCTGACCGAGCGGGTTGCCCATCGCCATGACCCAATCGCCAACGCGTGAGACGTCGCTATCGCCAAAGCTGACAAACGAGAGTGGCTTGTCGGTTTCGACCTTCAGCAACGCAATGTCGGTGTTTGGATCTGTGCCGATGACCTTCGCTGGCAATTCCATGCCTTCAAAGAATTCGATCAAGATTTCGTCGGCACCTTCAATCACGTGGTTGTTCGTAACGACAAAGCCATCCTCGGAAATCACAAAGCCAGAACCAAGTGCCGAGGAGCGACGGGGGCGATCATTGCCGCCATCACCACCACGATTACGATCTTGAAATTCGCGGAAGAAGTCCTCAAATGGGGATCCTTCCGGTACGACGCCGCGCGGCGCTGTGTTGCGTGCCACAGTTGTGGACGTGGTGATATTCACCACTGCCGGGCTGATTTTCTCTGCTAGATCAGCAAAGCTTTCGGGAGCGCCACGTGCGGCGGCGCTGAGTGTTTGTAGTAAGAGCAAAGCAACGCTGAGCCCCATTGCCAGCGCCCATGAGAGCGCTTTGCGGTTTTCGCGTTGTGTGTCTTGTGAGAGGGCAAGTGCCTGAGACATTTTAGAAAGACCTCCTTATTTGGTCCGAGCCTATGCCAGCTCAATCGGTGATGCTGGTTTTTGTACTCATCCTCTATCTAGGTGCGCTTGGGCGCAACGCAAATCTCGTTTCAGTGTTTCAAGCGGATGTGAAGATTATGTGAACGAAGTTACAAAAAACCAGAATGTTTCATCCAGCCCCCATCGCGCGCGCTGCAAGCAAAAAGCAAACCCCTAAAACCAGTACCAAGAACCCAAAAGTTCGGCGCATTTCCAGTGATAGATTTCTCAAGGCTTCAAGCAGGTCTTCAACGAGCGAAGGGGCCAGTGCGTACACCAGCCCCTCTATTATCAAGACCAAACCGATTGCCAATAAAATGTTGGCAAACATAGGGTTACTCCGACTTTGTGTCTGACTTCAGATAGTTAAAGAAGTCACTGTCAGGCGACAGAACCATGGTTGAATTATTGCCTTGCAGCGCGCCGCGGTAAGCTTCAAGTGAGCGGTAGAATTCAAAGAACTCCTGATCCGCACCATAAGCTTTCGCGAAGATTGCGTTACGCTCGGCATCCGCTTCACCTCGTGTGATTTCGCTATCACGACGTGCATCAGACACGATTTCAACCTGAGTACGATCCGCTAAGGCGCGCACACGCTGAGCGGCTTCGTTACCACGGGCGATCTCGTCGGCAGCTTCACGCTCACGTTCCGCACGCATTCTCGCGAAGGTAGATTCGAGGTTGGCTGTCGGTAAGTCAGTCCGCTTCAAACGCACATCAATGACTTCGATCCCCAAATTGCGCGCCTCTGAGATAGCACCGTTTCGGATGCGCAACATCAAAGCCGCACGGTCTGTGCTCAAGATATCGTTAGAGGACACAGAGCCCAGAATTTCACGCGTTTCAGAGCGCAAAATACTGTCCAAACGGTTCTCGGCGACAGGAATACCGCCCACGCCAACCGCTTGACGGAACTGGTTAATGTCCGAAATCCGGTACCGCGCGAAAGCGTCTACAACAAGACGGCGATCATCTAGTGGCGTCACTTCGAGCGGGTCGATGTCACGGCTGAGGATACGGTCGTCATAGCGGACAACCTCTTGAATAAGCGGAATTTTAAACGCCAAACCCGGCTCTTCTTTCACGTCAATGACGCGACCAAATTGCAGAACCAACGCTTTTTCACGTTCGTCAACGATAAAAACCGAAGACAGGAGTCCCGCAATTGCGATCACGACGATTGGTAGAAGGTACGTTGTTTTACGCATCAGTTGCTCCCCCCTGCGTTTTTACGCAGCTCATTGAGTGGCAGGTATGGAACGACGCCTTGGCCACCGCCCGCGCTATCATCCAAGATGATCTTGTCGACACGGCCCAGAACCTCTTCCATCGTTTCGAGGTAAAGACGCTTGCGTGTCACTTCCGGTGCTTTCTCGTACTCTGCTAGAACAGCTGTGAAACGCGACGCCTCACCTGTGGCTTCGTTGACCACGCGGGCGCGATAGCCCTCTGCTTCTTCCAGAACCTGCGCCGCTTCACCACGAGCTTCGGCCACAATACGGTTTGCATAGGCATCCGCTTGCTTTTCGAGTTTGTCTCGCTCTTGCTCAGCTGCTTGGACTTCACGGAAGCTGTCGATCACCTGCTGTGGTGGGTCGGCTTTGTCAAAGTTCACACGCACAACATTCATACCCGAATCGTAGCTATCAAGCGTGCTTTGGATCAAATCGTCCAAACGCTCTGCGATGCTCGCACGGTCCCTGTTGAGGATCGGCGCAAGCTCTGACTGGGCGATAATTTCGCGCATCGCCGATTCAGACACCGCGCGGATCGTCATTTGAGGATCACGCAGGTTGAACAGGAATTTCGCAGGATCGTTGATGTTCCAGACAACTTGGAAATCGATATCCACGATGTTTTCGTCGCCCGTCAGCATCAAACCTGCCTCAGACCCACGTGCACCGACGCCGATATCTTCTGTCTGCTCTCGCGTGACCGGAATAACTTCGGCGGTGACCAGCGGCCAAGGTGCGAAGTTCAGACCAGGATTACCGATTGCAGAGAACTCTCCAAGGAACAGTTCAACTGACTGTTCTTCGGGCTTGACCGTGTAAAAGCTGGCCATGCCCCAAAGCACAACCGCCGCCACAACACCCAGACCAACTGTTCCGCGCGTAAACGCAGGACCGCTTGGCGCGCCGCCGCCAGAGCCGTTAGTGCCATTTCCGCCACCGCGACCGCCCATGAGGACGCGCAACTGCTCTTGGCCCTTTTTCATCAGCTCGTCGATTTCGGGAATCTGTGGCCCGTCCCCTTCGGGACGACGTCCGCCACCATTATTGCCGGAACCGCGATTATCATCGCCAGATCCGTTATTTCCACCGCCACCCCATGGGCCGCCGTTGTTACCAGCCATTTAAGCTTTTCCCCTTAGTTAAGTCTGTTAGGCCTACCTACCCATGTAAACTGGTCAGGTTTGCCAAGAATTCAACCCGTACGGGTCGGTGTTTTCATCGTTACCAATTCTTCGGACATCGTCGGGTGCACCGCAACCGTACGATCAAAGTCTTCTTTTGTTGCGCCCATCTTTACAGCGATGCCTGCAAGCTGGATCAATTCACCCGCGCCGGGCGCGACAATGTGACAGCCTAAAACTTTGCGATTTGCTTGGCTGACGATCAATTTCATCAACACTTTCTCTGCTTGGCCTGCGAAACTTTGCTGCATCGGCTTGAAGGATGTTGAGTAGACCTCGATCGGTTCTTGCGCCTTTGCCTCTTCCTCTGACAAACCAACTGTGCCCATTTCCGGCTGCGTGAAAATTGCGGTCGGGATCAAGTCGTGATCTGGTTTGGTTGGATTGCCTTTGAAGACAGTTTCAACAAACGCCATTCCTTCGCGGATAGCAACCGGCGTAAGGTTCGCGCGGTCCGTCACATCGCCCACCGCATAAATCGATGGCACGCCAGTCTGGCTATATTCATCGACAACCACCTCGCCCTTTCGGCCCAGCGCAACGCCGACATCTTCAAGTCCGAGATTATCTGAATTGGGCGCGCGTCCCGTCGCAAACATCACCTGGTCAAAGCTACGCTCAACGCCGTTTGTGTCTTTCACCCAGATGCCTGCACCTTCACGGCGCATTTCAGCGATGTTGGTGTTCAACTCAAGGTTAACGCCTTTGACGACCATTTCTTGCGCAACAACTGTGCGCGCTTCATCATCAAAGCCGCGCAAAATCTGATCGCCGCGATAAAATTGTGTCGTCTCAACGCCCATGCCGTTCATCACACCTGCAAATTCAGAGGCGATATAGCCACCCCCAACAATCAGCATGGATTTTGGCAAGCTCTCGAGGTCGAAAATCTCGTTCGAGGTGATCGCATGTTCCGCGCCCGCAATCGCTGGCTTCACTGGGCGACCACCAACGGCAATCAGAATATGTTTCGCAGTCTTGCGCGTGCCATCCGCCAATTCAACGGTGTGCGCATCTGCGATGCGCGCGCGACTATCAAACGTCTCAACACCCGCGTTTTTCAACAAATTGCGGTAAATTCCCTCAAGGCGATCCAACTCGGCGTGCATCTTTTTCTGGAACGCTTTCCAGTCGAAGCCTCTGTTACTGACGTCCCAACCATAGGCCTGAGCCTCTTGCGCGAGCCCTGCGTAACCTGACGCAAACACCATCAGTTTCTTAGGGACACAGCCACGAATGACACAGGTTCCTCCGTAGCGGTCCTCTTCGGCCAACGCCACTTTCGCACCAGTATCTTGCGCTGCAACACGCGCTGCGCGCACGCCACCAGAGCCGCCGCCAATCACAAATAGATCGTAGTCAAATGCCATTCTCAGTGTCCTTCATTCACGCCAAGTGTTTACGACTAAGCGCGCTTAATCCGCCAGATCTTTGAAAAGGTTGTCGCTTTCCACAAAATCGAGACGGTCATGTTCAACAGTACCTGTATTTATGTCGCGCACTTCGACCTTGCCATCCCCGTGACCGATCACAACTGTGTCACAAATATCAATGAACAAGCCATTTTCCACGACACCGGGCATCTGGTTGATTACCATGGCCAATTGACGTGGATTACCGATCCGTTTGAGGTTGAGATCTAGGATATGATTACCCTCATCCGTGATGAAAGGCGCATCGCCGTTCATACGCAGGCTGATGTCACGTCCGAGCACGTCCATTGAGACAAGCGTTTCTTCCACGAGCGCGCGCGTGGTCTGCCAACCGAAAGGAATAACCTCGATCGGCAAAGGAAACGCACCAAGCGTTTCGACTTCTTTACTGGCATCCGTGATCACGATCATCTGATCAGACGCGGTCGCTACAATCTTTTCTTGCAAATGCGCGCCGCCGCCGCCTTTGATCAGGTTCAGATCGCCATCAAATTCATCCGCGCCGTCAATCGTAATGTCGAGCCAACGCGCCTCATCCAGCGAAATGACCTCGATGCCGACTTCGCGGGCCAAAACGGCTGTGCGTGTTGATGTTGGAACACCGCGAATGCGCAAACCATCGTCGCGCACCATTTCACCCAAGCAGCGCACGAGCCAAGCCGCCGTTGATCCGGTTCCAAGCCCAACCCGCATACCGTCTTCGACGAAGGCCGCAGCACGCTTGGCCGCAACAAATTTTGCCTTATCGATAGGCGACAATTCTCCGCTCATGTTCATTCAACTCCTTGGCAGCTTTCGTCCTTATACGCATAGCTTGGACGGGGCGCGAGAGCGGAATGTCGCTTTTCAGCGTCGCACACACGCAAAGACCGCGTAAAGGGAAGGTATGAAGGAAATCTATACACACCACTGCGCCCGCGACACCGCCTCGATGCCTATCCGCATTGCGCCTGAAATGATTCCCGCGTTTAAGAAGACGGCGGTCCCCCATGCCAACCTTGCTCCAAGAGCTGTGACACAAGAACGGCCCCCCACTTTCAGCGCCCCAGCTTTTTCCAACCTTTCCAAGCTTTCAAAAGGCAGTGACACATAATGTTTCTATCCGTCTTCGATATGTTCAAAGTGGGCATCGGCCCGTCCTCATCCCACACCATGGGCCCTATGGTCGCCGCCGCGCGCTTCTTGGATGCATTGCGCGCGTCCCCGTTCGAGTTTCACGGGTTGCGCGCGTCCTTGCATGGCTCACTTGCGTTCACAGGTGTTGGCCATGCCACAGATCGCGCCACGGTGCTTGGTCTTGCTGGATTTATGCCCGACACTTATGACGATGCAAAAGCAGATGCTGCGATGGCGGAAATTGTGCAATCAAAGAACGTCTCGCCAGACGGGCTGGGTCCGCTGGCTTTCGATCCCAAGAACGATCTGAAATTCGACTTTGGGCCTAATCTTCCTGGCCACGCGAACGGTATGATCTTGATGGCGACAGACGCCCAAGGCGATGTGACGTTTCAAGAAACCTATTACTCCATCGGGGGTGGCTTTGTGATGACAGCCGCGGAGTTGGCAGAGGGCAAAGACACCGACGAAGGCGATCCCGTCCCCTACCCGTTCAAATCTGCTGCCGAAATGCTCGAGATGGCGAATATTGCAGGCAAAAGCATCGCAGAAATGAAACGCGCCAACGAGATCGCGCGCGGCTGCACCGAAAGCCTTCGCACGGGCACCGCGCGCATTTGGCAAGTAATGAGCGATTGCATTGATCGCGGTATGGCGCGTGATGGCATCTTGCCCGGTGGTTTAAACGTGCGCCGTCGCGCCAAAGGCATTCATGATGCGTTGATTGCTGAACGCGGAATGAACTTAACGGCCCCGCATACGATTAACGATTGGATGAGCGTTTATGCGATGGCGGTGAACGAAGAGAATGCAGCGGGTGGTCAAGTTGTTACAGCCCCCACCAACGGTGCTGCGGGTGTCGTGCCCGCCACGATCCGCTACTACCTCGATCATGTGCCCAATGCTTCGGAGAGCAAGGTTGAGGAATTCCTACTCACCGCTGCGGCGATTGGCGGTTTGGTGAAATTCAACGCCTCGATCTCTGGCGCGGAAGCGGGGTGCCAAGCAGAAGTTGGAAGCGCTGCCGCCATGGCTGCAGCAGGTCTATGCGCCGTTCTTGGCGGTACAGTTGAACAGGTCGAAAACGCAGCTGAAATCGCGCTTGAGCATCACTTGGGCATGACCTGCGATCCGGTGAAGGGTCTTGTGCAAGTGCCCTGCATCGAGCGCAATGGTCTTGGTGCGATTAAAGCTGTAAGCGCGGCTTCGTTGGCTTTGCGCGGTGATGGGCAACACTTGGTTCCGCTGGATGCCTGTATAGAGACCATGCGCCAGACAGGGGTGGATATGAGCGAGAAATACAAAGAGACTTCACTCGGTGGTTTGGCTGTAAACATTCCAAACTGCTAAGCGCGATTTTTCTAGAAAAATCACACATACAAATTTTCTAGAAAATTTGCCGCCTCAATTGCTATCGCCGCGCGCACTGCTTAGCGTCTTGACATGACAGCTGACCGCCCCCTCCTTGGCATCCTCTTGATGCTTGGCTTTTGTGTAATGGCCCCTTTAGGCGATGCGCTCGCTAAGATCATTGGCCAGACTATCCCGCTCGGCATCCTTTTGCTCGCGCGCTTTGCGATGCAGGCGCTTTTGCTTTTACCCTTGATCGCGCTGACGAACAGACCATTCCGTCTAGAAGGCCGTATCTTACGTCTCGCGTGGCTTCGCACTTTGCTCCATATCATCGGCATCGCGGCGATGTTTACAGCGCTGCAGTATCTTCCACTCGCGGATGCCGTGGCGATCGCATTTGTCATGCCGTTCCTTATGCTCCTCCTTGGCCATTACGTATTGGGCGAGGAAATCGGCGCGCGCAGGATTATTGCCTGCGCTGTTGGTTTCATCGGCACATTGCTCGTTATACAACCCGCATTCGAAAACGTCGGCTGGCCCGCATTGTTGCCGCTTGTTGTGGCCGTTGTCTTTTCGCTGTTCATGTTAGTCACCCGTCAGATCGCGAAACAAACCGATCCAATTAGTTTGCAAGGCGTCAACGGTGTTATGGCTGTCGCCATTCTTTTGCCAATCCTGTCGATCTTCAGTCAAACAGACATCGCACTTTTTGAGATCAAAGCGCCGAACCTCAGCGAACTGGGTATGCTCATCGCCATCGGCGTCATCGGTACGCTCGCGCATCTTCTCATGACGTGGTCGCTACGTTACGCGCCCTCCGCGACCCTCGCACCGATGCAATATCTTGAGATCCCGTTTGCCACCTTCATCGGTTGGCTGGTATTCTCTGAGCTCCCCAACACGCTCGCTTCGGTCGGGATCGCAATCACAATTTCCGCAGGTCTTTATATTGTCATCCGCGAGCGGGCCATGAGCCGGATTGCGCCACAAGTGCCTTAACCACCGCTTCAAAGCACTGCGCAGGCAGGATGCACAGCATTGCAGGCGCCGTCATCGCCAATGAAATCGCACCATCTGCAACGTTGGACGTTCCAATATTTTCACCAGGCGAAAAATCAAGGCTTTCAAACGACCACCTTAAACCTGACGCCCGCCCTGTAACGGGCCCTAGCGGAAACAATGATACAGGCGTTCCCGCGCTTAAAGGTAAGTCCAGCAGCGGCGGACATAGAAAGACGACCTCATCAGACCCTAGCAATACACAGCGCTGATCTTGAAACTGCATCAACCCGTGAAATGCCGCCAGCTGATGATCCAAACGGCCACCCAAAAACCCAAGTCCAACAACCAACGGCGTTTCAATCCGCAGCATACATTTCTCGAAATCGGTACTGTCTTGCTCTTCGATCTCGTGGACGATGTCTTTGGGCAAAGCGGCCTTTAAATCGCCCGAAAGCGAATCCATATCTCCTATGACGGCCTCGGGCACCCTGCCTGCGCGTACTATATGCGCCGCCCCGCCGTCCGCGGCGACAAGCGTCGGGGCCTCAACAATCGCGCGCTCCAGTTGCTGACTGTTAACAGCTGCGCCGCCCACCAGAGTTATAGGTTCCAATTTGCGAACAATTTTAGAAATCACGACAGATTAACACCTTTAGGGAAACAGATCACATTTGGGTCACAAAATGATACGTTAGAAGACACAGATTCGGGCCGCTTTGGTCGACACTGCTTAGTTATTAACCACACTGACATTAAGTAAAGCGAGTAGATCATGGTAAATTCGAGCAAAGTTCTCACGGTTTCCTACGGCACGTTCTCCTGCACCTTGGAGGGGTTTGACGATTCGTTCGATACGATGAAAGCCATCGCCGAGTATTTCAGAGATCTCGCCGCGGACGATAGATATTTCGGCGCAGAACCACCCACCCCCGACGCAGACATGCTCGCTCGGATCGCAGAACGCGAAGTGTCGCGACGTGTGGAGGCACACCGAGACGGTGACAAATTCGTTCTGCGCACAACGGCGCCACTGGCTCAAATAGAGACAGAGAGCGACGTTGACGCCGCCACTCTTGCTACAGAAGCAGAGGCTCAGGCCAAAGCTGCCGCAGAGCTAGAGCAAACCCGTCTTGCTGAGGCTGCTGCACAAGAAGCTCGCGCTGAAGAAGAGCGCGTCGCGAAAGAAGCGCAAGAGCGCACACAAGCCCGCGCCGCACGCCGTGCGCGCCTTGCCGAAGCAGCGCAAAAAGCTGACGCCGAGCGTTTGGTGCAAGCCGAAGCGGAACGCGTAGAAGCAGAGCGTGATGCAGCCGCCGAACGTCAGGCACTTGCGCAGCGTCAAGCAGAAGCTCAAGCGCAGGCAGAGGCCGAACGCAAAGAAAAAGCCGCAAAAGAAGCGGCGATGCTCGCCGAGCAATCTAAGCATGACCAAGAAGAGCCAGACTCAGTTGCTGCAAAACTTGCCCGCATCCGCGCTGTCGTCGGTCAGCCAGTTAGTACGCCTGCGACGCCGACATATTCCGAAGATGAGCACGCAGACGACATCATGCAAGGCCAACCTGGTGATACTGATCTTGAAGACATTCTTGATCTGGACGAGACGTCAGACGAAGAGATCGAAGAAGAGGTTATCGTTGCAGCCACGCCTAAAGTGGACGCTAACGATGCAATCTCTAACGTGATGTCCAAGCTTAATGCCAATGTTCCAAGCGCCGATCTGCCTGATTTTGACGCGGATCTGGATGACGCGTTGGATGCAGAACCATATGAAAACGAACGCGCGGACGCTCCAAGCGCTCTATTGAGCGACGTATCAGAGGTTGAGACCCCAAAAGCGCCCATTCGAGCGCGTGTTATCAAAATGAAGCGCGAAGAATTTGAAGCGGCAATTGCAAGCGGCGATATCGAAGAAGAACTCGACGATGCGCAGGACACCCTCGAAAGCGAGCAGGCGCAAACCGACGCGCCTGTGCAAGACAGCAGCCTGTCGCGCGACGATGAAGACGAACTCGCCCGCGAACTTGCCGCCGTTGAAGCAGAACTTGCCACTCACGCAGAGCCCGTCGCACAAGACGTTTTGCCAGAGCCGCACGACACTGCAGAACTTGCAGCAGAAATCGAAACACCAAGTGCGCAAACGTCCAATGTGAATGCACGTGGCGCGGACGATCTTGTGGCCGAGCCTGACATTGAAATGGATCGCTTGATGAATCAGGCCAGCTCGGAGCTGGATGAACCAGACGGAAAAAAGCGCCGCAATGCGCTTGGCCATCTGCGCGCGGCCGTAGCGTCAGCACGCGCTGACAAACATGCGGGCCCACAAGTTAAAAATGTCGATGAAACGCAAACGTACCGCGATGATCTGCAAAGCGCCGTTCAGCCACGCCGCCCCGTGCGTCGTCTGACGGCCGGTGAAAATGCGTCATCCGCAGCGCGCCCACCTTTGAAATTGGTCGAAGAACAACGTGTTGATACACCTCAAGCAGCACCAGTCGCAATGCCTGAAGCCGCCCAATCTGCGCCAGTTCAACCCGTGCGTCCACGTCGCATCAGGGCTGGTGAAACGCCAACACCATCTGCACAGGATATCTCGTCCGAAGTGGCACCTGACGGCGGAACGTTCAACGAATTCGCAGAAGAACTCGGCGCAACAGAACTGCCAGATCTGCTCGAAGCAGCCGCCGCGTATCTCGCCTATGTTGAGGGTCGCGATCAATTCTCGCGCCCACAGTTGATGACCAAAGTGCGCATGGTTCAGGAAGAGAACTTCTCGCGCGAAGATGGGCTGCGTTCATTCGGGCAGCTTTTGCGTCAAGGTAAGATCGAAAAAATTGCAGGCGGTCGCTTTACTGTCTCAGACAGGATCAGCTTCAAACCAGACACGCGCGCTGTCGGATAACCCCGACACACCTCGCGTATTTTAACGGCGGCCTTCTGCTTGGGGCCGCCGTTTTTGAGTCTGACGCGCTCTTAATCCTGCGGCGCATCGGGGTCTGCTTGACCGACACCCATAAAGACTTTCTTGAACGGAAAGACCCAAAGCACGCCCAAAACCACGTAAATCGCGAACTCCAGCCAGATCGGCGGGCGTCCAGTAAATTGAAACAACAACGCTACCCCCGCGATCGCGAAGATGATGTAGAGCGGCATGCCGATCAGCAAAATAACGAGCGCCCAGCGTCTGCGGGCTTTATATGAAAGAGCCATTAATCCTCAAACGGGTCAGTAACGAGGATCGTATCCTCTCGTTCCGGTGAGGTAGAAACTAGGGCCGCAGGGCAATCAATCAACTCTTCAATGCGACGCACATATTTGATCGCATTCGCAGGCAGGTCCGCCCAAGAACGCGCGCCCTCCGTGCTCTCGCTCCAACCTGGCATTTCTTCATAGATCGGCGTGCACCGCGCTTGATGATCCGCTGCCGTCGGCAGGTAGTCAATGCGCTCACCATCCAACATATAGCCCGTGCAAATCTTGAGCGTTTCAAACCCGTCTAAGACATCAAGCTTGGTTAGGGAAATCCCTGTCACACCCGAGGTTGCACAGGTTTGGCGCACCAAAGCCGCATCAAACCAGCCACAGCGACGCTTTCGTCCTGTCGTGGTGCCAAATTCATGGCCACGCTCGCCAAGGCGTTGACCGTCCGCATCTTCCAACTCCGTTGGAAAGGGTCCTTCGCCAACACGCGTCGTATAAGCTTTCACAATCCCAAGAACATAATCAATCGAACCCGGCCCAACGCCAACGCCTGTCGCCGCTTGCCCTGCAATCACGTTGGACGAGGTCACATAAGGATAGGTTCCAAAATCGATATCAAGCAACGCGCCTTGCGCGCCCTCAAACAAAATCCGCTGACCTTTCTTCTTGCGCTCATTAAGCACTTTCCAAACAGGGGCCGCATATTCCAAAACGCTTGGCGCAATCTCGCGCAGCATCGCAATCAATGCGTCGCGATCAATTGCTTCGATCCCCAACCCTTTGCGCAACGGATCATGGTGTTGCAACGCGCGATCAACCCGCGCCTCTAGCGTCGCGGCGTCTGCCAAATCCGCCACGCGCACAGAGCGGCGACCGACTTTATCTTCATAGGCTGGACCAATGCCGCGGCCTGTGGTGCCAATCTTGGTACCCTTAGAGGACGCTTCTTCGCGCGCACGGTCCAACTCGCCGTGAATCGGCAAAATCAACGGCGTATTTTCTGCGATCATCAACGTCTCAGGCGTGATCGACACACCCTGTGCGCGGATCGTTTCGATCTCTTTCATCAAATGCCATGGGTCCAGAACGACGCCGTTGCCGATAACAGACAGCTTGCCTCCGCGCACAACACCAGAGGGAAGCGCGTGCAATTTATATACCTTGCCATCAACAACAAGCGTGTGACCTGCGTTATGCCCGCCTTGGAAACGTGCGACGATGTCGGCCCGCTCACTGAGCCAATCGACAATCTTGCCTTTACCTTCGTCGCCCCACTGAGCGCCAACAACAACCACGTTCGCCATGCTTTTAGACCTTTTTCATTACGTCAAACCCGCGTCCGTATAGAGCGCGCATCTGATAAGCGAAACACCTATTTCGCCGCACCGCTTGTGAAATGCACACAGGCCCTGCTTCATCTTTCAAAATAAACTTATCCGCCCCAACAAAACGCGCAAATGCTGGACATAGCGCCGTTCATCAGCAAAAACCTCAACCAAACCAAGGAGAGCACCCATGATCCGCATCGCCATCCGCTGGCTCATCGCCTTCGTCTTACTTGCAGCGACCTATAACCCGACACCCTATAATTGGGTCCGCTGGTCACTGACAAACTATGCTGAGCAACTTCCGCTCATTGTCCTGAGCGGTCTGATTCTCCTGATCGGCTACATTATTTTCTTGCGCGCCACGCTGCGCTCCATCGGTCCTTTTGGCATGGGGCTGGTCCTTGCACTGGTCGCTGCGCTCCTTTGGGTGCTTTATGATTTCGGCTGGCTCAATCTCGAGAACCAAGCTGCCAATCTCTGGCTCGGCCTCATTGCTCTTAGCCTCGTTCTTGGCGTTGGTCTCAGCTGGTCCCACATTCGCCGCGCGATTTCTGGACAAGCGGATATGGATGATGTTGATGAGTAAAGAGCACGATTTCACTGCCACGCTGAGATGGACTGGTAATCAAGGGTCAGGCACGTCGCATTACAAAGCCTACACACGCGACTGGACTCTCCAAAGTGACGGCAAGCCAGCGATTGCGTGCTCTAATGATCCGCTCCTTGGTGGCAACAGCGCATTGTATAACCCCGAAGATATGCTGATCGCAGCACTGAGTTCATGCCATATGCTATGGTTTTTGCACCTTGCCTCTGATGCGGGCATAATCGTCCATTCCTACGAGGATAATCCGGTCGGCACCGGCGAAAGCTTGCCTGATGGGACAGGACGTTTCATCCGCGCGGACCTGAGACCCAAGATCGGCCTCACCCCCGGCAGCGACACCACCCTCGCGGACGAGGTTCATGGGCGCATTCACAACCATTGCTTTATTGCACGCTCTGTGAATTTCCCCGTCTCGATCACCGCGACATACTTTGACGTGACCAACTCAGATTGACGGGTTGCACGGACGGCGATGATTGCCTAGATAGCACGCTGTACCACTAACACGCAGGCTCCCATGGAAAACGTCGTTCTGATCATTCACCTCCTTTTGGCTTTGGCTTTGATCGGCGTCGTTCTGATGCAACGTTCCGAAGGGGGCGGCCTTGGCATGGGCGGCGGTGGCGGCGGTGGCGGCGCAATGTCGGGCCGCGCGGCGGCGACAGCCCTTGGCAAAGTGACATGGATCCTCGCGATTGCGTTCATCTGTACGTCGATCACACTGACAATCATCGCGGCGCAAAAATCTGCGGGCAGCTCTGTTTTGGACCGCCTAGGTGACGCACCCGCGGCAGCTTCTGAAACAGCACCTTCGGGTCTTGGTGAAGGCGACAGTTTGCTGCCACCAAGTGTTGATGACAACGCACCTTTGGTTCCACGCGCAGACTAAAATTACTAAGATTTGAGTGTCTTAGGCTTGCCGCAACATCATGTAGCGGCTGGCTTGCGAATCTCACACGAATCCTTTATCGCTCAAATCCCGTGAGTATCGGTATTTTTGTGATGCCGATCACTTGGAAATTGACCTGTTTTGCAGCCCCTTTCAGCGCAATTCGGTCCTCACGGGAGGCGCAAGCCAGATGGCCAGATTTATTTTCATCACAGGCGGTGTTGTCTCGTCCCTCGGCAAAGGTCTCGCCTCCGCGGCGCTTGGCTCTTTGCTTCAAGCGCGTGGTTTTTCCGTGCGCCTGCGCAAGCTTGACCCCTACCTCAACGTCGATCCCGGCACGATGAGCCCGTTTGAACATGGCGAAGTATTTGTCACAGACGATGGCGCCGAAACCGATCTCGACCTTGGTCACTATGAGCGCTTCACAGGCGTTCCCGCGCGCAAAACCGATTCCATTTCGTCAGGCCGCATTTACACCAACGTGCTCAACAAAGAACGTCGCGGCGACTATCTTGGCAAAACCATCCAAGTTATTCCGCACGTCACCAACGAAATCAAAGACTTCATCGCAATTGGCGAGGATGAAGTCGATTTCATGCTTTGCGAAATTGGCGGCACTGTCGGCGACATCGAGGGTCTGCCCTTCTTCGAGGCGATCCGCCAGTTCAGCCACGACCGTCCGCGCGGCCAGTGTATCTACATGCATCTCACGTTGCTGCCATATCTCGCCGCCTCGGGTGAGCTGAAAACAAAGCCAACGCAGCACTCTGTCAAAGAAATGCAAAGCATCGGCCTCGCGCCCGACATCCTTGTGTGCCGCTCCGAGCATCCAATCCCCGAAAAGGAACGCGAGAAAATTGCGCTCTTTTGTAACGTACGCAAAGAAAGCGTCGTCGCGGCTTACGATCTGAAATCAATCTACGAAGCGCCCCTCGCCTATCACGCGCAAGGGCTGGATCAAGCAGTGCTTGATGCGTTCGAAATCAACCCCGCGCCAAAACCAGATTTGCGTGTATGGGAAGACGTAGCCGACCGCATTCACAACACAGATGGCGAAGTGAACGTCGCGATTGTTGGTAAATACACCCAGCTTGAAGACGCCTATAAATCCATCAAAGAGGCCCTAACGCACGGCGGCATGGCCAACCGTGTTAAGGTTAACGTCTCGTGGGTCGATGCCGAAGTCTTCGATTCCACCGATGCCGCACCTTATCTTGAAGGGTATCACGCGATCCTCGTCCCCGGTGGCTTTGGCGAACGCGGAACCGAGGGCAAAATCAAAGCCGCTCAGTATGCGCGCGAAAATAACATTCCTTATCTTGGGATCTGTTTGGGCATGCAAATGGCCGTCATCGAAGCCGCGCGCAATGTGGCAGGCGTAAGTACCGCTGGCTCTGAAGAATTCGATCATGAAGCGGGCAAAAAGCGTTTCGAACCAGTCGTTTATCACCTCAAAGAATGGGTCCAAGGCAACGCAAAAGTCAGCCGCAAAGCGGATGATGCAAAGGGCGGCACCATGCGCTTGGGCGCTTATGACGCGACCCTAATGGCAGGGTCCAAAGTGGCTGACGTCTACGGCTCAACCGCGATCGAAGAGCGTCATCGTCATCGCTATGAGGTTGATATCGCTTACAAAGACAAGCTTGAGGCGGTAGGCATGAAGTTCAGCGGCATGTCCCCTGATGGTCGTCTGCCTGAGATCGTGGAGTGGACAAATCACCCATGGTTCATCGGCGTGCAGTTCCATCCAGAGTTGAAATCGAAGCCCTTCGACCCCCATCCATTGTTCAAAGATTTCGTGCGCGCAGCGAAAGACAACTCGCGCCTCGTTTAAGCCCGAAAAGCAAGTTTTGGAGATTTAGGAACCCTGTGTTACGCTTTTAACATGCGTAACACGTTGCTCACACTTGCCTTGCTCACGACAGTCCCTTTCGCCGCTCAAGCTGCTTGCGAGCGACCCGTTTGTCTCACCGATCCAGAGAGCCTCGTGTTCTCCAAACTCATCGACTTTGACGACGTTATGGCGTCCCTTGGCCTTGGCTCGCGCCTTGATGATGTGTTGATCCGTGATGGCACCACGTTCGGCGAACGCTTCGCAGGTCAGTCGCGCCATGCAAGCGGTGATTTTGATGTGATCACTGGCAAACCGCTCCTTCCCCTCACTGTTCTTGATGGTGGCGAAGGCCAAACCCTTGGCGCTATGCACGTGCGCGGTTCCATCGTTATTCATGGCCACGGCCCCCGCGTTTACCCCAAAGTCGAAGCGGTCGGCGAAGGCGCTATCGCAGTTCTGTTCGAGCGCGATCAACCGGCGCTTGCGTTCGATATCGCGGGCGGCGAGCAAGGGTACGCGTCCATCAAGTTCATCAACCGTCAGGGCGAAGATATCGACACCGTCACTTTCGGCCCTCTCACTGAGGCAAGCTATGGTTTTGCGCGTCAAAAGATGGAGCCTGACATCGCTGGCTTCATTCTACTCAACACCGACCCGCAAGGGATCTCTGTCGATAATTTGCGCTTTGAAGGCTTCGATCTGATGGGGTAACCTCACCTGAAACAAGGGGAGCAAAGCACATGCCAAAAGGCTACTGGATCGGTCACGTCACCATCGACGACGCGGAAACCTACAAACTCTACCAAGAAGCAAATGCCGCACCGTTCAAAGAATACGGCGCTAAATTTTTGGTGCGCGGTGGGCCGCAAGAGGTGCGCGAAGGCGAGATGCGTGCACGCAGCGTCGTGCTGGAATTTCCGAGCATTGAAGCCGCTTATGCCTGCTATGAAAGTGATGCCTACCAAGCCGCAAAAGCAATCCGTGACGCAGTCAGCGCAGGCGACATCGCTATTGTCGAAGGGTATGATCCCATATGAGCGTTCTAGATCGCCTCACCGCCCTTTTCAAAACACCCGTTCAAAGGGAGATAAAACCGCTCCCAGCGACAGACGTGCCCCACGCGCTTGGCGCGCTTTTGGTGCGCGTGGCTTTGTCAGACAAACAATATGCGGTGCAAGAAATTGGCCAAATTGACCGCGTTCTGGCCAAGTTCCAAAACATTGGCCCGATCGACGCCGCCAAACTGCGCGCAGAGTGTGAGCGCCTAGAAGCCTTCGCGCCAAACACCCCGGATTTTGCGCATTTGCTGTGCAAAAGCGTCGATTACGCAGATCGTCTCGGTATCGTAAAAGCACTTTGGCAGGTGGTCTACGCCGATGGCGCGCTGCGCGAGGTCGAAGCGGATGTGATGGAGATCACCCAATCTCAACTCGGTATCAAGCCACAAGATTGCGCCGCCGCCCAAGCCGATGCGCAAAATCAGGCGGCAATTGATAACGCCTCAAACCTTTCCTCTTAACACCAAGGCCCCTATATCACCCACATGTTTGCTGAATTTCTCAAAAGGCTGACCCAGCCTGAGCCCGATCCACTTGATGACGGCGATGCCCGTCTTGCTCTAACCGCTCTTTTGGTGCGCGTTGCCCGTTCTGACGGCGAGTACGCGAAATCTGAACGCCATCAGATCGAAACCGTTGTCACGACCCGTTTTGCCCTTGATAAACAAGGCGTTCATGAGTTGATGCAAAACGCCGAAACCCTAGAACATGAAGCACCGGACACCGTGCGCTTTACCCGCGCGATCAAAGATGCCGTTCCCTATCCAGAGCGTCTCGGTGTGATTGAAGCCCTTTGGTCTGTGGTCCTCGCGGACGGCGTGCGCGAACAAGAAGAGGACGCACTCTTGCGCTTGATTGCCAATTTGCTTGGTGTGAACGACGTGGACAGCGCACAGGCACGACAGCGTGTTGCCGCATCAAAAAGCTAGGTTTCCCTATCGTAAAGTCGCGTAAATGAAGTATTGGCAATTGCCAAACCCCTTTATTTACGCTCAAACATAGCCTGCTTAGTTGTTAAGGATACACATTGACCGCGCCAGACACAGTCATCGAGTTGCGAGATCTTCACAAAGCCTACGGCGACCTTGAGGTCATAAAAGGCGTGTCCATCGCGGCGAAACGTGGCGATGTCGTTTCGCTTATTGGCTCCTCCGGCTCTGGCAAATCGACGTTGTTGCGATGCGCAAATTTACTCGAAGACAGCCAGCAAGGCGATGTTGAATTCAAAGGCGAACCTGTAAAATGGGCCGGCAGCGGCCACAATCGCCGCCCCAGCGATGGCGCCCAAGTGATCCGCATCCGCACGAACCTCTCTATGGTGTTTCAACAGTTCAATCTGTGGTCACACATGACCATCTTGCAAAACGTCATGGAAGCGCCTGTCACGGTGCTTGGCCGCGACAAAGCGGACGCGGAAAAAGCGGCGCGCGGTTATCTCGACAAGGTCGGCATCGGCGACAAATGCGACGTCTTTCCTGCGCAGCTCTCAGGGGGGCAGCAGCAACGCGCCGCAATCGCGCGCGCCCTGTGCATGGAACCCGAAGCGCTCTTGTTTGATGAACCCACCTCCGCGCTCGATCCTGAGCTCGAACAAGAGGTTATCAAAGTCATCAAAGACCTCGCGAGCGAAGGGCGCACGATGTTGATCGTGACGCACGATATGAAATTGGCCGCAGATGTATCGGATCACGTTGTGTTCCTGCACCAAGGCCTGATCGAGGAAGAAGGCGCGCCCAAAGACCTGTTTGGCGCGCCCAAATCAACCCGCCTACAGCAGTTCTTATCCAGTACGGCTTAGGCGCTAACAAACCCTAAACCAAACACTCAACGGGAGACTACACGATGAAAAAACTTATGCTCACAACAACAGCGCTGACGCTAGTTGCAGGCTTTGCTTTCGCAGACGGTCACAGCAAAACAGTTCGCCTCGGCACAGAGGGCGCATACCCTCCCTACAACTTCCTCAACGATGACGGCGAAGTTGACGGCTTTGAGCGCGAGCTTGGCGACGAGCTTTGCGTGCGCGCAGAACTCACATGCGAGTGGGTCACAAACGAGTGGGACAGCATCATCCCGAACCTCGTATCCGGCAACTATGACGTCATCATCGCAGGCATGTCCATCACAGATGAGCGCGATGAAGTCATTGATTTCACACAGAACTACACGCAACCAGACCCATCTGGCTACATCGCGCTTAGCATGGATGTTGACCTCGCGGGCGGCGTGATCGCAGCACAAACAGGCACGATCCAAGCGTCTCACATCGCCTCTACGGGCGCGACATTGGTTGAATTCGCAACACCCGAAGAGACTGTCGCAGCCGTACGCAACGGCGAAGCGGACGCGGTTTTGGCTGACAAAACCTACCTCAAGCCAATCGCGGACGAAGACTCCAGCCTGATGTTGATCGAGCAAGAAGAACTGCTCGGCGGCGGCATCGGCCTTGGTCTGCGCGAAAGCGACGGCGAGTTGAAAGCGAAGCTCGACGCAGCAATCGGTTCCATGAAAGCGGACGGTTCTTTGAACGCGTTGATCGAAAAGTGGGAAATCGGCAAAACGTTCTAAGCTGATCTAACCTTACGATTTAGACGGCGGCGCTTGATCCCAAGCGTCGCCGTTTTTCATTTTTAGGCAAACCGCGCGGGCCGATAGGGTGCCAACCAGCGCGCTGTATCGTTGCTCACCCCGTGCAAAATCTCCTGCCCGATCAATTCGCCCATCAACGCAGCCAGCGTTATCCCTGAATGCAACGTCGCCGCATAAAGCCCCGGCGCGACCTCACCTACCGCCGGAAATCCGTCCTTTGGAATAGGGCGATGTGCCAAATGCATTGCTCCCAATTGCAAATCCGCTTCGGGAAATAACGCGCGCAAACGCGTCATTGAGCGCTCTGCCGCGACATCAGGATGCGCATCCAAATCAGCCGCGCTATCGCCCTGATGCCCAATCGCCGCTGGCGTCATCAACGCCCCATTCGGCAACTGCCGAACTTCCCCGAAATCTGTCGCAAGCACATGGTTCAACCGCCACGCAACTGGCTTGGTTGTCAGCACCAATGCAGGACGATGCAGCATCGGCAATGCGATACCGACGTCCTTCAAAAGCGCTTCAGTCCCCGTACCGGCGGCGACCAAAACGCGGTCTGCCTCAAACACACCCTGCTCGGTACGCACGCCACAAATCTGCCCTGCGTTTTGCATAAATCCCTGCACATGAAACCCGCGCGCCACCTTGGCACCAAGTGCAATCACCGCCTCTAAAAACCGTTCCGCAATCGCTGCAGGTTCAGCAACCCCCTCCGCCGCAAAGCGAATCGCGCGCTCTGGAACGACCCCAAGTGCAGGTTCCCAAGCTGCTATCGCCGCGCGATCTAGGGTTTCGCTAGGATATCCCTCAGCTAGCAAAGCCTCGAACTGCGCATCGAACGCATCGTCCGCGAATTCCCAACACAGCCCACCTGTCCAGCGCACAGGCACATCCAGCCGTTTTTGCAAACGATGATATGCCGCAATGCCTTCTACGCGAAGTGCGTGATACTCAGGATTTTCAAAGAAGGACGCGTTGATCCAGCCAAAACTCCCCTCTGTCGCGCATGCAGCGCCACCATCCAGCACCAACACATCCGCGCCGCGGGATACCAACTCAAATGCACTTGCCGCGCCAATGATGCCCGCGCCGATCACAATCACCTTCAACTTGCTCATTCGAACCGCCCCCCCGGACCATATATTTTCTTGCGTCAAATGCGTTTGTCACTTGGCCTCTCACGCATCTTCCTTCATCCTATGCCCACCTTTGAAAAGAAAGCCAGATGTTCAGTTTTTGCAGTGACCCCTCCCTACTGGATCGCTTCTATTGGCTCTCGTGCTATCTCACGACAGGCAAGCACATGGGCTTTTACGCCTCGTTTGGCACTGTCCTTTTGCTCCTCGCGATCACTGCGCCAACCGCGCTCGCCTTTGGCTTTTTCGGAGCCTCTGCTGCACGCTCAAACGTCGCACCGCTTAGGTGGCTCGGTAAAGGCTACATTTCCGTTGTGCGCGGCGTCCCTGATATCGCCTTTTTCTTGTTCTTTATCATAGCACTAGACCAAGGCATCGAATATCTGCGCCACAAAGTAACGTGCTCCGATTGGGATCAACCTATCCGGCAAGGTAACGACTTCATCGTTTGCGATGCAGCTAAAATGCCCCTGGGATCAGCGCCGCAATGGATGCACGAAAGCTATGGTTTCGCCCTTGCTGTACTGACTTTCGCCATCGTCTTTGGCGCATTTGCAGCCAATGTTTTGTTCGGTGCAATGCGCGCCGTGCCACGTGCGCAGATAGAAACCGCTGAAGCCTACGGAATGACGCGCAAGCAAAGCTTCTGGCGCATACTGGTGCCACAAATGTGGGTCTTTGCACTGCCTGGCCTCAGCAATCTTTGGATGGTTCTGATCAAAGCAACACCGCTCCTTTTCTTGCTCGGCATCGAAGACATCGTCTACTGGGCGCGTGAACTGGGCGGTACTAAAACATCACGCTTCACGGACTACCCGCACGGCGATTGGCGTGTCTGGTACTTCCTGTTCCTCCTGATCTTTTATCTCGCCTTCACCAAGGTCTCAGAAATTGTCCTTGAACGCCTCATGACCCGCCTCACACACGGCCAAGCCACCACTGGCGGCGAAGCACAAAGGAAGGCCGCATAATGGAAGAGTGTCTTCAAACTATTGCGGACTACGGCTTGCGCTCTATCGGGATCGGGCAGAGGCTTCTTCCGAAAGACAATTTCACGCTTTGCCAGCAAATGACCTTGATCGGTTCCGGCATGATCTGGAACATTTATTTCGGCATATGCGCGTTAATTTTCGGGTTCTTCTTCGCCACCGCTCTCGCTGTCGGCAAGGCCGCGCAAAGCGTTTGGCTGCGCAAACCCTCAGAATGGTTCATCTTTCTCTTTCGCGGCTCACCCCTGTTTATCCAATTTTTCTTTGCATACTTCCTGTTCCTTTCGCTCAAGGGTGTCAGCCCGATCTTCAACCCCTTCACCGCAGCATGGCTTGGTGCGTTGATCGTTCTGTTTTGCAACACTGCAGCCTACACAGGCGAGATCTTCTACGGCGCACTCCGCTCCATCCCCAAAGGGGATGTAGAGGCCGCAGATGCCTACGGATTGACAGGTATGCCCCGGTTCAAGCGTATCATTTGGCCAACCATGCTGCGCCTTGCATGGCCTGCCTACACGAATGAAGCGATCTTCCTGTTTCACGCCACAACGCTGGTTTTCTTCACAGGGTTTCCCGCTTGGCAGCAACGTGGTGATGCACTTTATTACGCGAATTACTTCGCAGATAAGACGTTTAACCCATTTGTGCCCTACCCGATTCTCGCTGGCTATTTCATCATCCTAACCTTGATAGTCATCAGCGGTTTCGGTTTCGTTAATCGCCGTTTGAACCGCCATCTTCCGCAAGAACATCGCAGCAAACTCAAGCTGCGCGCCAATATAATTCGCTAAAAGAGGCACATATGGACACGTGGTTATCCGAACATCCTGACATCCGTTCCATTCGCGTTGCCGGCTGTGATCTGAACGGCCAAGCACGCGGCAAACGCATCCCGACGCGTTTTGCTGGTAAAATCACCGAAGACGGAAGTCGTTTCCCGTTTTCCGTGCTCAATCTCGACATTTGGGGCGAAGATATTGAAGACAGCCCGCTGGTCTTTGACAGCGGCGATGCGGACGGGGTTCTTTTGCCAACAGAACGTGGTTACCTTCCGATGCCTTGGCTCGGCACGCCGACTGCGTTGCTCCCTGTTTGGATGTTTCACGAGAACGGCAAGCCTTTTGACGGCGACCCGCGTCAAGCGCTCGCGCGCATCAAGGAACGCTATACAGAACAAGGGCTTACCGCCGTCGTCGCAACAGAAATGGAGTTTTATCTGATCGACGACACAGGTCGCATGCCGCGCACTGTCCCGTCCCCTCATAATGGTAAACGCCGCACCGGTTCAGAGACGCTGGGCCTACGCGCGCTCGACGCGTTCGATGAGTTCTTCACTGACCTCTATGACGCCTGCGAGGCGATGGATATCCCCGCCGATGCCGCCATTTCCGAGGCTGGCCTTGGCCAATTCGAGATTAACCTGATGCATGTCGATGACATGCTCAAAGCCGCTGATGATGCGTGGCTCTTCAAACTGCTCGTACGGGGTCTTGCGCGCAAACACGGGTTTGCCGCCAGTTTCATGGCCAAACCCTATGCGGATTATTCTGGCAACGGCATGCACATGCACTTTTCGGTCCTCGACACGGACGGTAACAATATCTTTGATGATGGCGGTCCCAAAGGCTCTGAACAGCTCCAAAATGCTATCGCCGGATGCCTGAATGCGATGCCCGGGTCCATGCTGATCCTCGCGCCGCATGCCAACAGTTATGATCGCCTTGTTCCCGGTGCACACGCGCCCACAAAACTGTGCTGGGGCTATGAAAATCGCACCGTTGCGATCCGCGTTCCGGGCGGCAATCACAAGGCACGGCGCATCGAACACCGCGTTGCGGGTGGCGACGTGAACCCCTATCTTTTGCTCAGCGCCGTCCTCGGTGCCGCCCTCGATGGGATTGCTCAAAAGCTGACACCCCTCGCCCCTGTTACCGGCAACGCCTACGCGCTCGATGCGCCCGAATTGCCCGCAACTTGGCAAGACGCGCTCGATGTTTTCCAAACTGATCCAGCGGTCGCGCGTATCTTTCCCAAAGCACTGATCAACAATATGGCGATGACCAAACGGCAGGAAATCGGCGAAGTCGCGACCCTATCGGAAGAAGAGCGGATTGCGCTCTATCTTGAGTTCCTCTAGCGTTTTTAAAACTCCAAAGGTGATCCATGAAAATCGGTATTCTGCAAGCCGGACACGCCCCTCCTGCCATGATCGAGGCGCGCGGCGATTACACGCAAATGTATTCAGAAATGCTCGACCAAGACACGTTTACCTATCAAACGTGGAGCGTCGTCGACATGGAATTTCCCGCAGGCCCAGAGGACGCGGATGGCTGGCTTATTTCCGGCTCCAAGCACGGTGCCTATGAGGATCATCCGTTTATACCACCGCTTGAACAACTCATTCGCGATATCTCCGCTTCAAACCGCCCACTTGTTGGCGTTTGCTTTGGTCATCAGATCATCGCGCAAGCACTCGGTGGCACGGTGGAAAAGTTTGATGGCGGTTGGTCTGTTGGTCAACAAAACTACGATATCAACGGCGAGAATATGCAGCTGAACGCGTGGCATCAGGATCAAGTGACCACCCTGCCCGAGGGTGCAAAACGCGTCGGCAGCAGCGATTTTTGCGAAAACGCGATGCTCTATTATGAAGGCAAAGCGCTGACCATCCAACCGCACCCTGAATTTGACGCGCGCTCTATCGATGCGCTGCTCACGACCAAGGCCAAAGGCATCGTCCCCGAAGATCTGCAAAGCGTTGCGCGTGATCGCCTCGCATTGCCCGATCACAACGCCATCATGGGCGCCCGCCTTGCGCATTTCTTCAAAACAAAGAGCCTCACATGAGCGACTGGACCAAAAACCTCCCGGAGACCGCCGCCGCCTATCTTGAGGGCCGCAAATTGGACGAGGTGGAATGCATCATCTCCGACCTGCCAGGCATCGCGCGAGGCAAGGCAGTACCAGCCAGCAAATTCGCGAAGCAGGACCAGTTTTTCCTTCCTGACTCCATTTTTTATCAAACAATTACAGGCGATTGGGGCGAAGCGGCTGGTGATGAAGGATTCATCGAAAAGGACATGATCCTTAAGCCGGATATGACCACGGCCACCGCTGCTCCCTGGACAGGCGACTGGACATTGCAGGTCATTCACGACGCCTATGATCGCAAGGATCAGCCCGTCATGTTCTCTCCGCGCAACGTTTTGAAACACGTGGTTCAACAGTATCGCGACCGTGGTCTTGAGCCTGTCGTGGCCCCCGAAATGGAATTTTTCCTCGTCGCGCGCAACATTGATCCGGCCATTGCCATCAAGCCAATGATGGGCCGTTCGGGCCGTCCCGCTGCCGCGCGTCAGGCTTATTCGATGACTGCGGTGGACGAATTTGGCCCCGTGATCGACGACATCTACGACTTTGCCGAAGCGCAGGGCTTTGAGATCGACGGTATCACCCAAGAAGGCGGTGCAGGGCAGCTTGAAATCAACCTTCAGCACGGTGATCCGGTTAAACTGGCAGATGAAGTTTTCTTCTTCAAACGTCTCATCCGCGAGGCCGCTTTGCGCCATGATTGCTTTGCAACCTTCATGGCCAAACCGATTGAACAAGAACCCGGAAGCGCGATGCACATCCACCACTCGATCCTTGATATCGAGACAGGTCAGAACATCTTTTCCGGTCCACAGGGCGGTGAAACAGATGCGTTTTTCCACTACATTGCAGGTCTGCAAAACCACCTGCCCTCCGCCATCGCAGTGCTAGCACCTTATGTGAACAGCTATCGTCGCTACGTCAAAGATCACGCTGCGCCGATCAATCTAGAGTGGGCGCGCGATAATCGCACGACGGGTATTCGAATACCTCTCTCTGATCCGAATGCGCGCCGCGTCGAGAACCGCCTCGCAGGGATGGACTGTAATCCCTACCTCGGCATCGCGGCGTCATTGGCTTGTGGCCTTCTAGGCCTGATCGAGGAAGAGCGCCCCGACAAACAGTTCAAAGGCGACGCATATGATGGCGAAGAGGATATTCCGCGCACCCTTGGCGAAGCTTTGAACGTCTTTGAGGAAGCCACTGATCTGCACGAGATTTTGCACCCCGAATTTGCCCGCGTTTACGCAATCGTAAAGCGTGCGGAGTATGAAGAGTTTCTTCAGGTTATTTCGCCATGGGAACGTGAACACCTTCTGTTGAACGTATGAACCTTCTGTTTTCGAACGATAAACGTGGGGAATATCCAGACAGTTGGTATGCGCACGATGCCACCCCTTTGGCCTCCTTCGAGCAGTTTCGCGGCGAAACCTCTGCAGATGTGTGCATTGTCGGTGGCGGCTACACAGGACTTTCCGCAGCACTGCATCTGGTCGAACTTGGCTATGATGTGGTCCTTTTAGAAGCGCACCGCGTCGGTTTCGGCGCGTCTGGTCGCAACGGCGGGCAGCTTGGCTCTGGTCAACGCATGGATCAGGACGGACTAGAAAATTTGATGGGCAAAGACGTTGCGCATAAATTCTGGGACATGGCTGAAGATGCGAAGCGCCTAGTTAAGAGCCTGATTGCGCACCATAATATTGACTGTAACTTAAAGCCAGGCATTGCTGATCTAGGTTTTGGCAAACGCGATGTCGCCGAACTGCAAGACTATTCCAAAAAGCTCAAAGATGATTACGGCTACGCCGACGCGAGCCCGCTGAGCAAAGACGAGGCCCAAGCCCTGTGCCCTTCCCCAGCATACAATGGCGGCATGATGGATTGGGGCGCGGCGCATTTGCAGCCACTCTCGTTTGCGCTTGGCCTCGCCAAAGCCGCATCATCCGCAGGTGCGCGCATCTTTGAAAACGCCCATGTGCACTACATCAAAGAGGGTGCCAAAGTACTCGTGCAAACCGATCAAGGCCGTATAAAGGCCGATCATTTGATCCTCGCGGGCAACGGATATCTTGGCAATCTCAACCGTAAAGTCGCCGCGCGCGTGATGCCGATTAACAATTTTATCGCTGCCACCGAACCCTTAGACGATGACGCCGTAAAGGTTTTAACAAAAGATATTGCCGTCGCGGACACGAAATTTGTGGTGAATTACTTCCGCCTCAGCCACGATAAACGCCTGCTTTTTGGGGGTGGCGAAAGCTATGGTTACCGCTTTCCCAGCGATATCGCCGCGAAAGTGCGCAAACCGATGACAGAGATTTTCCCGCATTTGCGCAATGTGAAGATCGACTACGCTTGGGGTGGCACGCTCGGCATTACGATGAAGCGCATGCCCTACCTTGCCCGCGTCGCGCCCAATATTCTAAGCGCGTCGGGCTATTCTGGACATGGTGTTGGCAATGCTGTGCAAGCAGGAAAGTTGATGGCTGATGCGATCCAGGGTCAGGACACGGGGTTCAACACCATGGCGAGCATACCAACTCCTAGTTTCCCCGGAGCCGGCGCGTTTCGTACACCGCTTTTGACGCTCGCGATGAGCTATTATGCCCTGCGCGATCGTCTTGGTGTGTGACTATTTGCTCAGTTTGGAGAGCTTTTCCTGAAGGTCCGCCAATTGAGTTTTGATCGCATCTAAATCTTCTCTAGATTCAGTCGCTTCCACCTTTGGGTCTTCTACTTTTTCAGCCGAGGGCGGTGTCCATTGCCCCCCTGTCATCGCCTTGAAAAACGCCTCTTGCTGAGAACGAAATGCTTCCATTCCCGGCATCTGCGCGATGGGGTTCACTTTGGTGATGTTATCAACGACTTTGCTCTGACTGTCGCGCAGCATGTCAAACGACATCGCCAAAAACTGTGGTACGACACTGCTCGCTTGACTGGTGTAGCTGCGCACAAGATCGGTCAGCACCGCGACAGGTAAAACACTTTCGCCTTTGCTTTCCCGCTCTGCTACGATTTGCAACAAATACTGCCGTGTCAGATCATCGCCGGACTTCAGATCAATGATCTTCACATCGCGCCCTTCGCTGATGAAACCGGAGATATCCTCGAGCGTCACGTAATCGCTGGTCTCTGTATTATAGAGACGACGACTCGCGTAGCGTTTGATCAAAAGTGGGGTCGTGGCGTCGGTCACTTTAGGCTCCCTCCCAAAATGCAGCAGTGCAGAAAAAGTCTATGCGAGTGCAGCACGAAAGGGAACCCAAAAGAAAAGGGCCGATCTTGCGATCAGCCCTGTCATTCAACGCCTGTGTGGGAGGACACCCGCGCGAACGTTCTTGTAGCTCAAAAAGCCAAGCTTACTTTGCAGCAGCTTTTTTAACAGCAGCAGTTGCTTCTGTTGTCGCTTTTTTAACAACGGCTTGAGCTTCTTCAGAAGCGTTCTTGCCAGCTGCCATCATCAATTCAACTGTCTCGAGCTGAACTTTTTTCGCGATCTCGGAGAAAGACGCAACGTGCTCTGCGGCTGCCTCAGCAGATGCGGACGCCATGTCTGTCATCGCTTTTGCGTAGTCTGCGGGCTCTGCCTTAACTTTTGCGAAGTCAGCGAATTTCGCCAATGTGTCTTTTGCCCAAGCTGTGGAGAGTTCTGCGGACTTTTCAGCTGCTTCAACGGAAACTGCGGAAAGCTTCTCGTTCAAAGTTGCTGTAGTCTTGAACGCGTCGTCCATTGCTTTTGTGTCTATTGGGAATGCGCCCATCATGTCTTTCATAATCGCGGAGAAATCTTGTGTTTTAGCCATGGTGTAAATCCTTTGAGCCTATCTCGCGGGACGATCCCGCTGTGTTCGACAAGGAAATATATAGATGCTGCAGCGCGGCATTGCAAGCATTATTCTGCACTGCAGCATGCCTTGAATTCCCTAAGGTAAATCAGCGCCTTGCACTAAGCTTTACGTAGGTTCCAGGCGCATCGCACAAAGCAGGATGCGAAGAATCGCCTGGCTGCAGCGCAGCAATTTGCTTGCCAGACCGCTTTTTTAGCCATGATTCCCAACGCGGCCACCACGAACCTTCGGTGAATTTAGCCTGATCAAACCACTCATTCGGTTCAAGCTTCATATCGTCGTTAGTATAGTGGCCATATTTGTTGCGGCTCGGCGGGTTAACGATCCCCGCGATGTGACCCGACTGCGTAACAATAAAGGTTTTGGAGCGGCTGCCCATCTGTTGAACGCCGCGATAGCAGCTTTTCCATGCGGCGATGTGATCTGTCTCACAGGCGATCGAGCAAATCGGCACGTCCACATCTTTAAGCATCAAGGTCTCCCCCATCAGCTCGAACCCGTCTTCCGCAAAATCATTCGATTGGCAAAGACTACGAAGGTACTGCACAGACATCTTACCGGGCAAGTTCGCGCCGTCCCCGTTCCAGAACAGCAAATCAAATGCGGGCGGTGCTTCGCCCATCATATAGCTTTTGATCGCTGGGGTATAAACGAGATCGTTCGAGCGCAGAAAGCTGAACGTGCGGCCCATAATATGCGAGCGCAAATAGCCCCGCTCGTTAACTTCGGCCTCAATCCCGTCGATGAAATCGTTTTGAAGGAATGGCGTGAACTCACCTTGATCCGAGAAATCCGTTAAAGCAGTGAAGAAGGTCGCGGACTTGATGCTCTTGTCGCCGCGCTTTTTCAACAAAGAGAGCGTCAGGCTAAGCGTCGTTCCTGCAATACAGTACCCGATGCAATTGACCTGTTCCTGAGCGGTGATCGCCTTCACTTCGCGCAGCGCCGCGAGGTAGCCGTCCTCGATATAATCTTCAAGACCGACGTCAGCATAAGTGTCATCGGGATTGATCCAAGAGATAACGAACAATGTATACCCTTGCTCGGTGATCCACTTGATCAAGCTGTTTTGTTTTTTAAGATCAAGAATATAGAACTTATTGATCCACGGCGGGAACATGATGATCGGCGTTTCATGCACGGTCTCTGTTACTGGCGCGTACTGAATAAGCTCCATCATTTTGTTGCGATAAATGACCTTACCCGGCGTCGTGGCGATGTTCTCGCCAAGCTGGAAGGCTTTCTCATCGGCAAGTTTAACAATCAATTCACCGTCATTTGCCTCAAGATCCGCGACAAGGTTCTCAAGCCCATCGAGCAGGCTGCGCCCTTCTGTTGCGACGGCTTTTTCCAAAGCATCAGGGTTGGTGCCAAGGAAATTCGTCGGAGCCATCATGTCGATGATCTGTTGCGAGAAATAAGTCAGGCGCTGTTTTTCTTTGGGGTCAAGGTCTTTGGTGTCTTCAACCGCTTGCGCGATGGCCTCTGCGTTGATCAGGTATTGTTGCTTAACAAAATTGAAATAGGGATGCGTATTCCACAAAGGGTTGGCAAAGCGGCGATCGCCCTCAAACGCATCACTTGGCGCTTCGAATTTTCCCTTCGCGAGCGTTTGCTGCGCTTCGACATAGTGTTTGACCGATTTGCCCCAATAGGCTGCCTGATGCTCAAACACTTTGGCAGGATTATCCATGATTTCCTTCATGTAGGCCGTCATAGCATCGGAAAAGAGCTCTTGATTCGGGCCGCTCAAAGCAGGATTTGCTTTCGATTTCCCCGAAACAGCTTTGATAAGCCGCTCTGACAACGCTTCGATTTTCTCTAGGTTCGCAGCCATTTCGGGCGAATTTAACTCTGCGGCATTGTCGTTTGTTGTCATCTTAACATTTCCAACCTATCTTCGCTGCTGTGCAGCATAATGAGGGCAAGTGTACCGTTGCATTGACCTAAGGGCAAAGCGACGAATTGAACCGCCCCCGGAATTGGCCCTTTGCAGGCAAGGATAGACTATGAAGTATATGGCAACTTACGACATGATGGAAACGATGCGAAACACCAACCAATGGCTTGGTGCAACAGCGCGATCCATGGCGGCCTATCCAATGTTTTCGATTGCTCCGAACCCCGCTCTTCAATGGCTTGGTGCATGGGGCGAAGTGACGGAACGCTCGTTTGAGCGGATGGTGGTCAAGCCTGATTGGGGTCTCGATACATTTACTTGCGAAGATGGCCGCGATCACCTGATCGAAATCACGCCGGTTGTGGAACGTGCATTTGGTGATTTGATCCATTTCAATGTGACCGGTCGCGAGACGATGAAACGCAAAATCTTGTTGGTTGCACCGATGTCTGGGCACTATGCAACGCTGCTGCGCTCAACGGTGAAATCGCTGATCCGTGACGCGGAGGTTTATGTCACTGACTGGCACAACGCACGCGATATTCCAGTGTCTGAGGGCAAGTTTGATGTAGAAGACTACACACTCTATCTCGTTGACTTTATGCGCGAACTTGGCCCTGACACCCATGTTATAGCGGTGTGCCAACCTGCGCCTTTGACGCTTGCTGCAACTGCCTATCTGGCAGAGCAGGACCCGGACGCGCAGCCACGTTCCCTAACGCTTATCGGTGGTCCGATTGATCCGAATGCAAACGCCACAGACGTTACAGATTTCGGTCATCGCGTCACAATGGGCCAGTTGCAAGAGACAGCGATCCAGCGGGTCGGTTTCAAGCACAAAGGGGTTGGTCGCAAGGTCTATCCTGGCCTCTTGCAACTGACATCTTTCATGTCGATGAACAGCGAAAAGCACTCCAAAGCGTTCAACGATCAGGTGATGCGTACCGCCCAAGGTGAAGCGTCTGAACATGACAAGCACAACAAGTTTTACGACGAATATCTGGCCGTGATGGACATGCCTGCGGAGTTTTATTTGTCCACGGTCGAGCGTATCTTTAAGAACGGTGAAATCGCGAATAATGAATTCGTGGTGGACGGTCATAAGGTCGATATCGGCAACATCACAACAGTCGCGGTGAAGACCGTTGAGGGTGCAAATGATGACATTTCCGCACCCGGCCAATGCATCGCAGCGCTAGATTTATGCACAGGCCTGCCCGATTCGAAAAAGGCGAGCCATGTAGAACCTGGTGCCGGTCACTACGGTATTTTCGCGGGCCGCAGCTGGCGCGACAACATTCGCCCACTGGTTTTGGAGTTTATTGACGCCAACAGTGTTGCAGATAAGCCCAAAGCGAAGAAGGCATCAAAAAAGAAAGCCGCGGCGAAGTAATCGTTCGGTCCTTAGGTGATCAGGAAGGCGGCTCTTGTTTTCAAGAGCCGCCTTTTTTCATTCTAATATATCATCGAGCATAGCTTGTGTTCCGCGGGAGAATTCGAGCGGACACGCATAACGCTCGCCTTGCATCGCGCGCTGGAACGCTTCGACTTGGAGCACATAATGATTGGCACTCGGCCAGCGAAAGTTCTCGCTCGAACCATCGCTTTTAATCAATTCCAGACGGGCTTCCCCGAAAACCAGCGGATTATAGGGCACAGTCAAGCGCGCGATCGCCTTTTCACCATGAAATTCGGCGCATTGCCATGGCACCATGCGCATCGAGGTGGTGCTGTCATGAGTGAACCCATCAAACTCAGCGGTCACCAAAGCATGTACATCGACCCCATGCTCCATTGTGAGTTGCTTGGAAAGGATTTGCTTAGGCTCCTGACCAGTCACAAATCGAACGCCGCCAAGGGTGTAAACGCCAATATCGCGCAAACCGCCACCACCCTGCTGGGCAGAATGGCGAATATTGCTCGCATCGGCGCGGTTGTCGTAGCTAAACGTGCTCGAAACACGGCGCAATTTTCCAAGCGCATCGCTTTGCACCAATTCACGCATCTTTTGCCACTGAGGATGGTGCACGATCATGTAGGCTTCAGCCGCGAACAGACCGGACGCATCACGTGCGGCGATCAACTCATCAATCTCAGAAACATTCATACCGACAGGTTTTTCAACCAGCACCGCTTTGCCAGCAGCAAGAGTTTTGAGCGCCCAAGGTTGATGCATATCGTTCGGCAGAGGGATATAAACTGCATCGATATTTGGATCTGCGAGCAGTGCATTGTAGTCGCTATGCACCTCAATGTTTGGCGCAAACTTCTGAAATGGCTCGGCTTTTTGCGGATCGCTTGTCGCTAGCGCCACCAGTTGCGCATCTTGTGCAACTGCAATCGCAGGCCCCATGTGTTCTCGTGCGAATTTCGCAGCGCCTAAGATTCCCCAACGTGTCATACCCATTGACCTGCCCCCCCTAGGCTCCCTCATTCATAACGAGAGTTTGCGGGTTTGGATTTCATATTCTTTAT
>NZ_MLCB01000139.1 GCF_001890925.1 Planktotalea frisia
CGGATCATGCGGTTAGCTGAATCGTTCTACGGTCAGACGTCAACCCGTCAAAAGTCGGGTGCTCGAAGACTCTGTGTATAACAATGCACAAAACGCATCTGCCAAGGCAGCCAAGCAAGCGGCGCAGAATGCGTTGGGTCAAAAAATTGTAACGCCAATTCTCCAAGCAACTCAGTTTTACAATGCCGAAGACTACCACCAAGATTATTACAAAGGTACCAAACGCGTGCTCACTCGGTTTGGTGCAGTGAAGCAGTCAGATGCTTATAAACGCTACCGCAAAGGCTGCGGGCGTGACGCGCGCGTAAAACAGCTTTGGGGCAAAGATGCACCCTTCGTGTCTCACTAGATACCAGAAAATGCCTCGACCTCTTTGAGGTCGGGGATCACATCAGCAGTTCCCATACGCATAACCATCAATGCGGCGGCGCGCATTGCGAGCGAAATGGATTGCCCCATCGTCAATCCACGATCCAACCCAGCCAGAACATAACCAGTAAACGTATCGCCCGCGCCAGTTGTATCAACCGGATCAACTTTGATCGCTGCAAAATGCTGATCAACACCTTCACTGATCCAACGCGCACCATCTGACCCTAGGGTGATGATGATATCGGCCACATCCAACTCTTCAATGGATACGCCCAGCGCTTGCTCTAACTGTTTCGCTTCAACAGCATTTAGGATCAGAAAATCAAGGTAAGGCAGCACTACTTTCACCGCTCCCGCGTCAAAGGGAGCCGCTGCATAGCAGACACGAAAGCCTAGTTTAGAGCCTACTTTTGCGGCAACACTTTGTGCATTGGTCTCATTTTGCGTGACGAGAATATCGCCAGTGCTACCAGTGCTTAACACATTGGCAACACTATCTTCTGATATTGCCTGATTGGCACCTGCAAACAGGGTGATCGCATTCTCGCCCGCATCATCAACATTGATAATCGCGTGCCCTGTTGGCACATCCAACTCAGCAATGTGACGCGTGTCTACACCATACTCTAACAGTCGATTTCGAGCCCAAATACCGTCAGATCCAATCGCACCAATATGCGCCACATGACTGCCCGCACGCGCGGCAGCGACAGACATGTTTGCGCCTTTACCGCCCAATCCTGTTTGCATCGAAGTCGCAGCAAGTGTTTCGCCCGGCCCCGGCAAATGCGGGACGCGGTAGACGTGGTCAGCATTGATAGAGCCGAGATTAAAAATCGTCATTCGACGCCTCTTTCTGCGTTAACCAACCTTACAAGACGCCAGCACAGCCATGTTCAAAATGTCGTTCGCTGTCGAATTCGTCGAACAAATCTGAATGGATTTATCAATACCACTCAAGATAGGTCCGATGACCGTGGCACCAGCAAGTTCTTGCATCAACTTCACAGAAATGCTCGCCGAGTGACGCGCAGGAACGACGAGAATATTCGCAGGACCGCTCAGCCGCGAGAACGGATATTGCTCTGCCGACTTCGCATTCAAGGCAACATCGACGGTCATTTCGCCCTCGTACTCGAAATCAACGCCGCGCGCCTTAAGAACGCTTGGCGCGATATGCATCTTTTCCGCACGTTCTGAGACAGGATAACCGAATGTCGAGAAACTCACGAAAGCAACGCGCGGCTCCAGACCCAAATGGCGCGCGACATCAGCGCCGCGTTCCGCAATTGTCGCCAAATCATTTTCATCGGGCCATTCATGCACCAGCGTATCAGCCATCAGAACGATACGACCTTTGTGCAGTAGCGCCGTTACGCCCACGGCTCCGTGCGCCGCATCAGCGTCAAACACATGGTTAACAAGCTCGAGAACATGCGCAGATTTTCGCGTCGCGCCAGTGACCAAACCATCGCCATGCCCATGCGCCAACATAAGTGCGGAAAACACGTGGCGGTCACGAGTCGCAAGCCTGTGCACATCGACACTGTCATAGCCTTTGCGCTGCAAACGCTCGTAAAGGTAGTCTTTGTAGACACTCAAATGTTGCGTGTTTGCAGCGTTGACGATCTCTAATTCGCGGAACGCGTCCCCCAAGCCAGCTTCTTCCAGCTTGGCCTTCACATCGTTCGAACGGCCAACAACCAATGCTTTTCCAAGGCCATTGCGCTGATACATCACGGCAGCACGTAGCACGCGCGGATCGTCCCCTTCTGCGAAGATCATACGCGCCTGAGCGGAGCGCGCGCGCGCATTGATGCCACGCAAAATGCTCGCTGTTGGGTCCATCCGCGTCTTGAGCGACAGCTCATACGCATCCATGTCAATAATCGGCCGGCGCGCAACACCCGTCTTCATGCCTGCCCGCGCAACAGCTGGCGGGATGCGGTGAATCAAACGCGGGTCAAACGGTGTAGGGATGATGTAGTCACGCCCAAAAGCCAGGTTTTTACCATAAGCCAACGCGACTTCATCCGGCACATCTTCACGTGCGAGATTGGCAAGAGCATGGGCGCAAGCGATTTTCATTTCATCGTTAATTGCACGCGCATGAATGTCTAATGCACCGCGGAAAAGATAGGGAAAACCAAGCACGTTGTTAACCTGATTAGGATAATCGCTACGACCCGTCGCGACGATAGCATCGGCGCGAACCTCATGTGCTTCTTCCGGCGTGATCTCTGGATCAGGGTTGGCCATTGCGAAAATAACAGGATTATCCGCCATGCTGATAACCATGTCCTGCGTTACAGCGCCCTTAACCGACACGCCTAAAAATACGTCAGCACCTTTCATGGCTTCGTCCAAGGTACGCAACTCTGTCGTAATCGCGTGCGCTGATTTCCATTGGTTCATACCTTCGGTACGACCTTGATAAATCACACCTTTCGTATCGCAAACGACACAATTGCTATGCTTCGCACCCATTGATTTCAAAAGCTCGATACACGCGATGCCAGCGGCGCCAGCACCGTTGAGAACGATCTTCACATCTTCAATTTTCTTGCCGCTCAAGTGCAGCGCATTCAACAAACCAGCCGCGCAAATAACAGCCGTGCCATGTTGATCGTCATGAAAGACGGGAATGTCCATTTCTTCCTTGAGGCGCTGCTCGATGATGAAACATTCCGGTGCCTTGATATCCTCAAGGTTAATGCCGCCAAAGGTCGGGCCCATTAACCTGACCGCATTACAAAAGGCATCAGGGTCTTCCGTATCCAACTCGATATCGATGGAGTTCACGTCAGCGAAACGCTTGAACAGGACTGCCTTGCCTTCCATTACAGGCTTGGAGCCCAAAGCACCCAGATTGCCCAGACCCAAAACCGCCGTACCGTTGGAGATTACCGCAACAAGGTTGCCCTTGTTGGTATAATCATACGCCAACTCGGGGTTCTCGGCGATGGCCAAACACGGCACAGCAACGCCCGGCGAGTAGGCCAAGGACAAGTCGCGCTGCGTCGTCATTGGAACCGTCGCACTGATTTCAAACTTGCCCGGCGTTGGCTCCAAATGGAACGAAAGCGCGTCTTCGTCGGTGATTTTCTGCTTGGACATTTCTATTCATTCCCTATGGAGTTTCCGCCTCATATCCCATGCAATCTCTGCGCTCAACAGTTTGACTGTTTTCACCTTTTCCCTGCGCGTTGCTCTCGTTACTCTGCGCATGAATTTCGGGGGACTTTCATGAGTACTGCCAAACCGACTGTGACGCCCATGATGGCGCAATTTCTTGAGATTAAGCAAAGCTATCCCGACGCTTTGCTCTTTTATCGCATGGGTGATTTTTACGAACTGTTCTTTGATGACGCTGTTGCCGCGTCCGAAGCTTTGGATATTGCCTTAACGAAACGTGGTAAACATGAGGGCTCTGAAATCCCAATGTGCGGCGTTCCGCACCATGCGGCTGAGGGGTATTTGCTAACCCTGATCCGCAAGGGTTTCCGCGTTGCTGTGTGCGAGCAAATGGAAAGCCCGGCTGAGGCGAAGAAGCGTGGTGGTAAATCCGTTGTGCGCCGCGATGTTGTGCGCCTTGTCACACCCGGAACTTTGACCGAGGAAAGCCTGCTCGATGCGCGCCGCCACAACTACCTTGCAGCCTACGCAGATGTGCGCGGCGATGGCGCTTTGGCCTGGGCCGATATGTCCACTGGCGCGTTTCATGTGATGTCACTCAATGCTGTGCGTCTGTCCCCTGAGTTAGCGCGCTTGGCACCAAGCGAAGTCATTCTGTCTGACACAACAGAGCCTGAAACCCTTAAGTTAGTGTCTGAAACAGGCGCGTCTATCTCTCCTTTGTCGCCTGGCGCATTTGATAGTACGCAAGGCATCAAGCGTATTTGCGATGTGTTTCAAATCGCCTCTCTCGATGCTTTTGGTGAATTCACGCGCCCCGAAATCTCCGCCATGAGCGCCCTGATTGAATACCTAGAGATCACGCAAAAAGGGAAGCTGCCGCTCTTGCGTCCCCCACAAAAGGAAAGCAGTGGCGGGACCATGCAGATCGACGCCGCCACGCGTCGCAATTTGGAATTAACACAAAGCCTGAGCGGCACTCGCAAAGACACGTTATTGTCTGTGATCGATCGCAGCGTAACTGCTGGCGGCGGGCGCTTGCTTGAGCGTCGCCTATCCAGTCCATCCCGCGACCTTGCCACGATCCACGCGCGCCTTTATGCAGTCGCTTGGTTCCATGAAAACACCCGCGTAACAGAAGAACTGCGCAAAACTTTGCGCAAAGTACCCGACCTTGATCGCGCCCTTTCGCGCATTTCACTCGAACGCGGTGGTCCGCGCGATATCGCGGCCATTCGAAACGGTCTGGAGCAAGCCGAGGCGATCCAAGCGACAAACTTCGAAGGCGCGCCAGATTTGATAACACAAAATACACATGCGTTGCGCGGTCATGATGATCTAATCACTCTGCTCAACGACGCTTTGATCGCTGAACCGCCCGTGCTCGCGCGCGATGGCGGATATATTGCCACCGGTTTTGACGACGAGCTTGATGAAACCCGTGCGCTTCGGGACGAAGGACGCAGTGTAATTGCCAAAATGCAGGCGCAATATTCTGAACTCTCGGGCATCAATGCGCTCAAGATCAAGCACAACAATGTTCTTGGCTACTTCATTGAAACCACAGCAACGCACGCCGAAAAAATGCTCGCCGCGCCGCTGAACGAAACCTTCATTCATCGCCAAACCACCGCAAATCAAGTACGCTTTACAACGGTTGATCTATCGGAAATCGAGACAAAGATCCTAAACGCCCGCGACCGCGCTCTTGAGATTGAAAAACGTCATTTTCAGACACTAACAAGAGAAATTGTCGCCAAAGCGCCCGAAATTTCCAACACTGCGCGCGCCCTCGCAGAGATTGATTTAAGCGCCAGCCTCGCCGCTCTCGCCCGCGCAGAGGACTGGAGCAAGCCAAAGGTCGACAACAGCCGAATGTTTCACGTGACGGGTGGGCGCCACCCTGTCGTTGAGCAAGCCTTGCGCAATCAGGGCAGCACACCCTTTATCGCCAACAACTGCGATCTTTCAGACGGGTCAGACGGTGCTTCGATTTGGCTTCTCACGGGTCCAAACATGGCGGGTAAGTCGACGTTTCTTCGTCAGAACGCTCTTATCGCTGTCCTTGCTCAGATGGGTAGTTTCGTCCCTGCGAGCGACGCTCACATTGGTATCGTGAGTCAGCTTTTCAGCCGCGTTGGTGCCTCGGATGACCTCGCGCGGGGGCGCTCTACCTTCATGGTTGAAATGGTGGAAACAGCCGCGATCCTTAACCAAGCGGATGAAAACGCGCTGGTGATCCTCGATGAAATCGGGCGCGGCACGGCGACCTACGATGGCCTTTCCATCGCTTGGGCGACGCTCGAACATCTTCACGACGTAAACAAATCCCGCGCGCTGTTCGCCACGCATTATCACGAGTTAACCAACCTTACCGCCAAACTCGCTGGCGCAGAAAACGCCACTGTGTCTGTGCGCGAGTGGGAGGGTGATGTGATCTTCTTGCACGAAGTCATCAAAGGCGCTGCAGACAGAAGTTACGGGGTCCAAGTCGCCAAACTCGCCGGCCTTCCCGCCGCGGTCGTTGAACGTGCGCGCATTGTTTTAGATGCGCTCGAAAAAGGCGAACGTGAAGGCGGAGGTCAGAAAGCCGTCATTGACGATCTACCGCTTTTCTCAGCCACGCCACCGCCGCCACCAATTCAAACGAAACAATCCCCGGCCGTAGACATGCTCAAAGACATTCACCCAGATGACCTAAGCCCGAAAGAGGCGCTAAACCTCATCTACAAGCTAAAAGAGGCGTCGCAAACTTAATCGCGACGCCCCTCTTCATCTTTCAAAATAAACTTAATCCCAAGCCATCAACCAGGCGTTGAGCTTACGCCGACTTGCGCAGGTCGCAGCAAGCGGTCGTGCAGCATAAAGCCTTCTGCTGCGACTTGAATGACCTCACCCGCTTTCGTTCCTGGCACAGGCGCTTCAAACATCGCTTGATGCACCTTGGGATCAAATTTGTCGCCAACCTCAGGGGAAACAGGCACAATTCCGTGCTTTCCAAAGACGTTGACCAATTCACGCATCGTCAGTTCGACACCTTCAATCAACGCTGAGGACACTTCACGCTGCTCATCCGTTGCCGCTTCCAAAGCACGTTTCATGTTGTCGTACACAGGCAACAAGTCGCGGGCCAATTTGGATCCGCCATAGTTTTCGGCCTCACGGCGGTCCCGATCAGATCGCTTGCGCGAATTTTCAGCATCCGCCAAAGCCCGCATAAAGCGATCTTTGAACTCATCACGCTCAGCCGTCACAATCGCTAACTCATCCGCAGCCAGCTCTTCTTCCGTCGGCTCGGCCTCTTCCTCTTCCGCAAGAGCCGCCTCAAGCGCATCTACATCATCCAGAAAGCCGTCTTCATCACGCTCTGCCATCTCTTTACCCTCTAACTCCGGTCGGAAATCAGCTTTCCAACCAGCTGCGCTGTGTAATCCACAATCGGCACGATCCGTCCATAATTCAGACGAGTCGGACCGATAACACCAACAGCACCAATAATTTTTCGCTCAGCGTTCATATAGGGAGAAACAACCAAAGAGGAACCCGAAAGTGAGAAAAGTTTGTTCTCAGAACCAATAAAAATGCGCACACCATCGCCATCTTGGGTAAGTTCCAGAAAATCAGCGATATCACGCTTGCGTTCAAGGTCATCAAAGAGCGTTCTGATACGCTCCAAGTCCTCCTCTTCCGCTTCACCCGCAAGCAAATTAGAGCGTCCGCGCACGATAAGGCGTTCGTGATGTTCGCCCTCGTCTTGCCAAACCGCCAATCCGCTGTCGATCAAATCGCGTGCAAGTTTATCTATCTCTTGCCGTCGCGCTTTGATTTCGTGCCGCATGACAGTTTGCAACTCAGACAGCGTGCGCCCCTCCATCAAAGCATTCAGAAAATTCGCAGCTTCACGCATAGAGCTCGGTGTTTGACCGGGCGGCGGCGTGAAAAGACGGTTCTCAACATGACCATCGGCAAAGACCAGAACCACCAGTGCGCGATCCGTCGAAAGGGAAACGAACTCAATATGCTTTATTGGTGCCTCATGTTTTGGCGTCAAAACAAGCGAAGCGCCTTGCGTGACACCCGACAAAGCAGAGCCGACACGATCCAACAAATCACCCACGTCAGAACCATTGCCGACGGTCGAGTTGATCTTATCGCGGTCATCATTATTCAGATCGTCCACTTCCAACAAGCCATCCACGAACATGCGCAGACCCTTTTGCGTCGGCACGCGACCCGCGCTGATATGTGGACTTCCGAGCAGGCCCAAAAATTCCAAATCCTGCATCACATTGCGGATCGTCGCGGCGCTCACCTTTTCCGACAGGGATCGCGTCAACGTACGCGATCCGACAGGTTCGCCGTTCGCCAAGTATCCCTCGACAATCTGGCGAAACACCTCGCGCGAACGATCATTCATTTCCGATAAAAGCTGTGGACTGTCCTGCATTGTCACCACCTATAATACCAATGTATTAAGACCGCCCTGCGCGCCAAAGGTCAATCGGGGTTGCGCACTCCTATCGCGCGCCTGTATCCCCTAGCCAAATCGAAAGGATAATCTCATGCGACCTTCAGGACGTGAACTAGACGAAATGCGCGCCGTTTCAATCGAGACGAACGTAACGAAACACGCCGAAGGGTCGTGCATGATCAAAATGGGTGACACCCATGTCCTTTGTACAGCAACTGTCGAAAACCGCGTGCCGCCTTTCATCAAAGGGTCCGGTCTCGGGTGGGTTACGGCCGAGTATGGCATGCTTCCTCGCTCTACGACTTCGCGTATGCGTCGTGAAGCAACTGCGGGTAAGCAAGGCGGGCGTACCGTTGAAATTCAGAGACTAATTGGGCGTTCTTTGCGCGCAGGCGTTGATCGCGTTGCGATGGGTGAACGTCAAATCACTGTCGACTGTGATGTGATCCAAGCTGATGGCGGTACGCGTTGCGCCTCTATCACAGGGGGTTGGGTTGCTTTGAAGCTTGCCGTAAACAAGCTGATCAAAGCAGGCGATATCGTCTCTGATCCGCTGGTCAGCCCCGTTTCTGCAATCTCTTGCGGCATCTATGCAGGTCAGCCTGTGCTTGATCTCGATTACCCCGAAGATTCTGAGGCAGGTGTTGATGGTAACTTCATCATGCTCGCCAACGGTCAAATGATCGAAGTCCAGATGAGCGCCGAGGGCAGTACATATTCACGTGATCAAATGAACCTTCTGATCGATCTCGCTGAAAAAGGTGTTTCTGAACTCTCCGCGATGCAATTGGCTGCCACTGCATGAGCAGAAAGTTCGCTGAATCCACGCTTTTGATTGCCACTCACAACGCAGGCAAGCTCGAAGAAATGCGCGAATTGCTGACCCCTTTTGGGGTAAGCGTCGTCGGCGCTGCGGAGAAGAACCTGCCAGAACCGATCGAGACTGAAGATAACTTCATCGGCAACGCGCGCATCAAAGCCCACGCCGCTGTAAAGGCGACTAGCCTGCCCGCTTTGTCCGATGATAGTGGCATCGAGGTGGAAGCGCTGAACAATGAACCCGGTGTTTACACGGCCGACTGGGCCGAAACGCCCAACGGTCGTGACTTTGTAATGGCGATGACCAAAACACACGACAAGCTTGAAGCGGTTAACGCCCCTCACCCCCGTCGCGCGCGCTTTTGCTCTACCTTGGTGCTCGCGTGGCCTGATGGTCATGATGAGGTCTTCGTAGGGAAGGTTAACGGGACGCTGGTTTGGCCCATGCGCGGTTCTGTTGGCCACGGCTATGACCCAATGTTCATGCCCGACGGCTATGATATCACTTTTGGTGAGATGACGTTCGAAACGAAAAACCAAATCAGTCATCGCGCCGATGCATTTGCAAAATTGGTTAAGGGCTGCTTTGAGCGCTGATTGGCAAAATGGCGGTTTCGGCATTTATGTGCATTGGCCCTTTTGCCAAGCCAAATGTCCCTACTGCGATTTCAATTCCCATGTTTCACGTGAAATAGACGAGCGTCGCTGGCTCAACGCATATCTTGCCGAACTCGACCGCGCCGCTGCCGAACTGCCTGGTCGCGTGGTTAACGCTGTCTTCTTTGGTGGCGGCACACCCAGCCTGATGCATCCCGACACCGTCGCTGCGATCATCGAACGCATTCGCAAACATTGGCCGATGCCGAATGATCCAGAGATCACCCTCGAAGCAAATCCCGGTTCCGTCGAGGCTGGCCGTTTCCGTGGATATGCCGACGGCGGCGTCACGCGGATATCGATGGGGGTGCAGGCGCTCAACGATCGTGACCTCAAACGCCTTGGTCGCATCCATACTGTTGATGAAGCCAAGAAAGCCTTCGAAATCGCGCATTCAACTTTTGAGCGAGTTTCTTTTGATCTTATCTACGCAAGGCAGGACCAAACGCTCGAAGACTGGAAAAAAGAGCTGAATGAGGCCCTTTGTTTGGCGATCGATCATCTGTCACTTTATCAGCTAACTATCGAGAAAGGCACGGCTTTTTCGGATAGATACGAAAAAGGTGGTCTCACAGGGCTTCCTGTCGAGGACCTCGCCGCAGATATGTACGACGTCACAAACGAGCTCTGTGAGAGAGCCGGTTTATTTGGCTATGAAGTGTCCAACTACGCGAAAGTCGGAGCCGAATCTCGGCACAATTTGATCTACTGGCGTTATGGTGATTACCTCGGCATCGGCCCCGGTGCACATGGTCGCCTGACAATTGACGGTGTGAAATACGCGACGGAGCATTTCAAAATGCCAAACGCTTGGCTCGAAAATGCGGAACGTGGTCGCGGCGAGAAAATCCGTGATGCTCTGAGCGGGACAGATCAAGCGAACGAATATTTGATCATGGGTCTTCGGATCACAGAGGGTATCGACACAACTCGGCTCGAGAACCTAGCTGGTGCCAAAATCGACACCACCGCTTTGACCCATCTGACAGACTTAGGCTTGATCGAACAAAGTGGCTCGCATCTGCGAACCACTCCTCAAGGTCGTCTACTACTCAATTCAGTGATCGGCGAATTGATCTATTAACTGATGCTCAGAATGCGACAGATCTCATCTAGTTGATCCAAAGACGCGTACTTAATTGTAACCTGACCCGACTCCCCGCCAGCTTTGTGATCAACTTGGACAGATAGACCCAAAGCCGCAGACAAGTCATTTTCCAGCGCTTTAGTGTCTGCATCCTTTTCCGAACCAGCGCTCTTTGAACGCGTCGTACTGGAGGATCCGCCATCATCCTTCTTCTTTGCCAAAGCTTCTGTGGCGCGAACCGACAAGCCCTGCGCCACAACCTGCTTTGCTAAGCCAGATGGATCATCCGATGTAATCAAAGCACGCGCATGACCTGCTGAGAGCTTTCCCTCAACCAACAGTTCCTGAACGTCAGCAGGAAGATGCAAAAGACGCAATAAATTGGCAATATGGCTACGGCTTTTGCCCAGCTCCTCAGCAAGTTTCTCCTGCGTATGACCAAACTTATCCATCAATTGCCGAAAACCTGCCGCTTCCTCAACAGGGTTAAGATCAGCACGCTGAATGTTCTCGATGATCGCAACTTCCAGAACCTCTGTATCCGTAAAATCGCGCACCAGAACAGGAATTTCATGCAATTGCGCCATCTGCGCAGCACGCCAACGGCGTTCACCCGCGACAATCTCGTACTCGCCATTACCTGTCGAACGCTTGCGTACGATAAGTGGCTGAATGATGCCCTTTGCTTTGATGGAAGCTGATAGGTCCCGAAGATGCTCGTCCGTGAAACTCCGTCGCGGCTGATCAGGGTTGGGGAAGACTTTCTCAACCGGCACGATCAGGTCCGGGCGCGCAGAACTACTTGATGAGCTTGTGCGTTCTGGACCGACGTCAGCCATCAAAGCCGAAAGGCCACGACCCAAACCACGGTTTTTCTTCATATCTGCCATGTTCGTCTCCGTTTAAGCCGAAAGTTTAGCGTTGTTTGCAATAACTTCACGCGCAAGATCGCCGTAAGCTTTCGCGCCTTTTGACATCGGATCATAATCCAGAACCGGCACTGCAAAAGATGGCGCTTCGCTCACACGCACATTTCGCGGTATCTTCGTTTGAAATACGATATCACCTAAATTTTCTCGAGCGTCGTTTTCAACCTGTTGTGACAAGTTGTTGCGCGCATCAAACATAGTCAAAACAACGCCCTCAATGCGTAAGTTGGGATTGGCAGTTTGACGTACTTCACGAATTGTCAGCATCAACTGCGACAAACCTTCCAGCGCGAAAAACTCGCTCTGCAACGGGACAAGCACAGAGTGCGACGCGACCATCGCGTTTACTGTCAGTAAATTCAACGAAGGAGGACAATCGATCAGGATATAGTCAAACGCGTAGTCGTCCATCAACGGCTGCCGCAATGCATCATGCAATAGAAAGCTGCGTTTCTCATTCGACATAAGCTCTATGTCGGCAGAACTTAGATCAACCGTTGCTGGAACTATCTTTAAACCATCGGTTGCCGTGTCCAAAATAACGTCGGACAAAGCGACGTTATCAAGCAAAAGCTCGTAGGTCGTGTATTCCCGCGCGCTTCCTTCAATTCCAAGGCCGGTCGATGCATTTCCTTGTGGATCAAGATCAATAATAAGGACACGTAGGCCTTCTGCGACCAAAGACGCCGCAAGATTGATCGTCGTCGTCGTCTTTCCAACGCCACCCTTTTGGTTGGCAATCGCTACAATTTTCGTATCCGTAGATCGCGTAGGGTCAGACATGTTCAATCCCGTTAATGCGTAAAATGACAGCTTCGTCGCTCGTTTCACTTTTTATCGCTTCATACTCAAAGCGCCATGAGTCTTGTGCGGCTTGCAGTTCTTTTTCCCAACTCGCCCCTTTTTGAAAGAGACACGTCCCTTTCGGTGCAAGATGCAAGTCCGCGAACTCTAGCAGCTTTGTGAGGTCTGCGAGGGCGCGTGCGGTGAGTACATTGGCGTTTTGTGGAGGCAATTTTTCAATTCGTTCTGCGTAGACCTGAACTTTGCAGTCCGTCTCCCGCGCGACGGTACGCAAGAAAGCGCATTTGCGTTGATCGCTCTCCACCAGCGCTATCTGCCGATCAGGTGAATGTTCTTTAGACAGAATTGCGAGAACCATACCAGGAAAGCCACCACCAGAGCCGATGTCCAGCCAGTTAGTTGTAGTTTCAGCACCCAATTGGAAAACTTGAGCGGAATCCAAAATATGACGCTCCCAAATGTCATTGAGCGTCGCTTTAGAAACCAAATTTATCTTTGGGTTCCATTTCAACAGAAGCGATTCATAGTGCTTTAGACGCTCCATTGTTTCACGTGAAACATTCAATCTGCCAAGACTCTCGCTCATACTAAGCTCGCTTTCGCTGACGCAATTTCGCTAACAGCAGTGTCAACGCTGCAGGAGTCATCCCATCAACGCGTCCCGCTTGAGCAATATTCATTGGTTGCACGCGGCCAAGCTTCGACTTTAGCTCATTTGATAAACTATCAATGGCGTCATAATCGAAGTTTGCGGGAATTACCTGCGCTTCATCACGTTTCAAAGCGTCAACATCCTTTTGTTGACGCGCAATGTAGTTTGAATAAAGCGCATCGCGCTCAACTTGCTCAGCAATCTCTTTGTCCGTGTCTGACAACTCTGGGAAAAGTCCCAAAATGTCAGCAAAAGCAACATCAGGAAACGCCAAAACCTGTACGCCATCTCGTCGATTACCGTCTTGGTTCACTGAAACGCCGCCCGCGTTTATCTCTTTGGGTGTCAATGACCGAGACTTCAGCGTCTCCACAACAACCGCGATGCATGCTTTCTTCTTCTCGAACATATCGGCTCGTGTCTTTCCAACACAGCCAAGCTCAATGCCTAGAGGCGTCAACCGTTGATCCGCATTGTCGGCACGCAACGAAAGCCTAAACTCCGCACGTGAAGTAAACATACGATACGGCTCTGTCACGCCTCGTGTGGTCAGATCGTCGATCATTACGCCAATATAGCTGTTAGTCCGGCTAAATATGATAGGTTCGCGATTTTGCACTGCCAAAGCAGCGTTAAGACCGGCGACTAGCCCTTGCGCGGCGGCCTCTTCATAACCCGTTGTTCCGTTGATCTGCCCCGCAAGATATAGCCCATCGTACCCCTTCACGCTTAGACGCGCGTCTAATGCGCGCGGATCGACGTAATCGTATTCAATGGCATAGCCAGGTTGAATGATCTTAGCGTCTTCCAAACCCACAATCGTTTGCACATAGGCGTGTTGAACATCTTCAGGGAGGCTAGTGGAAATTCCATTCGGATAAACGGTGTGATCACTGACACCTTCAGGCTCTAAAAAGACTTGATGGGACGTTTTGTCAGCAAAGCGCACGATCTTATCTTCGATAGACGGGCAATAACGCGGGCCAATGCCATCGATATGACCACCGTACATAGCGCTCTTTTTGAGGTTATCTTCGATCAACTTGTGTGTGCGCAAATTCGTGTGCGTGATTCCACAGTTCACTTGCGGCGCGCTAGCGCCCGAAGACATGAAGGAAAACAGCACTGGATCTTTGTCACCCGGCTGACTTTCAAGGATATCCCAGTTTATTGTACGCCCATCCAATCGTGGCGGCGTGCCTGTCTTCAAACGCCCTAACGGGAGATTAAAGCTATCAATCCGCTCCGCGAGTTTAATAGAAGGTTTGTCACCCATACGTCCACCTGGCTTTGAGACGTCGCCTATATGAATAACGCCGCGCAAAAATGTCCCTGTTGTGAGGATTACCGCTTCGCTTGATAGCTCATTGCCATCTGCCAGCATCACGCCTTTGATTGTAGAACCGTCCATGATGAAATCGACGACTTCACCTTCGATAATACTCAGATTCGTCTGCTGTTCAGTCTCTCGTAGCATTTCTGAACGATAAATCGCTCTATCAGATTGTGCTCGCGGGCCTTGGACGGCTGGACCCTTACGTCGATTAAGAAGTCGGAATTGAATACCAGCCTTGTCAGCGACACGACCCATCACACCATCGAGCGCATCAATCTCACGAACGAGATGACCTTTACCCAGACCGCCAATCGCTGGGTTACATGACATCACGCCAATTCCATCACGATTCAAAGTGACCAGCGCAGTATTCACACCCATGCGAGCGGAGGCATGAGCGGCATCACAGCCAGCGTGCCCACCACCGATAACGACAACATCAAAATGCGATTGTTTCACGTGAAACATTCCTTACTTACCAAGACAGAAGCTTGAAAAAATTTCATCCAAGAGATTCTCAACGTCTACATGACCTATGAGGCTGTTCAAAGCACGAATAGCAGACCGCATATCCTCAGCCACAAGATCATAGTGATCGGGGCCAAGAGTTAGCCCATCTTTGGCCGCGTTCAAATATTGCACCGAAGACAGCAACGCCTGACGATGCCGTTCACGCGTTGCAATACCTGCGCTAGCCGATCTTTCAAACAATGTCGTCGAGATAACTGAAACAAGGCTATCCACACCCTTGCCAGTCTTACCCGAAACGGTCATCCCGCTTTGTGACTGAAAAAGATCCGCTTTTCCAAGTATTTCGATATCACCATTCTGGGGTGTTATTGGAAGCTTTTCATTAACAGAAGACTTTAGAAAAACGCGCAGGTCGGCTGCCTTGGCGCGTTGCAAAGCACGATCGATACCGATCTTTTCTACAAAATCCTCTGTCTCGCGAAGGCCAGCGGTATCCAATATTGTTACTGCCAGACCATTCAAGTCCAGCTTAACCTCAATCACGTCCCGCGTCGTCCCTGCATATTCAGAAGTGATCGCAGCGTCGCGGCCAGCAATCGCATTGAGCAATGTGGACTTACCAATGTTAGGTGCACCAATAATCGCGACTTCGAAGCCAGTCCGAATGCGTTCAGCAGTTTTCACACCTTCTGCTTCTTTGTTGATCGCTGATTGGCTACGGTCTAGCAGCTCCAGAACTTCGGGAGTGACATCGACAGGGACATCTTCATCAGCGAAATCAATCGTTGCTTCTAGTAACGATGCTGCTCTTATCAAATCACTGCGCCAAATCTCAGCGGTTCGACCAAGATCCCCAGCGAGAACGCGCACTGCTTGTTTACGCTGCGCTTCTGTTTCCGCATCAATGAGATCAGCGAGACCTTCGACCTGAGCGAGATCGAGTTTCCCATTCTCCAAAGCGCGTCGCGTGAATTCGCCAGGTTCTGCGGGGCGCACGCCTTCGACACCTCCCAGCAGCTCCATTATGCGGGAAACAATTGCTGTACTTCCATGTAAATGAAACTCAACAACTGGTTCGCCCGTGAAACTTTTGCGATCCTCAAAGGTCAAAACCAACGCCTGATCAATCAAAGCTCCGCTAAGATCAGTCAGGTTACGAAGGCCAGTTTTGTGCGAAGACGGCAAATTGGAGCAAAACACCAAACCAGCATCCCAAGCGCGCGCGCCAGAGATACGGATAACGGAAACGCCGGCCTTGCCTTGCGCCGTCGCGAGAGCAAAAATCGTGTCCATGACACCTGCCCTATCTGGTTGTTAGGTGTTCATTGAATCAAAGAACTCGGCGTTGCTCTTTGTTTGCTTGAGCTTACCAAGTAGGAATTCAACTGCGTCTGTCGTACCCATAGGATTAAGGATACGGCGCAAAACGAAGGTTTTCTGTAGATCAACTTTGTCGATCAACAGTTCTTCCTTACGTGTGCCAGACTTAAGAATATCAATCGCAGGGAAGACACGCTTGTCAGCAATTTTACGATCCAGAACAACTTCGCAGTTACCCGTTCCTTTGAATTCCTCAAAGATCACTTCATCCATGCGCGAACCTGTGTCGATCAATGCAGTGGAAATAATCGTAAGCGATCCACCCTCTTCGATATTACGTGCGGCACCAAAGAAGCGTTTCGGGCGTTGCAACGCGTTTGCGTCAACACCACCTGTTAGTACTTTACCCGACGAAGGCACCACAGTGTTGAAGGCTCTACCAAGTCTTGTGATAGAATCAAGAAGGATGACCACATCTCGCTTATGCTCAACCAGACGTTTGGCTTTTTCGATAACCATCTCGGAAACAGCAACGTGACGCGTAGCAGGTTCGTCAAAGGTTGAGGAAACAACTTCACCCTTAACAGAACGCTGCATGTCGGTGACTTCTTCAGGACGTTCGTCGATCAGAAGGACAATCAAGTAACACTCAGGATGATTTGCTTCGATACTCGCTGCGATATTCTGTAGCAAAACGGTTTTACCAGTCCGCGGCGGCGCAACAATCAAGCAACGCTGACCTTTGCCAATTGGAGCAACCAAGTCGATGACGCGCGCGGAGCGGTCTTTGATGGTTGGATCCTCGATCTCCATCTTGAAACGTTCATCAGGGTAGAGCGGCGTGAGGTTATCAAAGGCAATCTTGTGCTTTGTCTTTTCGGGATCCTCAAAGTTGATTTGCATGACACTAACAAGGGCAAAGTAGCGCTGGTTATCGTCAGGTGCAGTAATCACACCATCCACAGTATCGCCTGTTCGCAAAGAATATTTACGGATCATTTCAGGAGAAACGTAAATGTCGTCCGGACCCGACAGATAGTTCGCCTCAGGCGAGCGCAAGAAGCCAAAACCGTCTTGCAGCACTTCGAGAACACCGTCCCCCATGATTTCCCAACCTTCATCCGCGCGTTCGCGTAGAATTTGGAACATCATTTCGCCCTTACGCATTGTGGATGCGTTCTCGATCTCTAGCTCTTCAGCCATGGAAACGAGGTTCTTAGGGCTTTGCGCTTTGAGTTGCGAAAGTGTGAGAGAGTTTTGTGTCATGAAAAACCTTTGGACAGCACGACCGATATGGCGCTGTTTGATAAAACTGAAATTAGGAGGTGCACGTTGATCCTGAACAGGCGCGCGTTGAAGCCCTATTACAGGCGCGTGCGCCTCGAGTCAAATAGCCGCTTAGAACTTCACAACGACCGATACAACGATAAGGACCATCAAAAGCGTAGGGACCTCATTCATGAGGCGATACTGACGCCCTGTGAGCTTATTTGAGCCGTTAACGAAATCTTTACGACGTTTACCTAACCATTCATGGAAGATAGTCATCGCGATCACGCTCACCGCCTTCACCCAAGGCCACCACATGGACCAATCGACAATCCCGGGTGTAAACACCAAACACAGACCAAAAATCCAAGTTGCGATCATCGCTGGCTGCATGATCACTTTGAACAGCTTCATTTCCATGTTTTGATAGGTCTCATTTAAAAGACCAGTCGGATCAACACGCTCTACATGGTTCACAAGCAATCTTGGAAAATAGAACAGCCCTGCCATCCAAGAGATCACTGCCATGATATGCAGTGATTTGATCCATGGATATGCTGAAGCGAGTAAATCTGACATGTCCTATCCTTAATAATAATAAATAAAAGATAAAAGGTTGATGATTATGTAGTGTGACCACTTTCTGTGGATTAAACAGTTTTCCACAGAAGCTTGAACATGTTGAGGACTTAGAACTTGTCTCTTCATAATGTCTTGATATCATTAATAAGTGTTTTAAAATATATACTTACCCAGAATATTGATGTGGATAACCTACTCACATTTGATGTGCAGTTTTAGAGATGCAAGAATTTTTTCTTCGCAAACTTATCCTCATCCACAGAGTAGGGATCGGTGTGCTTTTCCTTGGCGTGACGTGATATTCCCCAGCTTGCCAAGTCTCACCAAGTTGCCCAGTAATACTCCTTAACAAATCCTTCCCTTGATCCACGGACTTATCCACATGACCGCTCCCCTTATTCTAGCGTCTGGTTCTGAAACGCGGCGCGAGATGCTGCAAAACGCAGGGCTTCAGATTGAAACGATCAAGCCGCGCGTTGACGAAGACATGATGCGCGACGCGATGTTGGCGGAAGAGGCAAAGCCGCGTGATATTGCCGATGCTCTTGCGGAAATGAAAGCGCGTAAGATTAGTGAGAAACATCCGGATCGCCTTGTTCTTGGTTGCGATCAAGTCCTCGATTTTCGTGGCACGCTTTATTCCAAGGCGCGAACCAGAGAAGAGGCCGTGCAACAATTGACCGAACTACGCGGTGCGCGACATTCATTGTTAAGTGCTGCGGTGCTTTATGAGGGCGGCAAACCGATTTGGCGTCACGTTGGAACAGCGCGCTTAACCACGCGTGTCTACTCCGATGCGTTCATTCAGGATTATGTGACACGCAACTGGGAAGATGTGCGTCACTGCGTTGGCTGCTACAAACTTGAGGCTGAAGGCGTGCGTCTGTTCGCGCAGGTGGAGGGCAATCATTTCACCGTTCTTGGTCTTCCCCTGATCGAATTGGTCAATTACCTCACCCTCAAAGGGGAGCTACAGCAATGAGAGAGCAGAAAATTCCATTGGCGGGTGTGATTGGTCATCCGATTGCGCACTCGAGGTCGCCGCAGCTACATGGGCATTGGTTACGCAAATATGCGATCAAAGGGCACTACATCCCGATGGATATCGCGCCGCAAGATCTTGAAAGCACTATTCAGATGTTGCCGAAGATGGGGTTTGTCGGGTTGAACGTCACGCTCCCCCATAAAGAAGCGGTGTTGGAGCTTGCTGATCTTGTCACAGATCGGGCCAAACTCATCGGCGCTGCGAATACGCTTATTTTCCGTAAAGACGGAAAAATTCATGCGGATAATACGGACGGATACGGGTTTATGCAGAATTTGCTGCAAAGCGCGCCTAAGTGGAACCCGCGAGCAGGCCCCGCAATGGTACTGGGTGCAGGTGGCGCTGCGCGTGCGGTTCTTGCGTCGTTCATTGATATTGGCGTGCCGGAAATTTTGCTTACCAATCGAACGCGTGAACGTGCGGAGCAACTCAAGGCAGATTTCGGCGACAAGATTACTGTCGTGGATTGGGTACAAGCCGGTAATGCGATGGAGGGGGTGAATGCTGTGATCAACACCACCTCGCTCGGCATGGTCGGCAAGCCTGAGATGCGCGTACCTTTGGACGCACTTGCGCCCGGAATGTTGGTGAGTGATCTGGTCTACACACCCCTGCAAACCAAACTTTTGCGCGCGGCTACGGATGCGGGCGCGACGGCGGTTGATGGTTTAGGTATGCTTTTGCATCAAGCTGCGCCAGGTTTTGAGCGTTGGTTCAAAGTGAAGCCTGAAGTGGACGATGAACTTCGCGCGGTTGTGTTGCGATGAATTTTAAGTTGGGTCTGACGGGCTCCATCGGGATGGGCAAATCGACAACTGCGCAAATGTTCGCGGATGCAGGTTGCGATGTTTGGGACGCGGATGCGGCTGTGCACCGGCTCTATGCAATAGGTGGCGCTGCGGTTGCACCGATGAAAGCTTTGTTGCCTGAGGTGATTATTGATGACGCTGTTTCACGTGACGCTCTGCGAGAGGTAATTCAAGCAGACCCAAGCATTCTGAAACATATTGAACAGATCGTTCATCCTTTAGTTGGGCAAGATCGTGCGGTATTCATCGCTAACTCTAAGCAAGATATCTTGGTGTTCGATATCCCCATTTTGTTCGAAACTGGTGGCAATAAAACAATGGATGCAGTTGCGTGCGTAAGTGTTGATGCAGCCACCCAGCGTGCACGCGTTCTAGCGCGTGGTACTATGAGTGAAGCGCAGTTTGAGCAAATCTTAGCCAAGCAAATGCCCATTGAAGAAAAGCGCGCGCTTAGTGATTATGTGATCGAAACCGATACGCTGGAGCATGCGAAAACGCAGGTCGAAGCGATAGTGAGAGACATCAAAGGGAAGCTGCAAAATGCGTGAGCTGGTTCTGGACACCGAGACGACAGGCTTTGATCCGCAACAAGGCGATCGCATCGTTGAGATTGGCGCGGTTGAGTTGATCAATCAGATGCCAACGGGGCGTACCTATCACCAATACATTAACCCAGAGCGTGCCATGCCGAATGAGGCTTTTGAAGTGCATGGTTTGGGCGACGATTTTCTGCGCGATAAACCCGTATTCAAACAGATCGCTCAGGAGTTTCTAGATTTCGTTGGCACAGACAAGATGGTCATCCACAATGCTACGTTCGATATGAAATTTCTGAATGCAGAGCTTGGTTGGTTGAATTTGCCACAATTGCCGTGGGAACAAGCGCTCGACACGCTCGCAATCGCGCGCAAGAAATTTCCGGGCTCGCCTGCTTCTCTTGATGCTCTGTGTCGTAGGTTCAATATCGATAATTCGAACCGTACTTTGCACGGCGCTTTGCTCGATTCTGAAATTCTAGCGGAAGTGTATTTAGAGCTGTTAGGCGGACGTCAGCCCGGCCTCGTGCTTGCCAATTCTGGCGGTGGCGCGAATGGCGGTTCTGAGGAAACGTGGCGTGCATCCAAGCGTCCCTCCCCGCTTCCGCCTCGGATTACCGAGGAAGAAACCAAAGCGCATGCCACCTTTGTTGAAAAACTTGGGGAAGATGCGCTTTGGTCTAAGCTTACTTAGTTAGGCAGTTTAATTAGGCTGGGCTTGCGCCGCTGCGTCTGCCTGACGACGTGCAATTTCGTTTCGGTAAAGCGATACGAAATCGATGTTCTCAAGGTTGAGAGGCGGGAAGCCACCATCGCGTGTCACGTCTGATACGATGCGACGCACAAACGGGAATGTCATGCGTGGGCACTCGATCAACAAGAACGGGTGCATCTGGTCTTCTGGCACACCTTCAATGTGGAAAACGCCAGCGTACTCAAGCTCAAGCAAGAACAACTGCTGATCTGTGTCTTTCACCTTGGATGTGATGTTCACTTTGGTGATGACTTCAAACTGATGCTCGGCTGTACGCTTTTTCGCGTCCAAGTTCACCTGAACCTGCACATCAGGGTTCACTTCGCCCTGAATGCCCTTTTGCGCCAGAATGTTTTCAAACGACATATCGCGAATATACTGCGCGAGGATGTTCATTTTGATCTGCGCCGCCTCTGGGGCTGCTGCCTCTGGTGTTTCGTTCTCAGCCATTGAAATTCTCCGGTAAAATGTCAGTTAGCGCAGTGCTTAACAGCAAGCGGCGAGGGTCTCAATGCTTTGTCCATCCGGAAGGGGGCGCATTTGGATCTCGCGGCACTTCTTCGAATTCACCATCGATAATGTTGGGATCTTGCCGCGCACGCGGTTGCGCTTGGCCGCCCATATCAAAGGTCTGAACTTTGATGCGTGACTTTAGGTAACGAAACACGGCGGATCGCACAGCCGGAACCAGCAGCGCAAAGCCGACAGCATCCGTAAAGAAGCCAGGTGTGAGCAAAAGTGCGCCGGACACCAAAATCATCGCCCCATGCGCGAGCGGTTCGGACGGATCAGAGAGCGTTCCGAAGGACTGGCGCAGGTTGTTCATGGCCAAAGCACCCTGCGTGCGGACCAAAAATGTGCCGATCACTGCCGTTAAAATGACGATTCCCAAAGTTGACCAGAGGCCAATCGCCCCACCGATTTGAATAAATAGTGCGATTTCGATCAATGGGACCGATAAAAACGCCAAAAATAACCACATCTTTCCGCTTCTCCTGTGACTTGCGGGCACAGTGGACTTGACCACCGCCCTTGCGTACATAAGTCCTCAAGTAACGTGTTGCTATGCTTGAGAGGACGACACCTTCATGAATTCGCCCATTATCCAACTTTTAGTACTTGCCGGCATCGCAGTTTTCCTAATTTTGCGGCTTAAAAATGTGCTTGGCACGCGGGAAGGCTTTGAAAAGCCACCAGCGCCAGCGCCAGCGCCAGCGCCCTCAGCGCGTAAACGCCCTGAGTTCGAAGTGATCGAAGGCGGTCCTGACCTCGATATCGCGGATCATACAGAGGGGATGCCGGAGGCGGCAGAAGCTTTGGCCAAGATGAAAGCGGCAGAGCCTTCTTTCGGCGTGTCCGATTTTCTTGGCGGTGCGCGCGGCGCTTACGAAATGATCCTCATGGGGTTCGAGCGTGGCGATCTGGCCGACATCAAGCCGTTTCTTGACGATGATGTTTACGCAAGCTTTGCCGAAGTGGTTGAGCTGCGCGAAAAGCAAGGTCTGACAGTCGAAGCGTCTTTCGTTGGTATTCGTGAAATGTCTTTGGCCGATGCCACCTTCGATGACGAAAGCGGTATTGGTGAAGTTTCGGTGAAGTTCATTGGTGAGATGACATCAGTGGTGCGTGACAACGCCGGAGAGATCGTTGAAGGCGATGCGAAAAAGATCAAACGTCAGAAAGATGTTTGGACCTTCGCGCGCAAGATGGGTGCAGATGATCCGAACTGGCAACTCGTTGCCACTGGCGAATGATCCGTGCCCTTAGGGCATTACTTTTTGCAGGGGGCGTTTTAATGAGCGCCTCCGCACAGGCGGAAACTGTCTACTCGATCCTCGATTTCGACGATTTAGACGGCTGGGCCGAAGACGATCACCAAGCAGCGCTAGATGTGTTTCGCTCGACCTGTCGTGATATGAAAACCCCTGATTGGAAAACGCTGTGCCGTGCGGCGCAAGATCAACAAAATGCGCGCGCGTTTTTCGAGCTTTTCTTTCGTCCGTTGCTGATTGAAGACGGCAAGGACATGATGTTTACGGGCTATTTTGAACCTGAACTTGATGGTTCACGCACCAAGACTGCGCGCTACAAATACCCAATTTACGCGATGCCAAGAGATGCCAAGACAGCGGGTCAATGGTACACGCGTCGTCAAATTCTCGAAGATGGGGTGATGGACGGTCTCAACCTTGAGATTTGTTACGTCGATGATCCGGTCGAATTATTCTTCCTGCAGATCCAAGGATCTGGTCGCGTGCGTCTGCCCGACGGTAGCTTCCTGCGCGTTGGCTTTGGTGGTTCGAACCGTCACAACTATCGCTCTATCGGGCAAGAAATGGTGCGGCGTGGGATTTATCAATCACATCAGGTCTCTGCCGAAGTGATCAAAAACTGGGTGCGACGTAATCCCGAAGAGGGCAGAGAACTGCTCTTTCACAACCCATCTTACGTGTTTTTCCGCGAAGTGAGCGAAGTGCCTGCGGACAAGGGTCCGCTGGGTGCGATGAACCGCTCTATCACGACGATGCGTTCGATTGCGGTTGATCCGAAATTCACCCCGCTTGGTGCGCCTGTTTGGATTGAGAAAGATGGTAAATCACCGCTGCGTCGTTTGATGGTCGCACAAGACACCGGATCAGCGATTAAGGGCGCGCAGCGTGCTGACGTGTTTTTTGGAACCGGTGATCAAGCAGGCAAGGAAGCAGGTCGTTTGCGTGATCCGGGCCGCATGGTTGTGCTGATGCCGATCCAGCGTGCTTACGCTTATCTGCCTGAGAACGTCCAGTAAGATGAGCCGCCGCCGTGTGAAGCCAGACGAGCTTGATCTGTGGAATCAAGTGGCGCGCACGACAGAACGGTTAACGCCGCCGAAACGCTCGATTATCGTCGATGCGCCGCTGCAAGAGAAACCACCAAAGCGCGAAGCAAAGTCAATTGCGCCGTTCAAATTAGGCGCGCTTCCAACCGCGACCCGTGAAATGCGTGATGTTTTGCCTGCGCTTAGCGAACGTTTGCGCGCGGCACCTGTGCAAATGGACGCGAAGTCCTACAAGACAATGCAGCGCGGAAAACTCAAACCCGAAGGGCGCATCGATCTGCATGGCATGACCGTCGCGCAAGCGCATCCAGCGCTTATTTCGTTCATCATGTCCGCGCAATCATCGGGCAAAAGGTTGGTTCTGGTGATCACTGGTAAGGGTGGTAAGCGCGAAGAGCTTGGCGCAATTGCCCCACAACGTATGGGGGCTTTGAAGCGGCAAGTGCCGCTATGGTTAACTATGGCGCCTGTTTCAACGGCTGTTCTGCAAGTGACTGAAAGTCATATCCGTCATGGTGGGGCAGGGGCCTATTACGTTTACTTACGCCGCGCTCGGTAGCAATTTGCGCGATGTGGATATCCCGATCCAGATTGAGAGGGACGTCAGCACAAAGTAAACAGCGACCCAGATGTATTGCGATGCAATTCCAATGCCAAAGTCGATCAATATGCCTGTGAGGCCCGGCCCAATCGCTGATCCTAGCACCATAACTGCTGCTGCCACTGCTTTGATTGCACCCAGATGGGCGGTTCCGTAAAATTCGGCCCAAAAGGCAGCGATTAACGTCGCTTGCGCCCCTGCGGTGAGGGCTAGAAAGAAGAAACCCCAGCCAAGCCCCAACATGTGCGTCGCGAAAATCACGAAGGCTGCAACCATTGGCAATTGGTGAAATGGCAACAGCTTTGCAGTGCCCAAGCGATCGACCAACGCCCCCGTCGCGATCATTGCGATGACGGTCACGGCGGTAAAAAACGGGAAGTAGCTGACCATTTGCAGCGTGCTGATACCGACCACAGTCGCGTAGTGCACCTGATGAAAGAAAAATGCGGTGTTAAAGGCGGATGGTCCAAGGATTGCGGGCACCATGAGCCAGAACAGTGGATGATGCAGCATGTCTTTGCGGCTCCAGTGCAGGCCGCTCATTCCAAGGCTGTCGCTGCTTTGCGCCATAGATGCAGGTGTGCGTTCTTTTGACAGAAGGGTCATCAAAAGCGGCACACCAAGCAAAGCGATACCAGCGCAGAGCAACCAAATCACATGCCAATCGAGTAAGGCCATCAGCGCGACAACTGCTATGGGTAGGAAAGCTTGGCCCATAGAAAACCCCAAAGCGGCAATCGACAAAGCGCGCCCGCGCGTTGCAACAAACCAACGCGCCATGGCAACGGCGGCGATATGGCTCATCATGCCTTGACCCGTCAGGCGCAGCGCGAAAATCACCAAAGGAAGCGCCCAAAGCCAAGGGTTCACCGCCATCGCAACACAAGCAAGCGCCAATGCAATCAGGCTGATTGCGCCCAAAGTGCGCACACGAAAAATGTCAGCTTGCCGACCTGCCCAGACCATCACAATCGCAGAAGCGGTGGTTCCGACCGTATACATCGTCCCCCAGCCACCATGGCTGAGGTTGAATGCGCTTTGAATATCAGCAGCGAACAACGCGATGAAAAAGGTCTGCCCGAAACTGGAAAGACAGGTCAAAAGCACGCCCGCGCTTAACCATCTGGCATTGTCGTGCAGATAGTCGCTTAGCGTCCTCACGCGCGTTTACAGAACATATCGGGAGACGTCTGTAGAGCGGGAAAGTTCGCCCAGATAAGTCTCTACAAAGGCGGAATCGACAGAAATCGTTTCACCCCCGCGATCTGGTGCAGTGAAGGAGAGTTCTTCGAACACGCGTTCAAGTACAGTGTAAAGACGGCGCGCACCGATGTTTTCAACGCTTTGATTAACCTCTGCTGCAATCTTTGCCAAAGCAGCGATACCGTCATTTGTGAAAGAAACGAGGACGTCCTCGGTCCGCATCAAAGCCGTGTATTGAAGCGTTAACGCGTTGTCGGTTTCAGTCAGAATGCGCACGAAGTCTTCCTCAGTTAAAGCGCGCAATTCAACGCGGATCGGCAAGCGACCCTGAAGTTCTGGAAGCAAATCAGAAGGCTTCGCAATGTGGAACGCACCAGAGGCAATGAACAGGATATGATCGGTTTTCACAGGGCCATGTTTGGTGCTGACAACAGTGCCTTCGATCAACGGTAGCAGGTCGCGCTGAACCCCTTCACGCGATACATCACCACCGCGTGCATCGGCGCGGGTGCAGACTTTGTCGATTTCATCAAGGAAGACGATGCCGTTCTGCTCAACCGCTTCAAGAGCGGCACGTGTCACCATTTCATCATCAAGCAGCTTGTCCGCTTCCTCACTGACCAGCACATCATAGCTTTCTAGCACAGTTAATTTCTTGCGCGTTGTGCGCCCACCCATAGCTTTGCCGAACAGATCGCCAATGTTCATCATGCCCATGTTTTGGCCCGGTTGACCGGGAATTTCGAATCCTGACATCGGATTTGAGTTGTCCGCGACTTCAAGCTCAATCACTGTATGATCAAGCTCACCAGAACGAAGTTTTTTGCGGAACATTTCGCGTGTCGCCTCGCGCGCACCTTCGCCTGCAATCGCTTCGATCACACGCTCTTCAGCGGCGGCTTCTGCCTTGGCCTTCACGTCCTCACGCATGTATTCGCGGGTCTCGCCAATTGCACCATCGACCAGATCACGAATGATCTGTTCTACGTCGCGACCAACGTAACCGACTTCAGTGAATTTGGTTGCTTCCACTTTGATGAACGGCGCGCGCGCGAGTTTGGCGAGGCGGCGAGAGATTTCGGTTTTACCGACACCAGTCGGCCCAATCATCAGAATGTTCTTTGGATAAACCTCATCACGCAGATCATCCGCCAACTGCTTGCGGCGCCAGCGATTGCGCAAAGCCACAGCAACGGCACGCTTGGCATCGTTCTGACCAATGATGAAACGATCAAGTTCCGAGACAATTTCGCGGGGGGTGAGGTCGGTCATAATGAAGTCTCCGTCAGGCCCCATGGGGGTAATTCTTCTTTGCCGGGAAAGCCGGGCAGTGCGTCCATGATGCGCGCGCGTAACCCTTCCCATTTTGCGCCAAGAAACACGAGGCCGAGGCCAAGGATCAAAATGACGATTGCCGCGTTGCCGTCTAGGATCGTGATAGCAAGGGCAACGATGTAGCCGATGCCCGCGACCAAAAAGCTGCGTCGATCAATGATCATGGCGAAAACCGCCATCATGGCGAGGAACCCGAGTAGGATGATTTGGCTCGCGATCCCACCGCCCTCAAGAAGCGTCAGCGCAACGGTATTCACAATTGCAGGGGCAGCGATAACGTGTAGCCAAAAACCAGAAGAGGCACGGCGCGTGACACGGTGCGGATCGGACATATCGAAACGCAGCGCGATCGCGAGACCGATAAGACCCAAGATTATCGTGATGTAGGCGTATGGGCCATTATTCGTGAGCATGAAGAAATCGCTCGGGCTGGGTGTGTTGACGCCGCCTTGAACAACCAGCGCGCCAGTCGCGACAAACACGCCAAGAGCGATGAAGAATACAGTGACGGGGATGCGAAACATAAAATAGTAGGCAGCAAGAAGAAGTGTCGAAAGCGTAACAGCGCACGCGAGCATAGATGCGCCACTAAACCCCATTAGATTGGCGAGGCTTGCGCCGATCTGAAGACCACTCAGCATCATCAACACGACGAGCATTATCGACGGAGCAACCATGCGGCGCTTTACCGTGAAATAACGTGTGAGAACATACGTAACGATGACGGAAATGACGCCATACACCAATGTGCTTCCGTTCTCGTTGTCAGACAGAAGCAAACTGATCCCAGTCAGACCCATCCAGCCCGAATAAAGAATGACGAGACCGATAACGATGAACACTTCGTTGAAGCCACGGAACAGCTCGAACGGTTCGTCCAACCCATCCATATTTTCACGTGTGCCACGACGGCGATCCGCCAGCGCCATAAGCGATGCGGCTTGCGGTTCTGTTAAGATGTTGGAGGCAACCGCGGCGCGAATGTCGTCTTTATCGAGGCTCATGCTTTTATCGTTTCTACAGTGAGTTTGCCGTTGGTGTAGACGCAAATGTCAGACGCAATCGACATGGCCTTGCGCGCTATATCCTCTGCGCCCATATCGCTGTCCATCAGTGCGCGCGCAGCGGCGAGGGCGAAGTTGCCGCCAGATCCAATCGCGGTCACATCATGCTCAGGCTCAAGAACGTCGCCAGCGCCAGTGATCACCAACAGATCTTTGCCGTCGGTGACGATCAGCATCGCTTCTAATTTTTGCAGGTACTTGTCGGTACGCCAGTCTTTCGCCAATTCAACAGAAGCACGGGCGAGTTGACCGGGGGTTGCCTCTAGCTTGGCTTCGAGACGCTCTAACAGCGTAAATGCATCAGCGGTCGAACCCGCAAACCCGCACACGACATCGTAGCCACCGGGGGACAGACGGCGCACCTTTTTCGCAGTCCCTTTGATAACGGTAGGTCCGAGAGAGACCTGGCCATCACCCGCAATCACCACTTCGCCACCCTTGCGAACGCCGATAATCGTGGTGCCGTGCCAGCCGGGGAATTCATTGCTGCTCATGCGCGCTCTCCTAAATCGTTACGCTCTATATGGCGGGGAGGGGCGCAACCTGCAAGAAAGCAGCCCAAAAAAGCAAAAGGGCGCACCGGTGGTACGCCCTATCGTTAACCAATTAACGCAGTTTAAAGCGCTTCGTTGATCCAGCTTTGCAAAGCGGCTTTTGGTGCTGCGCCTGCGCGGTTGGAAACGACTTCGCCGTCTTTGAAGATGAAGAGCGCCGGAATACCGCGCACGCCCATAGCAGCTGCGGAGTTCGGGTTGCTGTCTACGTCGACCTTCACAATCTTAACATTGTCGCCATATTCAGCGGACAATTCTTCCAGCGCTGGGCCGATTTGTTTGCAGGGGCCACACCATTCTGCCCAGAAGTCGACAACGACTGGAACGGTGGAATTTTTGACTTCAGCGTCAAATGTGGCGTCGGTAACGGCAACAGTAGCCATGGGGCGTCTCCTAAGGAATATCGCGGTAAATCTAGATGTGCGAACCTAGGTATTGGGGGTCGTGCCGTCAAGCTACATAGAAACGTCCGCTCGCAAGAATGCGGCATTCACTTGCTCTGCGTCGAGTTCCATTAGGGTGGCGTTACCCGTCCAAACGATGCCTGTTCGAATACGTTTGCTCGGATAAATCTTTTGCAAAGCAGCGCTATAGGCCCCCATTTGGCGCAGCAATCCTTCGGGACATTTATGCGGTGTTTCAGGGATTGCTACGTTGGTTTTGAAATCGATTGCCCAAACGTCAGTGTCGTTCACGATTAGGCGATCTATGATGCCGTAGAGCGGTTTTTCAGAGAGATCGCGAATTTGAGCGGTGATTGGCACCTCTGACATGGTGCCGTTTTCGAAGATGAAAGAAATATCCGGCGCGTTGATAACGCTTGCGGCTTCGTTCACATAGTCAGGGAGTTGCGGCAGATCAGGAAGCAAAGCGTCTGCGATTGTTTGCCAACGTTCAGGCGGTGTTTCTGCGAAATGCTCGATGAGCAAATGGATTTGCGTGCCGCGTAGTTTGGCAGCGTCTTCGTCTAGGGCCATTTCGCTCGGAAGTGCCTTTGCACCGCCAAGATCGGTAGATGGGCTGATGCTGGTTTTGGCTTCTTTTACGGGGCTGACGGTTTCACGAAAAATAGGCTCTAATAGAACTGTTTCGCTCACAACCGAACGCTCTGGCGTATTGTCTGCATTACCCCAAGGCACAGGCTCGATCCGGATGCCGCGCCCAAATCCGAAATCATGCTCTACATGTGGGCGTTCGCGCGCAGCGGCGCTGACTAAGCCATACCAGCTTTCTTCATCGCTTTTACCGAGATCACCCGCCGCCCCTAGGATCAGCCATTTTTCAGCACGCGTCATCGCGACATACAACAGGCGCATGCGCTCTTCGGCTTGGCGTTCTTCGCGCTGTGCTTTTGCGGCAAGTACGTTGTCGGGCGCATCATCGTTGCGCACATTCCATCCAACCAGATCGTCCAGCTCAATCAGCGAACCACCGCCCGGACTGCGCCGCTTCTGGGTTTCTGGCATGATCACGATTGGCGCCTCAAGCCCTTTGGAGCCATGCACTGTCATCACGCGAATTTCGTCGCGGTCCTGACTTAGCTGGCGTTTGATCGTGAGGTCATCCGTTTCCATCCAAGTGAGGAATCCCGTAAGTGAAGGAATGCGAGAGCGTTCAAAAGAGAGCGCCTGAGCAAGCAACGCGTCGATACCGTCTTCCGCCTCGCGCCCAAGTCGCCCAATAAAGCGACGACGTCCTTCGTGACGGATCAAAACGCGTTCGATCAGATCGTATGGGCGTAGGAAATCCGCCTCTTTGCGCAAATCTTCGAGTAGGGCGAACACCTCTGGATGTTGTTCTTTTTGATTGCGCAATTCCTGCCAAAGAAAGCGCGCGTCGCGCCCTTGCGCGAGATCAAAAAGCTGTTTCTCGCTCCAGCCGATAAGAGGGGATTTCAGAACAACGGCAAGGGAATAGTCGTCCTCTGGCGTCGCAAGAAAGCTGAGCAAGGCCTGCAAATCGCGTACGGCCATTTCTGCACCAACCTTGAGACGATCAGCGCCCGCGATGGGCAATCCCGCCGTTTTACACGCGCGAATGATTTCTTCGAACAAATCAGAGCGGCGCTGAACGAGGATCAAAACGTCGCCTGCGCGCACCTTGCGAAAGCCGTCTTTATCGTAAATCGACTCGCCATAGGGGCCAGTCATGCGCTTGATTTCGTCGGCAATGCGCTGGGCCATCAGCACGGTTTCGTCGTTTTCGCTTAGCTTATCGACAGTGTCGGACCAATCGCTCGGTTCATGTTTGTCGGCCTTTGGAATTGCGGGCCAGATATCAACGCGACCAGGGGGGCCGCCCTCAAAAGCGAGGTGGGTAGAGCTGGCAAAACCAGCGGCGGCATGCCCCTCGAACGTCTTGTCAACGAGTTCAAGAATACACTGCGCAGAGCGGAAGGAATAGTGCAGTTCCGCATCGACAAGCGGAGTATTGGTGGGGCGCAAGCGCGTGTCAAACTCACTGCGCATCCGGTCAAATTCACGCGGGTCGGCACCTTGGAATGAATAGATCGACTGCTTCTTGTCGCCGACCACGAAGATCGTGCGCGGAACCTCGTCACGCGCGCCTTCGCCGGCGGTAATTTCTGAGGTGAGCCGCTCAATCACATCCCACTGCGTCGGGCTGGTGTCTTGCGCTTCATCCACAAGAATATGGTCGATGCCACCGTCGAGTTTATAGAGCACCCATTGCGCCATTTCCGAGTTGGCGAGCAGGTCGCGTGTTTTCAAAATAAGGTCGTCGAAATCAAGCCAACCACGCGCTTGTTTGCTGGCTTCATACCGCTTGAGAAACGCGGCAGCGAAGCGATTGAGTTTGAGGGTTTTTTGAACAGCAGCAAGTTTGAGCCGTGAAGTGCGGGCGGCTTCAACACGCAAGATCCAAGCGTCCAGTGCATCTTGATGAGCAACAAAATTCTTTTGCGCGCCTTTCGCAGGGATTTTGCCAACTTTGGCGCTGCCATCCTTTTTGAGCAAAAAGGCGTCTTCCAGAATGGGCAAGGCGCTCGCGTCAAGCGCGGTAATCAAGGTTAACTTCTGCGCCATTTTTACGTCTGTCACGCCCGATCTGTTAAGCACGTTTATCAGTGCAGACAGCAGCCCTGCCTCGCCACCCATGAAGACCGAAGCGGCGATTGCTTCATTGGTTAGTGAGGGATCCACATCGTAGGCAGCGAACACTGCGCTGTCGCTTGGGGGTGTCAAAAGTGCACTGCGGTGGCGCACGATTTCGCCGCTGAGTTCGGTCAAATCATAGGCACCCGTGACAGTGGCTAAATCCATAATTAGTGGCGCTTGGTCGCTCGCAGCCATGTCCTCGATGATTTCTTCACGCAGCAAATCAGCAGCGCGTTCTTCCATTTCAGCGAACTGGGGTGAGACGTTTGCCTCTAACGGGAATCGACGCAATACGGTTGAGCAGAACGAGTGAATCGTCTGGATTTTTAAACCACCGGGGGCTTCTATCGCGGCGGCAAACAACGTGCGCGCGCTGCGAAGATCGTCGTTGGTGATCGACCCTTCTTCGCCAAGTTCGCGCAAAGCGTTGCGCAATGTATCGTCCTCAAGCATGGCCCATTCGCCGAGCCGCTTGAACAAGCGGTTTTGCATCTCTGCCGCCGCCGCTTTGGTGTAGGTCAAGCAAAGGATGCGTTCGGGTGGCACTTGCGCCAAAAGCAAGCGCGCGACGCGATCCGTCAACACGCGCGTTTTACCAGACCCAGCATTCGCAGATAACCACGTAGAAACATGTGGGCGCGCGGCGTTGACCTGCGCGAGTGTGGCGTCGTTGCGCGCGATCATGGCTTTACTCCGTCGTCGTCGGGCATGGTCGTTTCGTCCCATTCACCAAAGCGTGCAAGTTGGTCATATCGACCGAAACTCTTGGATTTTTCCATCGCGCGGCGTGCGGTATAACCCTTATTAGGCTCTTGATAGTCTGCAATGAGCTTATGAAGTTCGCTCCAAACCTGCGCTGTTGGTTTTTCGTCCAATGGGGCTTGCACGGACTTCACACCAGATCCAACGCCAAGGTACGTGGCACCCTCAACATGGCGTGGATGAATTCCGTCAAAGTCGCCGCGCTCGGCCATTGCAGCCTCGAGCAAAAGTTGCATGTCAAACGCGATCTGTTGGGGTTTGGTCGGAATTTGACCGGTCTTGTAGTCATATAAATGTGCACCGCTGCGGGCGTCCAGATCGATGCGATCGGCTTTTACAGTCAGGGTAAATCCAAGATCGGACAGGACGCTTTTGCCCTCCACTTCAAGCTTTGTGGATACGGCGTTCGCTTGTCGATCGCGTTCTTCAGCGACGAATTCATCTGCCAAACGCGCAATACGCGCAGCCCACATAAGGCGCGCAGATGGCCAGTCCACATCGCTGTCAAAAATGCGCTTGGCGTGCGCCATAAGATCATCGGCGGTGTTCGCGCTGTCCCAACTGCGCACGAAGTCCTCGAACACTTGGTGCACCGCAATGCCGCGCAAACGCGCGTCGGCAGTTTTGACAAGACTGTCGAGCGGCGCGAGCTTGAGAACATGCTTGGCGTAGATCGCGTAAGGATCCCGCACGAGAGTTTTGATTTCCGTGACAGACAGCTGATTGGGCCGCGCATTTACCGCAGGTCTGGGTGAGGGTCGCGCAGCAGCGGCGCTCTTGATAGGTGTTTCCAAAAGCGCGGCGCGCTGGAGCCATTCAGTGCCGCGCGCTTGCATTTGCTTTATCGCCTCAGGTCCATTTTGATCTGGCAAACCGCCCATCAAATTGGTTAATCGGTTAAGCCATCGAGAGGGCACAGTTTGCGCATCATCGGAGCGTTGCGAGCGAGTGAGCCATACCTCTTGCGCTGCGATGGCTTGCTGAAAATCATGCGCTGACAGACCGACACGGCGCTCTGGCAACAGCAATCCCGCCCCTGCCCGCATACGGCGGTTTAGCCACGGATCGGGCTTGGGGGCTTCTGGCCAGCTGCCTTCATTCAAGCCTGCAAGGATGAGTAAATCGGCCCCTTGAACGCGTGCTTCCAGCGTGCCCCAGATTAGCACATTGGGATGGCCCAAGTCAGGTTTACGCACTTCGCCGCGTGATAGGATACCACCGAACAAATCCGCATAATCACGAGCACTCAGGTCGGGCAAGGCGTCGAGAACTGGTTGAAGCGCGTGCCATTGCGCGAGCGCGGCACGTCCTGCTGCTTCTTGCCACAACTCACCTGTTCCGCTGCCTGTCGCTCCTTGGGAGATACGTTCCGCCAAATCGATATGCTGCTCAGCAAGGTTAACTGCGTTCTGGGGCCCCTCACATGTGAGATCGCAAAAGGTCTGAGCGACCCAGTTCGACCATTCTTTCGCGCCGTCGCGCTTGTTCTTTTTCGCCCAAGCATTCAGGCTGTCTGCGGTTGGAAACGCAGGCCCGTATCTGCGGATAGACAGCTCTAACTCGCGGGTCAAACGCAAGTGATCCCCGCGATCAGAACCGCGATGAGTGAGCGGATGTTTGAGCAATGTAAGCAGCGCTTCGGCATCAAGTGGGCGCGTGAATAGCTCTAGAACGTGACGCAAAAAACGACCGGGGGGCGATAGTTGCAAGGGCGTTCCCGCGCTGTCATCGGGTTTGATATTCCAACGATCAAGGGCCGCGGTGACTTGCCGCGTGAGCATCCGATCAGGCGTGATTAATGCGGTTGTCTTACCTTCGCTCGCGGCGCGCCTAAGACGCATTGCAATGGCGAGCGCTTCTTCGCGGGTGTTTTGGGCCTCAACCAGCGTTACATTTTGCATCGCGCTGGGCAAATCACCCAAATCAGGCCCATCGCGCAGCCAGCCGTCAGTGACAGGAACAGGGCGCAAAGCGAGTGAAACCACGGCGTTTCGACGCGTATCGGCAGAGGGCGTAGTGCCCCACATCGGAACGCGTTTCGGGTGAAGCGCAAGCGACTGAAGAAAGCTCGCAAACCGATATTGTGGATGATCCTCTGGCGCGAGCCGCGCGGGGTGTTCTGCGATAAGTTCTTCCCAAACTTCCGCAGGCATATCGACATCAAAACCAGGCAAAATCACAGCGCCTTGCGGCAAGTTTGCGACGGTTTTCATCAGCAAGGATGTGGTGCCACGAGAGCCGGTTGATCCCGCAAGAATGACAGGATGATCAGGTGGATTAAGGTGCCATTCTTCGATTTGAGCGAGCACAACAGCACGCGCGCGCTCTTCGCTATCGGGTTGTTCTTGCGACAGATCAAGAAACTGGCCGACAATGCCAATAAATTCCTGTGCACGCTTCCAATGACCAGAAATATCGCTAACTTCAAGTTGGGAGATATCGTTAAGCGTGACGCCCTCGCCTTGCATTTCATCCATGAGCACGGCGAGTGATTCTGCGAGGTCAAACAAAGAACTGCGGGCGGCAAGTGACGGGTTCTGCCGCAGCAAAGCATCAACAAGTGAGATAAGTTCAACACGGCGCGCGAGCGGTGAAATCGATGGGGGAATTTCGTGAAATTTTGGATCTTTGCCAAGGTCGCTCAGCAACGTGATGCGTGGCAAAAAATGGGCGCCGCCATCTAGGAAAAGCGCGCTCACACGCCGCCGCATCCGTGCTGTGTTAACTATGAGATGGACGCGCGCCATGTCTTCGGGCGCTTTGCTCTTCATGCGATCCATCACGCCGTAAACTAGTGCTTTCGGGAAATCTACGCCAAGCTCTAATGCAAAAACACGCGCGCTTTCTTGTGTGTCAAACATCTGAATATCCCAGCATTTCTTCCGCGAGTGTGATACCTTCGGGAGTGCCAACATCACACCAACGCCCTGCATATCGAACGCCAAACATGCGGTTGTGAGCGAGAAGTTTTTCCCAAAGTAGCTTGAGCGAGAAAGAGGTTTCGTTAATCTCGCTTAGCAGGTCCGTTTTGATAATTTGAACGCCTGTGTAAACATCGCCCGCGCCATATGTAAGTTGCCCGTTATCAGCCAGAATGAAGTCGCCGTTTCCTTTGTGGCCAATCGCGTTTTCCTTGGGAATACAGAGCAAGAGCGCGTCCATTTCTTTGGGATTCCATGACTCTAATAAGGTCGAAAGTGCGTTGGGGCCTTTCCAAACAGCATCGGTGTTCATGGTGAACACAGGGTTCGAACCGAGCAAAGGCAGAGCATTTTTTAAACCACCACCAGTTTCCAAAATGATGTCACGTTCCTCGACGATAGTAATGTCTTTTTGATTGCTCAGGTGCGCTTTGACCTGCTCTGGAAAGTAGTGACAATTCACAACTTTTTTCAAAGGCGTGTATTGGTTAACCTGTTCAAGCGCATGATCCAGGAGAGTGCGATTGGCGACACGCACCAAAGGTTTTGGTTGATGCTTGGTTAACTCGCGCATGCGCGTGCCAAATCCTGCGGCAAAAAGCATTATAGCGTTGGGATGGTCGCGCATTTGTCTTTGAGCCTTATGAGGATTTCGGGTGTTGGCGTTGGGAGTGTTTCGTTCAAAATTGTGCCAACGGGTTCGTTAATCTTTTGCCCCAAATCGCGCTGAATGAAATTCCAGACGCGGGGAATGAAATCGACGTAATGCGGTTTGCCAAAGTGCATCGAAAGCCGCGCGAAAACGCCGAGAATGCGTAGATTTCGCTGAAGTCCAAGAAGGTGGTAGGCATCGCGAAACTCTTGATCATCGATCGCTGAATGCGTGACATAATGTTGGACCATTGCTTCTTCGACAGACTCTGGCACATCTCGGCGAGCGTCTTTTAACATCGAAACGAGATCATATGCGGGATGACCGAGTTGCGCATCTTGGTAATCCAAAAGCCCGACGCGCGCATGGCCTTTGCGATCAGAGAGCCAAAGCAGGTTTTCGGCGTGATAATCTCGTTGAATAAGAACGCTTGGAGCGCTTATTCTGGTCTCAAGCAAATGCGAAAAGGCAGTTTTGAAAGTGTCGCGGTGGTCGATGTTAACCTTGTCCGACGCGCCGAATTGATACCAATCAAACGCGAGTAAAGCCATATCCGTCATTGATTTGGTATCATAGGGAAGCAGCGAGGGCGGTGGCGCTTTGTGTAGGTGAAGCAAAACATCGGTCGCGGCTTCGTAGAGTGGAATTTCGAGCTCAGGTTTGTCGGCGACCGCTTTCGCGTAAAGATCATCGCCTAGGTCTTCAATTATCAGAAGACCGCTGGCTTCGTCGGCGGCATAAATATCAGGTGCGCTGAGCGAAAGGCTTCGAAGGTAGTTGGTGATTTTAATGAATGGGCGAACGTCGTTTCCTAGTTTTGGATCGGCGTCCATAAGAACTGCGATGCGACCATCTTTTCCGGCCGCAAGTCGTTGATATTTGCGCAGTGAAGCGTCACCAGCCAAGGGAGCGCGCAGTGCGTTGGCCCAATTGGTCTTTGCCAAAAATTCGGAAATAATGCTTTCGCGCATGTTCATGAGAGGGCTTTCAATAGTTTTATCGCGAGTGCGGATGTGTTTTCTTTGATCGTTACACAACGCTCATCGTCGTTTTGGGTTGTTTCGAAGGTGAGAGTGACCGCTGTCTTTGGCGTTGAGTTGCCCAATCTATCGGGCCATTCGATCAGACAGATCGCGTTGGTAAAAGCATCATATAATCCAAGCTCATCGGCTTCGCTGGGGTCGCTTAAACGATAGAGGTCAGCATGCCAAATTTCACCCGTGCGCGTCTCGTATGTCTGAACAAGTGTAAAAGTTGGAGAGGGAACGTCTTCAGGATTTGTTTGCAAGGACTGGATCAGAGCGCGCGCGAAGAAACTTTTGCCAGCGCCGATGTCACCTTGAAGTAAAAGCGTATCGCCTTTGGACAGAATAGCGCCCACTTTTGTGGCAAACGCAGCTGTCATGTCCGTGCTTGTAAGGACGATATGAGGTGAGACGACATTCATGACGCCAAACTACGGTGCTTTCGCGAAACGTGAAACCGTGAATTGTAATCAAGCGACAGCAGAAGATCGTTGTGCGATTTGCTTTTGGCCTAGCTTTTGGCCCCTTGGGATACTGACGGATGGTGGATTTGACGCGAGCGTAACGAGGCTTGCGCCAGAAGCGAGCGGCGCCACTCGTAATTCGATAGCTTGGCCATCTTTGCTAATGAGGTTTGCGCTCCAGGATTCGCGTTCGACGCTTTCAGATACAAAATTGCGAATTTCACCCCAAGCAGGGGTGGGTTGGCAGGTTTTCTGACACAAACGTGTGACGTCTTTTACGGACATGTTGATCAAATTTTGATCTGAGGTTTGTCTGAAGTGGTCCGGCAAAACTGGACAGCGTGCTAAGATGTATCCAACCTTGAAGAC
>NZ_MLCB01000140.1 GCF_001890925.1 Planktotalea frisia
TGGTCCTGTGAGAAGCTATACCACTGTATTTGCTTGGTTTATTGGTAATTTAAGAAAGATTTTGGTGCCCAGGAGAGGACTCGAACCTCCACATCGTTGCCAATACTAGCACCTGAAGCTAGCGCGTCTACCAATTCCGCCACCTGGGCAGGTGCCTTAGGAACGGGGATTTAGACTTGGGGGCCTTTGCTGTCAACGGGTTTCGCCGCGAAACCTATGCAAATCGCGAAGGTCTCAAAGTTTTTCGAACAAACCCGCTGAATTGAGGCGAAATGCACGCTTTAGGCGTCTTGCGAGAGCGTGCAGCGCGGGGTACATCTGCACCAAGCAAAAGACGAAGGACTTCTCGCATGTCTAAACTTGTCACGATCTATGGCGGCTCTGGTTTCATTGGACGCTACATCGCCCGTCGCATGGCCAAAGAAGGCTGGCGCGTGCGTGTCGCAGTGCGTCGCCCCAATGAGGCGATGTTCGTGAAGCCGTATGGCTCTGTTGGTCAGGTTGAACCTGTGCTGTGCAATATTCGCGACGATGCGTCTGTTGCAGCGGTTATGCAGGGGGCGGATGCAGTGGTGAACTGCGTCGGAATCCTTGCGCAGAGCGGCAAGAACAAATTCGATGCGGTGCAAGCCGAAGGCGCTGGGCGCGTCGCGCGTTTGGCGGCGGCAGCGGGCATTCAAACGATGGTCCAGATTTCCGCGATTGGCGCTGATAAAGACGCCGCGAGCGAGTATTCCCAGACCAAAGCGCAGGGCGAAGCGAACGTGCTCGCGCACATGCCAAACGCAATGATCTTGCGCCCGTCGATTGTGTTCGGTGCGGAAGATCAGTTCTTCAATCGGTTCGCGTCCATGTCGCGTTTGGGCCCGGTTTTGCCTGTGGTTGGCGCTGATACGAAATTTCAACCTGTCTATGTGGACGATGTTGCTGCCGCTGCCGTCAAAGGTGTGCTGGGTCAGGCGCATGGCGTCTATGAGCTTGGCGGTCCTGATGTGGCAAGCTTTCGCGAGTTGATGGAAAAGATGCTCGGTATTGTGCAGCGCCGTCGTTTGATATTGAACGTTCCGTTCTTTGCCGCGCGTCTTATGGCGTTCGCATTTGATATGCTTGAAAAAGTAACGCTTGGTCTGCTCGCCAATCCGGTTGCGACGCGCGATCAGGTGAAAAACCTTGCCAACGACAATGTTGTTGCGGCAGACGCCAAGGGTTTTGCTGATCTTGGCATCACGCCTTCTGCGATGGACTCGGTTCTGCCTGAATATTTGTGGCGCTTTCGCCCTTCGGGACAGTACGCGGCGATCAAGGATTCAGCGAAGAACTTGCGCGCTTGATAGATCGTAAACTAAGGATCCTCGGAAGCAACGGGTAGGTATGCAAACGCCCATTCGTTGTAGCCGCCTTCCCCTCGATACCAAAGCACATCGCTGCTCGCGTCTTCATCATGGTTCCAACGTGGTTTTGGCCCGTGATCATAGCCTTTTAGAATGAGCTTGCGCTGACGGTGGCTGAGACGAATGTTTGCGGCCAGTTTCGCGCTGTCCCATTTTTGGGCGACCTCTTGTAAGAAGTGCGAAACGCGCTCTTGATGTGCAGGATTGGATGCCAGATTGACGCGTTCATGTGGATCGGCCTTGAGATCAAACAACAAGGGTGGATCTTCGGAAGAGGTGATGAATTTATATTGCCCGCGACGGATCATAAAAATCGGGGCGGTCGTCGCTTCTGCGAGGTATTCTGCGTATACGGGTCTGTCGGGCTGTTCTTGTTCAAAGAAGGTCGTCAAATCGCAGCCCTCTAAGGGCTCGACATTGCTATCCCAACCGGTTCCTTGAGCGATGCCCATAAAGGTGGGCAGCAGGTCCACCAAAGACGCGGGTGTGGCCACGCGCATGGGTGCCACGCCGGGGATTTTCATAAATAGTGGAACCTTGAGCGACGGTTCGAAGAAGTGTTTTTTGAACCACATCCCGCGCTCGCCCAGCATTTCACCGTGATCGGACGTGAAGACAATTGCGGTTTGATCCGCTTGTCCTGTCGCCTCTAGTGTCTCAAGGATCGTGCCTATCATTTGATCAAGGTAGCTGATCGAGCCATAGTAAGCGCGCCGCGCACGGGCGATATCTTCGTCAGAGAAACGCACATCCAGCATGCCAAAATCTGACAGCAAGCGTGCAGAGTGTGCATCATGTTGATCCGCTGACAGGGCAGGCACGTCAGGTAGTGGGATGTCGGCGTCTTCATAAAGATCCCAGAACTCTTTGCGACACAAATAGGGTTCATGGGGGTGTGTGTAGGACACCTGCATGAAGAACGGTCTGTTGTCAGTAGAGCGCGCCATATCATAGAGGTGTTGAACGGCGTTCAGCGTGACCAGAGTGTCAAAATCGATTTGCACAGAGCGTTCGCACATGCCGGAAACCGTGACACTTCGCGTGTCATTAGTATCGCGTTCGCCCTCATTGTCCCAGTTGGGAGCCCATGCAAAATCGGCGGGGTAGAGATCAGGCGTCAGCCGCTGCTCAAAGCCATGATGCTGATCTGGCCCGATGAAATGCATCTTGCCAGACAATGACGTTTGATACCCTGCCGCGCGCAAGTAGTGGGCGTAGGTGGGGGTGGACGCTGGAAATTCAGTAGCGTTGTCATAAGCCCCGATAGTGGAGCAAAGCTGCCCCGTCGCCATAGACGCACGTGAAGGGGAGCAAAGCGGAAAGTTGCAATACGCATCCTCAAACACGATCCCGTCGCCTGCGATACGATCAAGGTTGGGAGCGTGACAAAACGTGTTGCCGTACGATTTCAACGACGCCGCGGTGAGCTGATCGACCTGAATGAACAAGATGTTTGGCTTGGTCATGTGTACTCCAATTCCGTATGGAGCGATCTAAGCACAAGTGGGATCAGGTAAACAGAGGGTAGGCTTTGGGTGAACCCTCAAGCGCTATATCCGACCCAGATCAGGAATATGCCAAAGACAACGCGGTAAATCACATAGGGCGTAAAGCTCACAGATTTCAGCAGGCGCATCATCAGACTTAACGCCAGCAAGGCTGCGATAAATGCGAAGACAGCAGCGATTGCACCGTCCTTTGCCAATGCAGCGTCGGCGTCTTTGGCGACTTCCAAACCCAACAATGCGCCAGAGGCGAGGATTGTCGGGATCGACATGAGCATGGCGAGTTTCGCAGCGTCCTCACGTGCGTAGCCCAAATAGCGGCCAGCGGTGATCGTGATGCCAGAGCGTGAGGTGCCGGGGATGAGGGCGATGGCCTGCCAAAGACCCATGATGAGCGCATCCTTTAGGGACCATTGCGATGCGATTTTTTCTTGTCCACCTTTTTGATCGGCCCAATACAGAACAAGACCAAAGATCAGCATCGTCCACCCGATCACTGTGACGGATCGCATCGCGTCATCAAGGCCCGTGACCTTTAGGAACAATCCGAAAATCACCACGGGGATCGTCGCCAAAACCAAGCAAAGCGCGAGCCATGCGCCTTGGGTGTCGATCTTGCCACGTAGCAATCTGGGAACGCCTGTTATTGCGAGGCGCACATCGCTCCAAAAATAGATCACTACAGCGAAAAGCGTGCCTACGTGGACGGCAACGTCGATGACTTGGCCTTGATCCGCCATGCCTGTGAGCTTGGGAAGGAGGATTAAGTGACCCGATGAGGAGATCGGCAGGAACTCTGTAATGCCTTGGATGACGGCCACAAGGAAAAGGTGAAAGAGCGACATGAAAGGGCTTTCTAACTAATTTGCCCCCTCCTACCTGAGTGCGATTCGTGAGGGAAGACAGACTTTAGGTCCGATTCGGACCATAAATTGGTCGATCAGGCAGTGATCGTCGCCAATCCATCACATATTTTTAGGATATAGGTAACTCTTTATGACTTTTATTCTGTTCACGTGTTTTATATGAAGGCCAGACCGAGGATTTCCTCAGGCAACAGGAGTGATGTGACAATGGCCAAGCAACCGATGCTTAAATTCGTATCCGTCGAGCGCGATATGCCAACGAAGCGCGCGCCTGATTTGCGCAACAAGGACTTCGGCGAAATTTACGCTGAATACGCGGGCGAGAAGGCGAAAGAGCAATCGAGCCGCTGTTCCCAGTGCGGCGTTCCTTATTGTCAAACGCATTGCCCTTTGCACAACAACATCCCCGATTGGCTTCGCCTTACGGCAGAAGGTCGTTTGCAGGAGGCCTATGAGGTTTCCCAAGCAACCAACACCTTCCCTGAAATTTGCGGTCGCATCTGCCCTCAAGATCGTCTGTGTGAAGGCAACTGCGTTATCGAAAGCTCCGGCCATGGCACTGTCACCATCGGTTCCGTTGAGAAATACATCACTGATACAGCGTGGGAAAACGGTTGGGTTAAAGTGATCAAGCCGCACTCCGAGCGCACTGAAAGCGTCGGCATTATTGGAGCTGGACCCGGTGGTTTGGCTGCGGCTGACGTGCTGCGCCGCCAAGGTGTGCAGGTCACGATCTATGATCGTTATGACCGCGCGGGCGGTTTGTTGACCTATGGTATCCCGGGCTTCAAGCTTGAGAAGGATGTTGTGATGCGCCGTAATGATCAGCTTGCTGAGGGTGGTGTCACCTTCAAGCTGAATTGCAATGTGGGCGAAGACATCTCCTTTGCGGATATCCAAGCGGCCCATGATGCGGTGATCATCGCGACGGGTGTTTACAAAACCCGCGAACTTGCTGGCCCCGGTTCTGGTGCCAAGGGGATCGAGCGCGCGATTGATTATCTCACGGCCTCCAACCGCAAAAGCTTTGGTGACGATGTGCCTGAGTTCGACGATGGTCAGCTAGATGCCAAGGGCAAGCGCGTCGTTGTCATCGGCGGCGGCGACACGGCGATGGACTGCGTGCGCACAGCGATCCGTCAGGGCGCGACATCGGTGAAATGTCTTTACCGTCGTGACAAAGCGAACATGCCCGGTTCCATGCGCGAAGTGCAAAATGCGGAAGAAGAGGGCGTCGTGTTTGAATGGCTCTCTGCACCCAAGGGTTTCACTGGTGACCCCTCTGTGACTGGCGTGATCGTGCAGAAAATGCGTCTCGGCGCGCCGGATGCGACGGGTCGTCAGGCACCCGAAGTGATCGAGGGCGCGGATTACCTCGAAGAGGCGGATCTCGTGATCAAAGCGCTCGGGTTTGAGCCTGAGGATTTGCCGCAGCTTTGGGGCGTTGAAGGTCTTGAGGTCACGCGTTGGGGCACTGTCAAAGCGCAGTTCACGACGGGTGAGACGGACCTAGAGAACGTCTATGCGGTTGGTGACATCGTTCGCGGCGCCTCCCTTGTGGTGTGGGCGATCAAAGACGGTCGCGATTGCGCGGAAGCGATCCTTGATAAGTTGAACGCCAGTGCTGCGGTTGCGGCGGAATGAGTGCTGCACAAATAGAAGGACATTGCCTGTGCGGGGAAGTTACCGCGCGCGCGATTATGTCCAAGCCGATGATGCGCGCGTGCCATTGCGATATGTGTCGGAGCCACACCAGCTCTATGTTTATGTCGCTAGGCATTGATGAGGGCAGCTTGAGCCTTGAAGGACCTGTGAAGACCTATCGCTCAAGCGAATGGGCTGAACGTGGGTTTTGTGGAACATGTGGCTCAACGCTATTTTACGGCACGGTAAAAGATGGCGCTCGCCACCCTTCTGCGGGTTTGTTCGAAAACGCGGCCAACGCAGACCTGAAATTGGAATTTTTTGCTGATCAAGCCCCTGGCTACGCATTGGCAGGCACACATCGCAAGATGACTGCCAAAGAAACGATTGCGCTCTTCGCGCCCGAAACAGGAGAAGATCAATGACTGTATATGACGCAAACTGGGTGAAGAACGAAGAAGCCAAGCGCGCTTATATGGCCGAAAACGGTCTGTATGATGAGAACGAAGAGCACAGCTCTTGCGGCGTCGGTCTTGTTGTCTCGATGGACGGGTCTCCGTCGCGCAAAGTCGTAGAAGCGGGCATTGATGCACTGAAAGCGATCTGGCACCGTGGCGCTGTGGATGCGGATGGCAAGACCGGCGATGGCGCGGGTATCCATGTGCAAATCCCCGTCTCGTTCTTTTATGATCAAATTGAACGCACAGGTCACACCCCGCGCAAAGATCAGTTGATGGCGGTTGGTCAAGTCTTCCTGCCGCGTACAGATTTCGGCGCTCAGGAAACCTGCCGCACGATCGTCGAGACCGAAGTTCTGCGCATGGGCTACTACATCTATGGCTGGCGCCATGTGCCTGTGGACATCACTTGTCTCGGTGAAAAGGCCAACGCGACACGTCCAGAGATAGAGCAAATTCTCATCTCCAATTCCAAAGGCGTGGATGAAGATACGTTCGAGCGTGAGCTCTACGTGATCCGTCGCCGCATCGAAAAGGCAGCAGCAGCGGCAGGCGTCGGCGAGCTCTATCTTGCGTCGTTGTCTTGTCGTTCGGTGATCTACAAAGGCATGATGCTCGCAGAGCAGGTTGCAGTATTTTACCCAGATCTGATGGACGAGCGGTTCGAGAGTTCCTTTGCGATCTATCACCAGCGTTATTCTACGAACACCTTCCCGCAGTGGTGGCTGGCGCAACCGTTCCGCATGCTCGCGCACAATGGTGAGATCAATACGCTCAAGGGCAACATCAACTGGATGAAGAGCCACGAAATTCGTATGGCTTCCAGCGCATTTGGCGATATGGCGGAAGACATCAAGCCTATCGTGCCGTCCGGGTCATCCGACTCTGCGGCGCTTGATTCCGTGTTCGAAGTTCTCGTGCGCGCGGGTCGTTCTGCGCCGATGGCAAAGACAATGCTGGTGCCTGAGTCGTGGTCCAAGCAAGCGATGGAATTGCCGCAAAGCTGGCGGGATATGTATTCCTATTGCAACTCCGTGATGGAGCCTTGGGATGGTCCCGCCGCCCTTGCCATGACCGATGGTCGTTGGGTCTGCGCTGGTCTGGATCGCAATGGTCTGCGTCCAATGCGCTACGTTGTAACGGGCGATGGCCTGCTGATCGCAGGATCAGAGGCGGGCATGGTTCCGATTGACGAAGCAACTGTCGTTGAAAAGGGCGCGCTTGGTCCGGGTCAAATGCTGGCTGTGGATATGAAAAAAGGCCAGATGTTCCGCGACGGCGAGATCAAAGACAAGCTTGCTGCGGCGCTGCCATTTGGCGAATGGGTCGGCAAGATCAACGAACTTGATAGCGCGTTGGCGTCTGTCACCGAAAAGGCGATCTATTCCGGTGGCGAGTTGCGCAAGCGTCAGATCGCGGCTGGTTATACCATTGAAGAGCTAGAGCAAATTCTCGCGCCAATGGCAGAGGATGGCAAAGAAACGCTCGCGTCTATGGGGGATGATACGCCATCTGCTGTTCTGTCCAAGAAATACCGCCCTTTGAGCCACTTCTTCCGTCAGAACTTCTCTCAAGTTACCAACCCGCCGATTGATAGCCTTCGCGAATTCCGCGTTATGAGCCTTAAGACGCGTTTTGGGAACCTCAAGAACGTGTTGGACGAAAGCTCTGCTCAGACCGAAATTCTCGTGCTCGACAGCCCTTTCGTGGGCAACGCGCAGTGGGATGAGCTCACGCGCAATTTCAACGCTGATTTGGTGACGATTGACTGTACTTTTGAGCGTGGCACAAACGCTTTGCAAGAGGGTCTTGCGCGTATTCGTGCAGAGGCTGAGGATGCTGTGCGCTCGGGCGCTGGGCACATCGTTCTGACGGATCAAGCGCAGGGTGAAGACAAAGTCGGCATGCCGATGATCCTTGCGACGTCTGCGGTGCATAGCCACCTGACGCGCAAGGGTTTGCGGACCTTCTGTTCCCTCAACGTGCGCGCCGCTGAGTGTATTGACCCGCATTATTTCGCGGTACTCATTGGCTGTGGCGCGACGGTTGTGAATGCGTATCTGGCCGAAGATTCCCTTGCCGATCGTATCGGTCGCGACCTGCTCGATTGCACCCTAACCGAAGCTGTCGCGCGTTATCGCGAAGCGATTGATCAGGGCTTGCTCAAGATCATGGCGAAGATGGGTATCTCTGTTGTGTCCTCTTATCGCGGTGGTCTGAACTTCGAGGCGGTTGGCCTGTCGCGCGCGATGTGTGCTGAATTCTTCCCCGGTATGACATCCCGCATCAGCGGCATTGGTGTCTCTGGCATACAGTTCAAAGCGGAAGAAATTCACGCGTTGGGCTGGCAGGGTGGCCGCGATGTTCTGCCGATTGGCGGCTTCTACAAAGCTCGCAAAAGCGGTGAAACCCATGCGTGGGAAGCGCAGTCCATGCATATGATGCAGACCGCGTGTAACACTGGCTCTTTCCAGATGTGGAAGCAGTATTCGGCCAAAATGCAAAGCAATCCGCCGATCAACTTGCGCGATTTGTTGGCCATCAAGCCAATGGGCGAAGCAATCAATGTTGATGAAGTGGAAAGCGTGACAGCGATCCGCAAGCGTTTCGTCACACCCGGTATGTCTTTGGGTGCTCTTAGCCCTGAGGCGCATAAGACGCTTAACGTTGCGATGAACCGTATTGGCGCGCGTTCGGATTCAGGTGAGGGTGGCGAAGATCCGGCACACTTCGTACCGGAACCGAACGGCGATAACCCAAGCGCGAAGATCAAGCAGGTGGCCTCTGGTCGTTTCGGTGTCACAGCCGAGTATTTGAACCAATGTGAAGAGTTGGAAATCAAAGTCGCACAGGGCGCCAAGCCCGGTGAGGGCGGTCAGCTTCCGGGAATGAAGGTCACTGACCTCATCGCGCGTTTGCGTCACTCGACCAAAGGCGTGACGCTGATTTCACCGCCACCACACCACGATATCTACTCCATCGAAGACCTCGCGCAGCTGATCTACGATCTCAAGCAGATCAACCCGCGTTGTAAGGTGACGGTCAAGCTGGTGGCGTCCTCAGGCGTTGGCACGATTGCGGCTGGTGTTGCGAAAGCAAAGGCCGATGTGATCCTGATTTCAGGTCACAATGGCGGCACAGGTGCATCACCTGCAACGTCGATCAAATATGCAGGTCTGCCGTGGGAAATGGGTCTGACCGAAGCACACCAAGTGCTTGCGATGAACAACCTGCGTGAGCGTATCACGCTGCGTACAGACGGTGGTTTGCGCACAGGTCGTGATATCGTCATGGCGGCAATGTTGGGTGCGGAAGAGTACGGTATCGGCACTGCTGCGTTGATCGCTATGGGCTGCATCATGGTACGTCAGTGCCAGTCCAACACATGCCCTGTTGGTGTTTGTACGCAAGACGAAGCGCTGCGCGATAAGTTCACGGGTAACGCGGACAAGGTGGTCAACCTCATCACCTTCTATGCGCAGGAAGTGCGTGAAGTGCTCGCCTCTATTGGTGCGCGTTCCATGGATGATGTGATTGGTCGTGCTGATCTGTTGCACCAGGTGAGCCGAGGCTCTGCGCATCTCGATGATCTTGATCTCAACCCGCTTTTGATCACTGTCGATGGCGCGGCGGACATCAAATATGATCGTTCCCGTCCGCGCAACGCTGTGCCTGACACGCTGGATGCCGAGATCGTGCGCGACGCTGCGCGTTTCTTGGAGGACGGCGAAAAGATGCAGTTGTCCTACGCGATCCAAAACACGCACCGCACCGTTGGCACGCGCGTGTCCAGCCATATCGTGAAGAACTTCGGCATGCGTAATTCGCTCCAGCCGGATCATTTGACGGTGCAGTTGAAAGGGTCTGCTGGGCAATCGCTTGGTGCCTTTGCCGCGCCCGGTCTTAAGTTGGAAGTTGCGGGCGATGCCAATGACTATGTTGGCAAAGGTTTGTCAGGTGGCACAATCGTAGTGCGTCCGCCAAAGGCAAGTCCGCTGCGTGCGTGTATGAACACGATTATCGGCAACACTGTGCTTTATGGTGCCACGGATGGCTTCCTCTTTGCAGCGGGTCGAGCGGGCGAACGCTTTGCGGTTCGTAACTCTGGTGCGAGCGTAGTGATTGAGGGATGTGGCTCTAACGGGTGTGAATACATGACCGGTGGCGTTGCTGTTATCCTTGGTTCCATCGGCGCGAACTTCGGTGCAGGCATGACAGGTGGCATGGCCTATCTTTATGATCCTGAGGGCGAAGCACATAACTTGATGAACCACGAAACGCTTGTCACTTGCGCCGTCACAACTGCGCATTGGGAGCGTCAGTTGAAAATACTGGTGGAGCGCCACTTGGCCGAAACAGGGTCTGTGCGTGCGGAGCAGATTTTGCAGCACTGGGATATGGAAGTGAAAAACTTCGTTCAGATCTGCCCGATCGAGATGCTCAACAAATTGCCGCATCCTTTGGGGATAGAAGAAAAAGCTGTTCCTGCGGAGTAAGTGCAACTGAAACAGATAAAACGCCCGAGGTTTCACTTCGGGCGTTTTGCTATTGCGGTGAGGTCTATAGGGTGGCTGTATGGCACGCGTAGCGAAGAAAAAGCCGGCTCCGAAAAAGAAGAGCACGTCTAAGAAGAAGCGTTCAGTCGCAGATCGGATCACGGCGTCGCGGCTGTTTGTGCGGCGTTGGTTCTGGCGTGTGACGCTTCTTATCTGTGCGGCGGTTCTGTTTTGGGTCTCTATCTACGTTTGGGTGAACCCGACCAAGACGCCTTACATGCGCTCTGAAGAATTGCGCATCGGTGGTGAAGTGGATGCGCAATGGGTGTCCTTTTTGGAAATCGCCCCGGTTATGGTGCGTTCTGTCGTGGCGGCGGAGGATGCGAATTATTGTAATCACTGGGGCTTTGATATGACCGCGATCCGTGCAGCGGTTGATAGCGGTGGTGCGCGCGGCGCGTCTACGTTGAGCCAGCAAGTGGTGAAAAACGTGTTTCTTTGGCATGGGCGCAGTTACGTCCGCAAAGCCTTGGAGGCGGGTTTAACGCCATTGGTGGAATTGATCTGGACCAAGCAACGTATCTTGGAAGTCTATCTGAATATCGCTGAATTTGATGAGGGAGTGTTCGGTGTCGAGGCGGCAGCGCGGCATTACTTTGGGGTTGGACCTGAAAAGCTGAGTGCCACCCAAGCGGCGCGTTTGGCCGCGATTTTGCCCTCTCCGAAGAAGCGAAGCGCCTCTCGCCCAAGTAATTATGTCCGCAAACGCACGCGCCAAATCATTGACGGAGCAGCCACGATCCGCCGCGATGGGCGCGCTGCTTGTTTTGAGGATTGAACTTAAACGTAATGCGGGGCATTCAGAGATGCACGTAATTTTGAGTTAGACCCAAGTTCTATGGCCCGTCTGTATCACGTTCCGCTTTCCCCTTTTTGCCGCAAGGTCCGTTTGGTTCTGGCCGAAAAGAAAATTGACGTTGAACTGATTGAAGAACGCTATTGGGAAGCAGACCCTGATTTCATGCGTCGCAACCCTGCTGGCAAAGTTCCGATCCTCAAAATGAACGGTCGCACGATGCCCGACAGCATGGCGATTTGCGAATATCTTGAAGAGAAAAACCCGACGCCGCCCTTGATGCCAAGCAGCGCAGAAGGGCGTTACGAAGTGCGTCGTTTGGTGGCGTGGTTTGATGACAAGTTTCATCAGGAAGTGACGACCAAGCTGCTCTATGAGCGCGTGAACAAGAAGCTGATGAAGCAAGGTTATCCTGACAGCAAGAACGTCAAAGCGGGCGCGCGCGCGATCAAATACCACCTCGATTATATGGCGTGGCTTTTGGATCACCGCCGCTGGCTCGCGGGTGATGCGATGTCGATTGCGGATTTCGCGGCGGCGGCGCATTTGTCTTCGTTGGACTATAGCTCTGATGTAGATTGGACGCGCTCGGATACGGTGAAAGACTGGTACGCGAAGATTAAATCGCGCCCTGCGTTCCGTTCGATCCTGTCGGATCAGGTGCCGGGATTCCCGCCATCCGCGCACTACAACGATCTTGATTTCTGATCTCAAATCCAGGCTCGTCGCTGAGGCGCATGAGATAGGGTTTGACGCTTGTCGCATTTGTCGTCCTTGGGACGTACCGCAAGTGCCTGAGCGTTTGCAGACATTCGTTGACGCAGGCCGCCATGGTCAAATGGGCTGGATGGCAGAGCGCATGTCGTGGCGGGGGAATCCCAACGCGCTTTGGCCAGAGGCGCAGTCGGTGATTATGCTCGGCGAGAGTTACACGCCAGAACATGATCCTTTGGAGATTTTGCAGCACGCTGATCGTGGCGCGATTTCTGTCTATGCGCAGAACAAGGACTACCACGATCTGGTGAAAAAGCGCCTCAAGCGATTGGCGCGTTGGTTGATTGCTGAAAGCGGTGGTGAGGTGAAGGTGTTTGTGGATACCGCACCTGTTCCTGAGAAACCTTTAGGTGCAGCGGCAGGGCTAGGCTGGCAGGGCAAGCATACCAATCTTGTGAGCCGTCAGATGGGCAATTGGTTCTTTTTAGGGTCTGTTTTTACAACTTTGGAGTTGCCTGTTGATGAGGCAGAGGTTGATCATTGCGGGTCATGTACGTCGTGCCTTGATATTTGCCCGACTGCCGCGTTTCCGGCACCTTATCAGCTCGATGCGCGGCGGTGTATTTCGTATCTTACGATTGAGCATAAGGGGCCTGTGGACGAAGAGTTGCGCGCTTTAATGGGTAATCGCATTTACGGGTGTGATGATTGCTTGGCCATTTGTCCGTGGAACAAGTTTGCCGTTGAAGCACGCGAGCTGCGTTACGCCGCGCGCGATGAGTTGCGCGCGCCGCGACTTGCAGTCTTCGCGCGGCTCGATGATGCAGAGTTTCGCACGATGTTTTCAGGATCGCCGATCAAGCGGATCGGGCGAGATCGATTTGTGCGCAATGTGCTCTATGCGATTGGAAATTCGAGCGTGGCCGAATTGCGTTTTGTTGCACAAGAATTGGTGGATGACCCTGATGAGGCAGTTGCGGATGCAGCGCGTTGGGCGAGTGCGCGTTTGGCTTGAGAGTACGGGACGCTCTGCGAGGGATATTTTTGAAGAGAGGAAGGCGAAGTGCCGCGAATGGGCGGGACGTGTCGCGTTTTGCTGCTAGGTGGGTCGGTGAGGTAAGGGAGAGATGTCATGGCGCTTTTGTTGGGTGTGGATACGGGCGGCACATATACTGACGCCGTTTTGTTGCGTGATGAGCGCGATGTTGTGGCGAGCGCCAAATCGCTGACAACCAAGCATGATTTGTCTCTGGGGATTGGTCGCGCGATTGAGGCGGTATTGACAGAGAGCGGCGTTGATCCATCAGAGGTGGCAATGGCGTCCTTGTCAACGACCTTGGCGACGAACGCGTTGGTCGAAGGACAGGGCAGCCGCGTAGCGTTGATCTATGTGGGGTTCAAAGAACGTGATCTTGACACGCATGGTTTGCGTGATGCGTTGAAGGGTGATCCGGCTTTGATCCTTGCGGGGGGTCATAATCATGCGGGGGGTGAAGCGGCTGCTTTGGACATTGAAACTCTAAACCGCTTTTTAGAGACGCATTCTGATGTATCTGCGTTCGCGGTTGCTGCGCAATTTGCAACGCGCAATCCGGCGCATGAGTTGGCAGTTATGGCGTTGATTGGTGAGAAATTGAACGCACCTGTGAGTGCATCACACCAGTTGTCTGCAAAGCTGAATGGACCCAAGCGCGCGATGACGGCGTTGTTGAACGCGCGGTTGATCGGTATGATCGACGGCTTGATAGGTTCTGCGCAAAGCACGTTGAAGCGGCTCGGTATTGATGCGCCGTTGATGGTGGTTCGGGGCGATGGGGCCTTGATAGGGTCTGATATGGCGCGAGAACGCCCGATTGAAACGATCCTCAGTGGGCCTGCTGCCTCCATTGTTGGCGCGCGTTGGTTGACGGGTGCGGATCATGCGTTGGTCTCTGATATTGGGGGTACGACGACGGATATTGCAGTTTTGCGCGACGGACGCCCTGCGATTGATCCGATGGGTGCACAGGTGGGGCCATATAGAACTATGGTTGAAGCGGTGGCGATGCGCACCCATGGGCTTGGTGGCGACAGTGAGGTGCATTTTATTAGCGAAGGGCTGCAAGGCGGTGTCACGCTTGGGCCGCGGCGAGTTGTGCCTGTGTCACTGATTGCGATGGATGCACCGGATGTGGTGCATAAAGCATTAGATGCGCAGATGCGCAGCGCTGTGCCGAATGAACATGACGGGCGGTTCGTGCGCGCTGTGAAGGGGTTGCGCAGTGATGGGCTAGGTGCGCGCGAAATGGCGTTGCTAGAGCATATTGGCGAGCAGGTTTTGCCCATGGGGCAGGCCTTGAAGAACCGTATTGAAGCGCAAGCGTTGAAGCGCTTGGTCGAGCGTGGGTTGGTGCAGATCGCTGCATTGACGCCGAGCGATGCAAGCCATGCTTTGGGGCGTGTCGATGCGTGGGATGCAGAGGCAGCGAAGAAGGCGTTGGTTTTGATGGGGCGTCGCCGAACTGGGTCGGGGGATATGTTGGCACCAGAGCCAGAAGTTATGGCGCAAACTATTGTTGATCAACTGACCCATCAGACTTCATTGGCTTTGTTAGAGACTGCTTTTGCGGAGGAAGCAGAGAGCTTTGGATTGCCCGCGGCGGACTTGGCGCGGCATGTTTTGACGCAAAGGGGGCTGTCTGGCCACCGTGGACTGATGCGGATCGATACGGGGCTGAACTTGCCTGTTGTCGGGCTTGGGGCCTCTGCGATGAGTTATTATCCTGCGGTGGGTGAACGGCTTGGTTGTGCGGCGATCTTGCCTGAGCATGGCGGGGTTGCAAATGCAATCGGGGCAGTTGTTGGACGCGTCACAATGCGTCGGCAAGGGACTGTCACTGCGCCAAGTGAGGGCTGCTACCGCGTGCATTTTGAGACAGGGCCACAGGATTTCGCGGAAAGTGAGTTGGCGTTGCAAGCATTAGAAACCCATCTCAGGAACCTCGCGAAAAGCGATGCGGAAAACTCGGGTGCGCAGGATATCCATGTCCACGCAACCCACGACGTGAAACTGGCGCAGGCCGAAGCGCGCGAAGTGTTTATCGAAGCGGTCATAACCGTAGAGGCATCAGGCCGTCCACGTATTGCAGCATAGTTCACAGCTTCGCGTGCGATTTGAAATCATCCTTTGATTTTTGTGATGGCACCCCATTTAATGCTTCATAGACCAAGCAGGAGGATGCCATGGCTGACTATCGCAAAGATATGGACGTGATCGCGACGCTCGATCCAGAGCAGTACCGCGTTACGCAAGAAAGCGGGACAGAGCGTCCTGGAACGGGCAAGTACCTCGATAATAAAGAGCCTGGGATTTACGTGGATATCGTTTCGGGTGAGCCTTTGTTCGCGTCTTCGGATAAATACGAGAGCGGATGCGGATGGCCTTCATTCACCAAGCCGTTGGTGCATGAATTTGTTGCTGAACTGAGCGACACAACGCACGGTATGGTGCGCACGGAAGTGCGCTCTGCGCATGGGGATAGCCACCTTGGGCATGTGTTCAATGATGGGCCACCAGACCGTGGTGGCTTGCGCTATTGTATCAATTCCGCGTCGCTTCGGTTTGTCCACAAGGACGACATGGATGGCGAAGGCTACGGTAAATATTTGGATCAAGTGGAGGATATAGCATGACAGCGCGCGCAGTTTTAGCCGGAGGATGTTTTTGGGGAATGGAAGATCTGATCCGCAAAATGGATGGGGTGATTTCGACCCGCGTTGGCTACACAGGTGGCGACGTGCCGAATGCGACGTACCGCAATCACGGAACACATGCAGAAGGGATCGAAGTGATCTTTGACCCTGCGCGCATGACGTATCGACACTTGCTCGAGTTTTTCTTTCAAATCCACGACCCTACGACGGAAAACCGCCAGGGCAATGATCGTGGGCTCAGCTATCGCTCTGCGATCTACTACGTGGATGAAGAGCAAAAAGCGATTGCAGAAGATACGATTGCAGATGTGAATGCGTCTGGAATTTGGCCCGGTGTCGTTGTGACAGAGTTAGAACCAGTGGGCGATTTCTGGGAAGCGGAACCGGAGCATCAAAACTATCTAGAGCGTATTCCAAATGGCTATACATGCCACTTTGTGCGCCCAAACTGGACGCTGCCACGGCGCGCTGCTGAGTAAAGCATCTTTGGACAAGTAACGCGCGTTCCCCTAGCCTGACGGTGGGCAATGGGGAGCGCGCGACATGGCTTTTGAAACGTATCTGATTTACCTCGCCGCAGTCGCTGTGTTCTTTGCGACGCCGCCTGATACGAGCCAACTTCTCATCATTTCGAATTCTGTGCGCTACGGACTTCGCAAAAGCGCCTATACGATTGCAGGTGATCTAAGCGCGAATTGCTTGCAAATGACGGGCGCTGCGTTCGGGCTTGCTGCAATCATTGCGACCTCCGCGACGGCGTTTAGTGTGATCAAGTGGCTGGGTGTTGCGTATCTGATCTACATTGGCATCCAGTTATTCCGCTCTCGTGATGATGTGAATGACGTGGATGCGAACCAATCGGGGCAAGCGTTCAGGCTCTATCGGCAGGGATTTGTTACCTCGATGGCGAACCCTTTCGCGGTTGTTTTCTTTGGCGCACTTTTCCCGCAATTTATTGATCCTGCACTTGCGATCTTGCCGCAATTACTGATCCTTGGTGTGACCTATCTGATTGTGGACGGCGCTATTCTTTTGCTCTGGGGTTGGCTTGGTGTGCGTGCTGCGTCTGCTTTGAAACGGCACTCGTTCGGGTTGATCAACAAGATTTGTGGCGCGCTGATGATCGCGGCTGCGGCGCTTCTGGGGAGTAAGGATTTCCAAACACGTTAGGTTGCTCTTTCCTTGTGCGCTCTCGCGGTATAGCCATTCTATATGTCTCCATTTACCGGCATTGCGCTTAAACTTGCTTCTGTTGTTTTGTTCGTGTCCATGGCGGCGCTGATCAAGGCGAGCACGGATCATGTGCCGACGGGGCAGGCGATGTTCTTTCGGTCTTTCTTTACGCTTCCTGTGATCTTTTTGTGGCTCGCGATGCGCCATGAGTTGAAGACGGGTCTGAAAACGCAGCGCCCTATGGGACATGTGTGGCGCGGATTGATTGGGGCTTGCGGGATGGGGTTTGGCTTTTCCTCGCTCGCGTATCTGCCTTTGCCGGATGTGACGGCGATTGGCTTTGCAGCCCCTTTGCTCACGGTGATCTTAGCAGCTTTGATCTTGGGCGAACGCTTGCGTGTTTATCGCATGTCCGCGGTTCTTTTGGGCCTGATCGGCGTCGCGGTCATTCTGTCGCCGCGGCTGTCGATATTTTCAGGTGAAGCGATGAACACTGCGGCGCAAACGGGCGTCATCTTGGTGCTGATTTCTGCGTTCTTTCGGGCGCTCGCACAGATCCATATTCGCCGACTTGCGCAATCCGAAAGCACAGCGTCGATCGTATTCTACTTTTCAATGACCACTACGACGTTGTCGCTGTTTACCATTCCATTCGGTTGGGTCGTGCCTGATATTTCGATCATCGGTATGTTGGTCGCTGCTGGTGTGATCGGAGGCGTTGCGCAGATCCTCATCACCTCGGCGTTCCGTTTTGCTGATGCGGCGGTGATCGCGCCATTTGATTATGCATCGATCTTGTTCGCGATGATCATTGGCTATGTGTTCTTTGGTGACGTGCCTACGTCGCAGATGCTGATTGGGTCGGCGATTGTGATTTTTGCTGGATTGTTGATTATCTGGCGCGAACGCGCGTTGGGTCTGAAGCGTGGCAAAGCACGTCCAAATTTGACGCCCCAAGGTTAGCGATCAACAAGGCCCATCGCTGCATAAAGTGGCGGCAAGACCCAGCGGCGTTTTGTACCGAAAGGGAGTTTTGAGGGCGTTGATTTAAGCACCTCTGGATAGGGCAGGCGCGTGTCTTTGTCTTGAACGAGATCCGCAAGAAGCGTGCCGCAATAGCTTGCCATCGCAACGCCATTACCGTGATAACTGAGGGAGGCAAATGCGCCAGGCATGTCGGGGATAGGCCCAGTGAACGGCGCGCCTTTGGCGTTCATACAGACGAGACCAGACCACATGTGCGGCGTCTCCACATGCCTCCATGCGGGGAACATTTGTTCGAAATCAGAGCGGATGAGACGTTTGATTTTCGCATCAGAACGCGCGTTGGCAAAGATCCCACCGCGCATTCCAAAGAGGAACTGACGGCTGGGCATAAGGCGAAAGTAGTGGAGCAGATTACGTGAATCGAACGCCATTTGATCAGATGTCCAACCCGCGTTTGCGAGTTCCTCGTCCGTAAGAGGGCGCGTGACAAGAACGCTGGATTGCACAGGCATGAAACGCGTGGCGAGCCAGTTTGGAACGTCCTCAGAAGAGTAGCCATTGGTGGCGATGATGAGACGCTTGGCGGTGATGCGTCCTTTGGGCGTATGAAGTGTGAATTGCGCGCCTTGCTCGAGGCGGATGACGGGGGACTGTTCGAAGAAACGCGCACCTGCACGGCGCGCAGCCTCGGCAATCCCAAGGGCGTATTTCAAAGGGTTCAGAGCAAAGCCAATAGGGTTCGTCAAAGCGCCATGAAACGGACCATTCAGACCGTGATCGGCGAGCTCACTTTTGGGGATCAGGGTCGGCTCAACCCCGTAGCTTTCAGCGACCTCGTCTGCGTGCTGTTGTAATGTCGCCCAACGCTTTGCTTTGTGCGCCAGCAGTGTTTCACCCTTAGAATGCGCGTCAGCGTCGATCTTGTAGCGCTCCAAAAGCCCAGAAACGTGTTTAATCGCGTCTTTCTCAGCGGTACGCCAAGCATGGCGGGCATCGGTGCCAAAGCGCTTGTCGATCTGCGCATTGCTAAGGATGCCGCCGCCTAAACAACAAAACCCACCATTGCGACCAGAAGCACCCCAACCGATGGTTTCCGCGTCGAGCAAAGTGACATCTACGCCGTCCTCAGCAAGGTGAAGCGCGGCGTTCAGACCTGTGAAACCACCGCCAACAATGGCGACATCAGTTTGATGGGTGCCTTGCAGTTGCTCGCCTTGGGTGGCGTCAACCGTCGTGTTCCAAAAGCAATCGCGACGCACTTCATTGCTGTAGGCGAGCGGTTCATAAATGCGATTCATCCGCGTGCTGCGGCTTGTTCGTCGCGTTGTTGTTTGAGGCTTGCTTGTTTGGATATCAGGGATGCGCTGATCACGCCGACGGTGACGATTGCGATCATGATTGTCGAGAGCGCGTTGATTTCTGGGCTGACACCAAGGCGCACGGCAGAGAAGATCTTGATCGGGAGTGTTGTTGCAGACGGGCCTGCGGTGAAGCTGGCGATGACGAGATCATCGAGGCTAAGCGTGAAGGCAAGAAGCCAGCCGGATATGACAGCAGGTGCGATGATGGGAAGTGTGACAAGGCGAAAGGCTTGCCAAGGGGAACAGCCGAGGTCGAGCGCTGCTTCCTCTAAAGAACGATCAAAAGAGACGAGGCGCGAAGAGACAACGACAGACACGTAGCACATCGCAAATGTCGTATGCGCAAGGACGATTGTCAGGACGCCTCGGTCAAGGCCTATACCGATGAACAGCAGCAACAGCGACAGACCTGTGATGACTTCGGGCATTACGAGTGGCGCATAGATCATACCAGAAAACAGCGTGCGCCCTTTAAAGCGGTTCGCTCGCACGAGGACGTAGGCGGCCATCGTGCCGAGCACAGTGGCGAGGGTGGAAGAGAAAACCGCAACTTTGATCGTGACCCATGCGGCGTTTAGGAATGCCTCGTTCTGGAGGAGCTCGCCGTACCATTTGGTCGAAAAGCCTGCCCAGACGGTGACGAGTTTGCTCTCGTTGAACGAATAGATCACGAGGATGACCATGGGCAGGTAGAGGAACGCAAAGCCGAGCGTCAGCGCGGTGACGTTGAACCATGTGAAGCGCTTCATGATTGGGCCTCGCGTGGGTTGATGTGGATGGAGCCTCCGGCGGGGAGTTTGAGGCGATAACAGGCGGAGCCCTTGGAGAGAGGATGCATGCGGGTCATCCTTCCATCTCGCGTTGTTTCTGCTCGTTTCGTTGGAACAGGATGATCGGGATGATCAGGATGAGTAAGAGAATGATTGCAACGGCAGAGGCGACAGGCCAATCGCGGTTGTTAAAGAACTCTTCCCACAGGACTTTACCGATCATCAGGGTTTGCGACCCACCCAAGAGCGACGGGATAACGAATTCACCGAGCGTTGGAATGAAGACGAGGAAGCAGCCAGCGATAATGCCTGTTTTGCTGAGAGGAACAGTGATCAGCCAGAAGGCGGATGTGCGCGAGCAACCGAGGTCTTCGGCGGCCTCTAACAGGCTGTCGTCCATCTTTTCCAGGGTCGAATATATCGGCAGGATCATGAAGGGCAGGTATGTGTAGACGATGCCGATGTAGACGGCGGTGTTGGTGTTTAAGATTGTGAGTGGCTCTGAGATAAGACCTGTCCATAGGAGGAATTGGTTGAGCAGGCCCTCGTTGGAGAGGATGCCCATCCATGCGTAGACGCGGATCAGGAAGCTGGTCCAGAACGGGAGGATCACCAGCATCAAAAGTGTAGGGCGCCATTCGGGTGCAGCGCGCGCCATGGAATAGGCGATAGGGTAGCCGATAAGCAGTGCGAGAACGGTCGAGATGAGGGCGATCTTGAAGCTGGAGAGATAGGCTTTCCAATAGAGATCGTCGCTGGTGAGGAATTCGAAATTCTCAAAGTCGAGCGCTTTGAAGAAGCTGGTGACCGCGTCCCATCCGCCTGTCAGGTCAAGCTTTGGAGTGTAGGGCGGAATAGCGAGGGCGATGTCGCTGAGCGAGATTTTCATCACGATCAGGAACGGCACTAGGAAAAGCGCCAAAAGCCACAAGTAGGGAACGGCGATAAGGGCGAAGCGGCGCATCCTTCAGCGTTCCAACAAGACACCAGCGGTGTCTGTGAAGCTGACCCAAACTGTGTCTTCCCAAGTGATATCACGTTTGGCGAGACGGCGGGCGTTGGCCATCTGCGCTTTGATCATCTGACCGCCCTTGAGTTCCACATGATAGGTGGAGACGTTGCCGAGATAGGCGATGTCTATCACCGTGCCTTGCAGCGCGTTGGCGGCGTCAGGTTTGTCCTTGGCGATGTTGAGTTTTTCGGGGCGGATCGCGAAAGTGAGCGCCTTGCCGTCCTGTGCTTCATCCCCGTTAGAGACGATGATCGCGGGATGTTGGTCCGACCAGTTGAGAGCGATGCCACCTTCGGGGATGTCGCTGGTGACTTCAGGAGTGGCTGTCAGTTCTGCAGCGCTGGGCGGAGGCAGGCGCTTGATCGGCTCGTCGCGTTCACCGATGATCGGAGAGAGGACTTTGTCATGTAGCCATTCGCCGAGTTTATTGGGTTGTGGGCGGGGCGTGTCGTCGACGAAAGGATCTGCTGGTGCTTCAAGCGTTTCGGGCGTAGTTTGCTCAGCAGGTTTGCTTGAGACGCGCAGTTCGGCGGTGCCTTTGATCAGGTTCACATCACCGATGAAGTCGGCGACATAGGTGGAATTGGGTGCCTCATAAATCGCATCAGGGGTAGCGACTTGAATGATGCGGCCCTCGTCCATGACTGCGACGCGGGAGGCGACGGTCATTGCTTCCTCTTGATCATGGGTGACGATCACAAAGGTCGTGCCGGTCTTTTCCTGAATATCCATCAACTCGAACTGCGTGTCTTGGCGCAGCTTCTTGTCGAGCGCGCCGAGGGGTTCGTCGAGAAGCAACAGCTTGGGCGCTTTGGCCAAGGAGCGCGCAAGCGCGACACGTTGACGTTGACCACCCGAAATCTGATGTGGCTTGCGCTGGGCGAATTTCTCAAGCCGTGTGAGTTTGAGCATCTCGTTAACGCGCGCATCAATCGCGTCTTTCGCCATGTCCGTACGACGCAGACCAAAGGCGATATTCTCGTAGATCGACAGGTGCGGAAACAGCGCGTAGCTTTGAAACATCATGTTCACAGCGCGCTTGTTCGGCGGGACATTGTTCATGTCCTGACCTGCGATGCTGATCGTGCCAGAGGTGGGCGTCTCGAACCCACCAAGCATGCGCATCATTGTGGTTTTGCCACAGCCGGACGGACCGAGCAGGGCGAAGAATTCTTTTTCGTAGATATCCTGAGTGAGATCGTCGATGGCAATGAAATCGCCAAAGCGTTTGGTCACGTTCTTGAATTGGATCAAGGGCTTTTCGCTTGGGTCGTTCCAAGGCTCAAACAGGGGCTCTTGCGCCATTCAGGATCTCCGAAACAATGACAAAATGCCCCCGCATGACACCACGCGAGGGCAATAGAATTTTAGGTGCCGGACTTGATCTTGGTCCACATGCGCGTGACGACGCGCTGCACTTTTGGCGCGTAAGGCGACGTTGTGAACAGGTTCTCAAGCGTGGCTGCATCAGGATAGATCGCCGGATCGCCAATCACGTCTTCCTCAAGCAAAGGCTGAGACGCGAGGTTGCCGTTGGCGTAGTATACGTAGTTCGACGCATCAGCCATGTTCTGCGCGTCCATGATAAAGTTCAGGAACGTGTGCGCGGCATCTGGGTTTGGCGCGTCCGCTGGGATCGCCATTTGGTCGAACCACATTTGCGCGCCTTCTTTGGCGGCGTGATATGCGATCTCAACACCGTTATCAGCCTCTGCTGCGCGATCACGCGCTTGCAGGATGTCGCCGGACCAACCGATAGCAACGCAGATATCGCCGTTGGCGAGCGCGTTGATATATTCAGAGCTGTGGAATTTCTGAATATAGGGGCGCACGGCGGTCAAGACAGGTTCAACCTTGGCAATGACATCTGGGTCCTGGCTGTCTGGGTCTTCGCCGATGTACTTCAGCGCCATCGGGATCATTTCAGCAGGGGCGTCGAGCATGTGAACGCCGCAATCCGCGAGTTTCGCCATGTTGTCTGGGTTCAGCACCAATTCGAGTGAATCAATCGGAGCATCGTCGCCCAGCGCTTCTTTTACTTTGCCGATGTTCACGCCAATACCTGTGGTGCCCCACATGTAGTTGATGGAATAAGCATTGTCTGGGTCATACTGTTCTGTGCGCGAGGACACGACGTCCCACATGTTGGCCATGTTTGGCAGTTTGGACATATCGAGCTTTTGGAACGCGCCCGCGGTGATCTGGCGCTGCAAGAATGTACCGGATGGGACAACGACGTCATAGCCGGAACCGCCAGCGAGCATCTTTGTTTCAAGCAATTCGTTGCTGTCGAACACGTCGTAGATCAGTTTGATGCCTGTGTCGGCCTCAAACTTTTCCAAGAGCGCTTCGTCGATGTAATCTGACCAGTTATAAACGCGGACTTCTTCGGCCGTTGCGCTGGCGGCCATTACGGCAATGCTAGCGCTGGCGAGCAGTAAATTCTTCATTTGGTGAACTCCCTAGAACGTATCGTGCTGCGGTATGAGCGGGCAGCATTCTGACGGTTATTGTTCTCAGGTCGTAAGGAGAGTCGCAAGTTATTATTGCATTGATTGACAGGCGCATTGCGCCTCATATGCTGCAACAGAATTGAAATTATGCGGCTTGCCCGAAAAAGGAGCGTTCCTATGAATGCGATCACCAACCACATGCCAACCGCTGAATTGCAGGCGCTTGATGCCGCGCATCATATGCATCCTTTCACCACGGGTGACGAGATTGCAGCCAAGGGCGCACGGGTGATTACAGGTGCAGATGGCGTGATGTTGCGGGACTCTGATGGTAATCAGATTTTGGACGCGATGGCAGGCCTGTGGTGCGTGAACATCGGCTATGGCCGTCACGAATTGGCCGAAGTCGCCGCGCGGCAGATGCGCGAGCTTCCCTATTACAACACGTTTTTTATGACGACCCATGTGCCTGCGATTGCGCTCAGCCAACGCTTGGCTGAACTGGCACCTGAGGGGATGAACCATGTGTTCTTTGCAGGCTCTGGATCAGAGGCGAATGACACCAATATCCGCATGGTGCGCACCTATTGGGACATGAAGGGTAAACCTAGCAAGAAGGTGATCATCTCGCGCCATAACGCGTATCATGGCTCGTCTGTTGGGTCCGGTTCCCTTGGTGGGATGAGCGGGATGCACGCGCAAGGCGGGATGCCGATCCCTGATATTCATCACATTGGTCAGCCGAATTGGTGGGCTGAGGGCGGTGATATGACGCCTGAAGACTTCGGTTTGATGCGAGCGCAAGAGTTGGAACAAGCGATTAACGAGATGGGCGAAGACCGTGTTGCCGCCTTTATCGCAGAGCCAGTGCAGGGTGCGGGCGGCGTTATTGTGCCGCCCTCGACCTATTGGCCCGAGATCCAGCGCATTTGCGACAAGTACGAAATCCTATTGATTGCCGACGAAGTGATTTGTGGTTTCGGGCGCACAGGCGAATGGTTCGGCTCAACCACGATGGGCATTCGTCCTGACATCATGACCATCGCGAAGGGGCTCAGCTCTGGCTATCAACCTATCGGTGGCTCCATCGTGTCTGATGAGATCGCAACGGTGATCAATTCAGGTGAGTTTAACCACGGTTATACGTATTCCAGTCATCCAGTTGCCTCTGCCGTTGCTTTGGAAAACCTGCGCATCTTGGATGAAGAGGGCATCATAACAAAGGTGCGTGAAACCACGGCACCTTACCTCAAATCCAAATGGGAAGCGCTACTCGATCACCCTTTGGTAGGCGAAGCAAATATCGTTGGGATGATGGGGTCGATTGTTTTAACCCCGCACAAAGAAAGCCGTGCCGCGTTTAAGTCTGATGTTGGCACTGTCGGCTACATTTGCCGCGAGCGTTGCTTTGCGAATAATCTGGTGATGCGTCACGTGGGGGACCGGATGATCATTTCGCCCCCTTTGGTGATCACTGAGGGCGAGATTGACACATTGATCGAGCGCGCTGTGAAGTCGTTGGATGAATGCCATGCGACCCTCAAGCGTGATGGGATGATGGTCGCAGGTTAAGCGCTGGGCACCCCTAGGCTTTAACAGTCTTGGGGACTGCCCAGTATAGCACTGCAGTCATGGCGATATAGGTGAAGATGATGGTCGGCACGGTCGTGTTAAACGCGAAGTTGAGGACCGGAAGACCGAACAGATCACGGAACGAAACCGTTGCAATCGACACCATAAAGACGATGCCGTAGGCGAAGACTCCGATTATCGCCGCGCGGTTCTTTGTGGTGCGCACGACCCCTGCTTTCGCTTCCTCACGGAAGTAGTATGTTAGTGCCGCAACCATAAAGACAGCTTCGATCAGAATCGCGAGATAGGCGTTTTTCGCATACAGCCCAAGTCCGATCGCAACAGAGTTTGCGCCAAACAAATGGTGTCCGTGGCCGGAGAAGAAATCCAGAACGATGTGGCTTACGAACAGTGCCAGCGCGACCAAACCGATGGTTGTGCTTTTGAACAGGATCCGCCCAAGCAGAAACACCAAGATGGCCCAGAAAAATTGCGGCAGAAGGTGATGACTGTACATCATCAACACAGTCATATTGGCGATTGTCGCATCAAAAACATCAATGGGGCCTGTGGGTTCTAGCCCGAGGTAGTGAAAGATGAACCAGAAGATGTCTTGGAACTGCGACACAGCAAGGAAGAACAACAACGTTCCTTTGGGGAATTTTTGGTTCGCGATAAGGGCGGTTGCGTAATGGCCTGCGATCATTTTGTCGTCTCCTTTGGGTTTTATCGGCACCAAACAACGACCTAGTAGGGTGAATGATGATCTGTTATCATTCCGTAACTATCGGTACGATATGTGCTGGTCAATATTTAAATACCGATGAGTACGAATATGTCGAAACAGGAAGATGCACCGCGAAGGGGACGACCTCAGACTTTGGATCGTGATGCCGTTCTTAGGATCGCTATGATGCGCTATTGGACCGACGGGCCGACGCGCGTCTCAATCAACCACATCTGCCAAGCGGCCAATGTGTCCAAGCCCGGCCTTTATCGTGAATTTGGGAGCGATGATGGTCTAAAAGACGCGGTACTTGATCTCTATCGAGAGGCGGTCCTCGTTCCGTTCTACGACATTTTAACCAGTGACGAAGGTTTCACTCAACAGATTGAAGCGCTTATCGCCTTTACCATTCAAGACCGTAGACCGTTGGGGATTCCAAACGGGTGTTTGCAAGTCGCAATGCGTGCGCACAAAGAAGATCTTGGAGAGATCACGCGCAACAAAATTGATCTCATGCGGCGTGAAACGCTTTCGATCTACGAAACATGGATCGAGCGCGGCAAAGCACGAGGAGAGTTTAAAGCAGACATTTCGACCAAAGCGGCAGCGCTATTCTGCGATGCGCAAAACGGCGGAGCGATGCGGATGCAAAGAGAAGGGGTTTCAAATGAGGACATCGGGCAGACAATGAAGCTCGCGTTCACTGCGCTGGTTTGACGGTCTACAGCATACGAAATGTGCGAGGGGCGAAAGGCAACTACCCCAACGCCTTCCAAAAAATTACCTTGTCATCGCCCTTGCCCCAAAAATCGCGAATGCGCGCTTCTTCGGTGTAGCCGGAATTGGCGTAAAACCCGCGCGTTCCAGCGAAAGCATCGGTGCCAGAAGTATCTACGATCATCACGCGCGCGGCTTGCTCTTGCAGCTCAACTTCCATCTGCGCAACCAACCCGCGACCTGCACCTTGGCCCTGCGCATCAGATGCAACCGCAAGGGCGAGCATGTTCCATGTGCCTTCGGCCAACTGCACGGGAACGGTGTAGCAAAACCCGATAGCGCGCCCATCGGTTTCGCACGTGAGCCAAAGCTCTTCGTTGTCGCCATTCAGAAACCCACTGAGCATCTCTTCCAACAGTTCACTTGGAAATAACTCTGTCTGATCCAAGACGGATTTCAGGTCAGCAATATCACCAGGTTCAGTGTAGCGAATGTCCATGGGCTGCGCACTTTCGTTCGTTAAAGTAGAGCTAGGCGACCTTAAAACCATGTGAGGATGAGTGTAAATGCGAAGAGGCCGGTTTTTGTAACGCTGCGTTCCGCGGTGCAAGAACGTGGTGACGTAGCGCGTAGCTTGCGGCAAGCTGAGACCCAGACATTCAAGACTATAAATTGGGAGAGACGGCATGAAGCAAGCAGTGATCGTATCCACCGCGCGCAGTGGTTTGGCAAAGTCATTCCGCGGCTCTTTGAACATGACACATGGCGCAACTTTGGGCGCGCATTCGGTTGAGCATGCCGTTAAGCGTGCAGGCATTGACCCCGCGACGGTCGAAGATGTGCTGATCGGTTGCGCCACGCCAGAGGGTGCGACAGGGGGCAATATTGCGCGTCAGATCGCGCTTCGCGCAGGGATGCCACAAACAGTTTGTGGCGCAACGGTGAACCGCTTCTGCTCGAGCGGATTGCAGACCATCGCGATGGCAGCGCAAAGCATTCAGAACGGCGCAGGGCCGATGGTTGCAGGCGGCGTTGAGAGCATTTCTTTGACCGGCAATCACAGCGTGCCAAGCCGTGATGCATGGCTCAAGGAACATAAGCCTGACGTTTACATGACCATGATCGAAACTGCTGATATTGTGGCGGAACGCTATGGCGTGAGCCGCGAAGCGCAGGATGAATACGGCCTTCGCTCGCAGCAGCGCATGGCGGCAGCGCAAGCGGCTGGCAAGTTCGCGGACGAGATTGTTCCTATGGCTGCGACCATGGGCGTGAAGGATAAAGAGACAGGCGAAATTTCGCATCATGAAGTGACGGTAGATCGCGATGAATGCAATCGCCCTACGACGACGATTGAGGGTCTCCATGGGCTGAATACAGTGCGCGAAGGTGGGTATGTGACCGCCGGTAATGCAAGCCAGCTTTCAGATGGGTCCGCCGCTGTCGTGCTGATGGATTCGGTCGATGCGGAGAAGCAAGGCGTTGAGCCGCTTGGCGCGTTTAAGGGTTTCGCCGTCGCTGGATGCGCCCCTGACGAGATGGGGATCGGCCCTGTGTTTGCAGTGCCGCGTTTGTTGGAACGTCATGGGCTGAAGGTCGATGATATTGACCTGTGGGAGCTGAACGAAGCGTTCGCGTCCCAAGCGCTGTATTCACGTGATCGCCTCGGCATTGATGACGAGAAATGCAACGTCAACGGCGGCTCTATCGCGATTGGTCACCCTTTCGGGATGAGCGGCACGCGTATGACGGGCCATCTGCTGCTTGAGGGTAAGCGACGAGGCGCAAAACTAGGGGTCGTCACGATGTGTATTGGCGGCGGCATGGGGGCGGCTGGCCTCTTTGAGATTTATTAAGGAACGATACGATGGATTTGAGCTACACCGATGAAGAACGCGCATTCCAAGCTGAGGTGCGCACGTTCCTTGCAGAGAAACTACCCAAAGCGATGTCCGAAAAGGTGCGCCTTGGGAGCGGTCTGACGAAGGAAGATCTTGAGGAATGGCATAGCATTCTGAACGCACGTGGCTGGCTTGCGCAAAACTGGCCAAGTGAATTCGGCGGTGCCGAGTGGGATGCGGTTCAGCGCCATATTTTTGAGGAAGAAGCGAGCCTTGCCAATGCGCCGCGCATCGTTCCCTTTGGCCTCGCGATGCTCGCGCCTGTGTTGCAGAAATTTGGTTCCAAAGAGCAATGCGACCGTTGGTTGCCGCGCATCTTGGACGGCAGTGATTGGTGGTGTCAGGGATACTCTGAACCGGGTGCCGGTTCTGATCTCGCTTCTCTCAAAACGCGCGCTGTGCGCGAGGGTGACCACTACATCGTTAATGGTCAAAAGACGTGGACGACACTTGGGCAATACGCGAACATGATCTTCTGCCTCGTGCGCACGAACACGGAAGTGAAGAACCAAGAGGGGATTTCGTTCCTGCTGATCGACATGGACACACCGGGTATCGAAGTACGCCCGATCATCCTGCTCGATGGAACACATGAGGTGAACGAGGTCTGGTTTACAGACGTTAAAGTGCCCGTCGAAAACCTTGTCGGCGAAGAAGACAAAGGTTGGACCTACGCGAAATATCTGCTGACGCATGAACGCGCGAATATCGCAGGTGTTGGGTCGTCCAACGCGGGACTTGAAGCAGTGAAGCGCATGGCCAAGGCTGAGATGTCAGGTGGCAAACCCCTGTCTGAAAACCCGCACTTTGCCGCACGCGTTGCTCAGGTGGAAATTGATTTGATGGCAATGTCGCTGAGCAATCTGCGCATCATCAGCAAAGCGGCCAAGGGTGGCGCGCCTGGATTGGAAGCGTCGATGCTCAAGATTTCCGGCACGGTTATCCGGCAAGAGATCAATGATCTCGCGCGGCGTGCCGCTGGCATGTATGCGTTGCCTTTTGCGTCGGAAGCGGTGGAGGGGTCGAACCAGCCAGAGCTTGGTCCAGAGCATTCACGCCCCGTCGCGGAGCAGTATTTCAACAACCGCAAAATCTCGATCTTCGGTGGCTCGAACGAGGTCCAACGCGAGATTATCGCGAAGACAACGCTGGGGAGAATGCAATGAATTTCGAGCTGACAGAAGAGCGGCAAATGCTGCAAGATTCCCTGCGCCGTTTCCTGCGTGATCGCTACGATGTGCCCACGCGCAATGCGATCCTAGAAAGCGAAAGCGGGATGAGCAGCGATATCTGGAACCAGCTTGCTGAGTTGGGTGTGCTCGGTGCGTTGTTCACTGAGGAAGATGGTGGCTTTGGTGGCAAAGGTTTCGACATTGCCGTTGTCTTCGAAGAGCTGGGTCGAGCAGGCGTTGTAGAGCCCATTTTGGAGACTTGTATCCTTGGTGGTGGTTTGATCGCAGCGCTGGGAAATGAGACCCAAAATGGCCTGTTAGAGTCTATTATTGGCGGTGAGACCCGTCTTGCGCTTGCTCATAGCGAACCGCGTGCGCGCTATGATCTGAACCGCGTTGAAACGCGTTGTGAGGGGGGCAAGCTGAATGGTCACAAGACCATGTCGCTTGGTGCTCCGAATGCTGATCACATCATTATATCGGCTCGTGAAAGCGGTGCGGTTGACGACAAAGAGGGCATATCGCTCTTTTTAGTACCTGTTTCTGACTTGGAATTGCGCAGCACACCTATGATGGGTGGTGGTATGGCGGCGGACATCTGGCTTGAGAATGTAGTGGTCACCGAAGAGATGCGTCTTGGCCCGGTTGGCAGTGCTTTGCCCTATTTAGAGACTGTTTATGCAGCCGCGATCACGGCCAACTGTGCGCAAACTTTGGGGGCAATGGAAACAGCAACGCGTCTGACAACCGAGTATCTGCAAACGCGCAAACAGTTTGGTCGTCCCATCGGCACGTTCCAAGCATTAGCGCATCGCCTCGCGGATATGTTTGTCGAGCTAGAGCAAGCGCGTTCTGCGGTGATTGGTGTCGCCGGCTACTTGGAGGCAGACCCTAAATTACGCGATAAGCATGCGAGCATGGCGAAAAACTTGATGGGCCGCATTGGTCGTTTGATCGGGGAAGAGAGCATTCAGATGCACGGTGGCATTGCGATGACGCAAGAGTATGAGCTTGCGCATATCGCCAAGCGCATCATTATGGCGGATCACCTTTTTGGCGATGTGGATTACCATCTCGAGCGTTTCATCGCGATGAGTGCTGCGTAAATGATCACGCAGATCAGAGACGAAACAGGCACGCAGCGCCTTGTCGGGTATGTGGTCGAAGTGGGCCATCCCGATGGACGTGCGCGCTGTTGGCTCGATCTGGATGAGCGGCATTTGAACCGCCACAACGTTTTGCACGGCGGTATCGCGACAATGCTTATGGATAGCGCCAGCGGCGCGACGGGAAGTTTGACGGTGGATGATACGGGCCTTGTCCCGTTCATGTCCGTGTCGCTGAACGTGCAGTTCATTGCCTCTGGCAAGCCCGGTCGCGTCACCGCGGTAGGCGCGATTACAGGTGGCGGTCGTTCGCTTAAGTTCATTTCTGCAGAATTGCATCACGAAGATGGCACGCTGATCGCCACATGTTCTGGCATCTTCAAACGTGTCCCACAGGAGCGCCTCACATGAGCCTTGCCCGCGTCGAACAAAAGGGCCGCACCCTCATCATTATGAACAACAATCCGAGCAAACGCGGCGCGCTTTCGCTTGAGCTATACGATGTGATTAACGAGGCGTTGGAACGCGCCAAAAACCCCGCGATCCGCGCTGTTATTTTCGCGTCTGAGGGTGGATTTTTCTGCTCTGGTGGTGATCTCAACGCCTTGCAAAGCCGAGCGGGTTCTACGCTCGAAGAACGCCGTGAGAAGATCCAAGATCTCCATGACATCACTGCCGGTATTCGCGGCTGCCCCGTCCCTGTGATCGCCGCTGTTGAAGGTGGCGCGGCTGGTGCGGGTCTGTCTTTGGCGCTCGCATGTGACATGATCATCGCTGCGCCAAATGCGAAATTCACGGCCTCATATGTGAAGGCTGGCGTTGTTCCAGATGGTGGTCTGACCTCTGCTTTGTCGCGCATGATTCCTCGCCAACTCGCCACTGAAATGTGCTTGCTTGCACGTTCGGTCACGGCTGAACGCTTGGCTGATTTGGGTGTGATAAATATGATCAGCGAGGACCCTTTGAAAGAAGCACACGCGCTCGCTGACGCGTTCGCCAAAGGCCCGCGCAAGGCGCAAGGCGTCATCAAAGGGTTGGTCGGCCAAGCTTATGAAACCACCGAGACCGAACAGTTAGCGGCCGAGCGCGAAGCCATGATCCGCGCAGTTGCAGACACAGAAGCCAAGATCGGTATCGCTGCGTTCCTCGAGAAGAAGACACCTGAATATCCTTGATCGGAGACCCACTTGCGCACTCATCAATTCCTAAGCGACCAAGCTGAGACCCGCCCTGACGCTATTGCTTTGCTTGACTGGGATGGTGCGCCATGGACGTTCGGACAGGAATGGGGCGCCGCGCAGTCAGGTGCTGATTTGCTCAAACTCGCGGGTGTACAGCGTGGTGATCGCGTGCTGATGGTCGCCGAAAACTGCGCGGCGCTTTGTGCATTCATCTACGCGTGCTCCCTTATCGGTGCCTGGGCTGTTCCCGTGAATGCGCGTCAGACCGAAGCAGAACTCAGCCGGATTGTCGCCCACGCCAACCCGCGTGTTGCACTGTTTATGTCGTCCGTTTCCCCCGATGCCAAAGCGCACGGCGAACGCCTGGATGCGCGTGAAGTGAACGGTGCTTGGGGCAGTCTGATGATGGCTGAAATTGCTGCGAGTGATCCTGAGCCGGACAAAGATGTTGCTGTGATGCTCTACACCACGGGAACAACTGGCACGCCCAAGGGTGTCATGCTCACGCATTCCAATCTGGTTTTTGCTGGCAAGCTTTCCACCGACACACGCGGCATGCTGTCGAGCGATACGGTCTACGGTGCCCTGCCGATGAGCCATGTGTTCGGCCTCGTCTCCATGATGACTGCGGCGACGTTCATTGGCGCGACTGTGCGGCTTGAAGCACGGTTCAGCCCCGCCAAATTATTCGCAGCATTGAATGAAGGTGTCACGATCCTACCCGCAGTTCCACAAATGCATGCGCTCTTGATGCAATACACGTCTGAGCAAGGGATCGAGAGCATCGCAGGTGGTCCTTTGCGCTTTGTGTCTTCAGGTGCCGCACCACTTGATCCTGTTTGGAAACGCAAGGCGGAGGCGTTCTACGGAATTGCGCTGCAGAATGGTTACGGCATGACCGAGACAAGTGCTGGAGTCACAACAACCAAGAGCGCTTTTGGTGATCCCGACATTTCTGTTGGTCCCGCGCTTGCCGGTATAGAAATCGCAATAGATGAAACGGCTGAGGGCGGTGGCAATGGCATTGGCGAGGTGCTCACACGTGGCCCGCACATCATGCTTGGCTATTTCCGCAATCAAGAAGCGACCGATGCAGTCCTCGACAAAGACGGCTGGATGCACACGGGTGATCTCGGTCGAATTGATGACAAGAACCTGTTGCACATCCTTGGCCGCTCCAAAGAGCTGATCATTCGGGGTGGCTTCAATGTTTATCCGCCAGAGGTGGAAGCTGCCTTTAACGATCATCCCGATGTGATCCAAACTGCTGTTATTGGCCGTTCCACTGATACGGGCGATGAAGAGGTCCTCGCCTTCGTGCAACTCGCCCAACTCGATGCACTAACATCCGACGAGCTACGCGCCTTTGTCGAGCCGCGCCTATCCCCTTACAAACGTCCTAGTCAGATCATTCTCACGCTTAGCCTGCCTGCTGCGCCGACAGGAAAACTCTTGAAACATAAACTCATCGAGACATTCGCAGATCAGCTGAGCTGACCGTTGCTTCATCTTTCAAAATAAACTTAAATCCCAAGCTCACAAACCAAGCTTCGGGTCGATGATAACAGTCGAAACCCCTGCAAAGCGCGCCATACGATCCAGCTCACCGCGTAGTTTATCCAACCGAGCAGGCGTCGCGCGCACGCCCTGTTCCCACCAAAGCCCCGTGACATTCAAAATGTCCTGCGCGCGCAAAGCTTTCATATCAATGCGACCGACGAGCTTGTCACCCTCAAGCATCGGAAACACGTAATACCCGTATTCGCGCTTTGCTTCGGGGACGAAAATTTCAATGCGATAGTGAAAGCCAAACAAACGCTCAGCACGCTTGCGGTCCCGCAAAGCTGGATCAAACGGGCTAAGGATCCGCAGGCGGGATGTGGGTTTTGGCGGGGTTTCCTCCATGATCCCATCGCGCGCAAAAGCTCGGCGAAGGCTGCCATCAACACACTCAACCTCAATCTCGAGCAAGCCAACATTGGCGCACCATTCTTTGGCTTCCGCCTTGGTCACGATGTCCCAAAAGTCCGCGATCTCAGTTGAGTTGGCAAAGCCAAGCCGGTCAAGTGCCGCATTACAAAGCCAATCAACGCTTTCCTGCTGATCTGGTTCTGGTGTGATCAACGCTTTGTCCAAGACTTTCTCGGTCACGTCATAAAACTTCTTGAACGATTCACGACGAAAGACCGTCAACTCACCAGTGCGCCACAGATATTCGAGTGCTGTTTTGGACGGATGCCAATCCCACCAACCGCCAGACCCACGCTTTTCACCCTCACCCACGCAAGCGGACGACTTTGGTCCCTCCTCATCAATCCGCTCCAAAAGCTGATCGACTTTTTCTTCAAATCCTTCGCGTCTCCAGCTACGCCATTGACGGCGCAAGGTCTCTGCATCGCGCTCAAAACGCAGCTTCCAATGTGGGAAAAACTCGGTCGGTATAATGGACGCGTCATGAGGCCAATGCTCGAATAGAGAATGCTCTTTTTCCAGCAAGGGGGTCAGATGTTTGGGACGGTATGACGCTTTGCGCGCACGCAAAACCATGTGATGCGCGCGCTCAACTGTCCTGATGCTATCGACCTGTACAAAGCCAAGCTGCGTGATCAGATTGAGTAACTCTGCGCCTTTGCTGATACCCGTAGGCGCAGCACTCAGAAGATGCCGGTCTAGGAAAATGGCCCGCGCCGCTTTGTTTTTAAGAACCGGCAGCGCCACGCGTTAACGACGTTTCAGCGTATCACCGAAACTGATCTTCGGCATGAGCTCAACACGTTTATCAAGCTCGATATTAGGCTCTTCCACGCGCTGCGCAATAATCTCAGCCGCTTTGCGCCCGATTTCTTGGCGACACGAATCCATCGTGGCTAGCTGACGCGGCAAGCCCTGCAACAACTCAACCCCATTAAATCCGGCGAGACCAATCTGTTCAGGGATATTGTAGCCATTTTCCATACAGTACAGCAAACCGCCCGCACCGATCATATCATTGGAATAATAAAGAAAATCTAACTCAGGATCACGCTTTAGCATGGCTGCTGTCATCTCGCGCCCTTTTGCAAGGGCAGAGCCGCCGGAGTAAAATTCGCGTTCTGCGATCTCGATTCCTGCCTTGCCAAGTGCTTCTGTAAAGCCTTCAAAGCGCTTGCGTGCTCGGTGATCCAGCGGCATTTTCGTGCCCATGAACCCGATCCGCTCATAGCGTCCTTTGATGATGGCTTGCGCCATTTCACGCCCTGCACGGCGGTGCGAAATACCGACACATGTGTCAATCGGTGTGCCGTCAACATCCATGATTTCAATGACTGGAATGCCTGACGCCTTTAGCATTGCGCGTGAGGCATCAGAGTGCTCAAGCCCCGCGATAATAACGCCGGAAGGACGCCAAGACAGCATCTCGAACAGAACACGTTCTTCTTTTTCGGGCTGATAATCCGTGACGCCCACGACGGGCTGCAATTCTGTATCTTCCAAGATTTGGCTGATACCCGTCATGACTTCTGGAAAGACCATGTTGGAGAGCGACGGAATGATAACAGCCACAAGGTTAACGCGCTGAGATGCGAGGGCACCTGCGATCTTGTTGGGCACATAGCCAAGCTCTTTGGCCGCTTTCAGTACCTTTTCACGGGTCGTCGCTGAGACATCCCCACGATTGCGAAGCACTCGAGATACGGTCATTTCTGAAACACCAGACGCTTCAGAAACATCACGAAGGGTCAGCGGACGAGCATCAGATTTGGACAAGGTAGGCTCCACAAAAGTGTTTTGTTAAGATCACCCTAATTCGGAAACGAACGAAGCGCCATGGGGAGAATGCCTCGTGTTTTTCGCCCTGACATTTCAATTCAACCGCGCTAGACCTAAGCGCGAGTGGCCCCGTGGCTCAACTGGATAGAGCAGCCCCTTCCTAAGGGGCAGGTTACAGGTTCGAATCCTGTCGGGGTCACCATTTTTTATATATGAAACAATAATTTAAACGATATCTAGGTTCAGGACTCATAACCAGAATATGACGGTTGCAGCGAGGGCGATCGCTGAC
>NZ_MLCB01000141.1 GCF_001890925.1 Planktotalea frisia
CAAATTCAGATTACCTTGAGCTACAGTCTTTGAAAAATGAAATTCTCTCTGAGCAGGCTCAAGCTGTGTTCCAGTCAAATTCTTCTGAGAGCTTTTTGAGAACCTCCCTCGGTGGTAATTATGACGCGGCAATGGCTGAACTCGTAAAACTTTATACGCCGACAAATAATTCAAAGTTATCCGCCAAAAATTCTAAACAGGTGACTCTGTTGGGTTTAAAGAAATCACACATTCAGACTGAAATCGAACTTCAGAAATTGTCCAATACACTGACTACCAATTGGCAATCTACGGTCAGCAGCCCAAAATCGCGTGGGGCGGGCAGCACTCTATTTGCTGGCATTACCATGGGCTTGCCAATTAAAGATGGCGGTAAGTCTGAAGCGACGATAGCTGCTTTGCAAAAAGAGTTTGAAGTGAATGCCTTGGAGCTTTCGACATATGAGCAAGAGGTAGCACTTGCTCAGCAGGGGCTTGATAATTTCTTTGACTATTATGAAAAACAGAAAGTTCTTTTGAATGAGCGAAAGCGCATTGCAGACGACCGTATTGTTGAACTTGAATTGAAGCTAAAATCTGGACGAGCAGATGTCAGCGCACTTGCAAAAGAGTTTTTGGCTCTTGCTCGGACTGAGATAGCCATTGAGCGACTTAATTTTGATCGTAAGACAAAGACGCTGTCTGCTCTGAGTGTTACTGGGCAAACCTGTGAGTTGGTTCGCCTTTGCAATGCTATCGGTATTGGAAATTTTAAATGACAGCGGTTGAAGCGACCGAAACTGACCTGCCCCCCGAAACTTCCCTCAGTTTAATGTAGAGTTTGCTCAACCATCGA
>NZ_MLCB01000142.1 GCF_001890925.1 Planktotalea frisia
TCAGACAATTTCCGCGTCATAACCCATGAAAAAATTCGGGTTTTGGGGTAGCAGCGGTATAGATCATAAAAAAAGACGATCTTGAGCAGTAATCGAAAAGGGCAGTTCCATGTTTTCAAAAGTATTCACAGTCGCCATCGCTGCGACTATAGCAATGTCATCACAGGCACTCGCTTGGGGCGATATGTATATGGGTGACGGTACGCATAACCCGAATAGCGTTGCCCCTGTAGCGTATCACGGGCCAAACTATTGCCCAGCTGGCTTGCAGCCTGTTGTTCTGGGCGGGGTCATCTGCTGTGGTACTGCTGCACGCGGCTACACGCCGATGAAGAAACACAAGCACAAACAAACGCACACGCACATGAAGTCACATACGCATACGAAATATCACTCACACTAATAAGCGTGAATGATTGACGAATTACTGAAAGCCCAGCGCCAACGCTGGGCTTTTGTCGTTTACAGAAGCGTCAGATTGGAAGCCATTTCGCGACCATCGCGACCCTCTTCCATCTCGAAAGAGACTTTCTGATTGTCCGCAAGACCTGTCAGGCCAGAACGCTCTACTGCGGAAATGTGGACAAAAATATCCTTGCCGCCGTCTTCCGGCTCAATGAACCCGAAACCTTTTGTTGTGTTGAACCATTTGACGGTGCCATTGGGCATGTCCGAAACTCCTTTTTGTATTTATTTAACGAGAGCTTAGCGCTCAGTTTTGAAAATCAAGGAAATCGCGACTGCGAAACATTGACATTTTCGTTACCAGCGCATGATTTGACGTAAAACCGGAGAGTACAATGAAACTATATGGCCTGAAAAACTGCGATACGTGCCGCAAAGCGCTGAAGGCATTGCCTGACGCTCAACTCGTTGACGTGCGTGCAGATGGGATCTCTTTAGAGCTTTTGCAGGCAGCCGAGGCACAGTTTGGTGCGACGTTGCTGAACACACGGTCTACGACGTGGCGAGGGCTCGATGAGAGCGAACGCGCGCGTCCTGCGCTGGATTTGTTACAAGATCATCCAACACTCATGAAGCGCCCATTGATCGAAACCAACGGAGCGCTTCACTTAGGGTGGACCAAAGAGGTTCAGGCGGCTTTAGGCGTCTGATTTGTTGAACAAGCGATCAAGGGACAGCCAGCCTGCGCCCTTGAACACGATAATTGATAGTGCGAGCACCCAGAACATACGCTGATCAAGAATGATGCCATCCGGGATCTGGTCGAACCAAGCGCCAAGCACAGCTTTGTCGTCCCATGCACCGTGTCCGATAAGATCGGTTAAGCTTTGCACCACGATGAAGCCGATCATGCCGATCGATGCGAGACGCGCGAACAGGCCAATAATAATCAACACGGGCAAGACGAATTCAGCGACTGTGCCACCAGTGACGACGGCCCAATGGAATATCCCAAGTTGGGAAACATCGTAGCCCGCAGCTTCCATCGCGCGTGGGAAAATTTGCGCATAAGCTCCGAGTGAAGGTTGGAAAATCCCAAAGATGCCATCGCCAAGTTTGGTCAGGCCAGAATTAAAGAAATAGAGCGCCAGCGACGCCGCAAAAGCGAAGCGCGCCGCGAAGGGCAGGGCGTTGTCGCCATTGCCGATAGGGGCAAGTAAGCGGTCTTGGAGAGCGAAGAGGCTGCGCATTTGGGTCTTCCTTGTCGTCGTATTTGATTATTGGGAGGGGGTAAGCGCAACAAGCGCACCGGTTTGTAACAACACTCCAAGAAGCGCTGAAAAGTCGAAGTCAGGGTGGCTTTGCTCAATCGTTTCTAGTGCATCGCCAAGCTTAGTTCTGTTTTGCAAAAGCGTGATCAATTCAGCGCTGCCCTCTGGCATTGCGCGCATTTGCGGATCGAATTCTGGCCGTCCAATCAGCACGTTTTGCGCGGCAGCGCTCGGTTGGGGCGCGTCCTTGGTCATATTGAACTGCCAAATGTCGAGTACAGGCCAAGAGGATTGAACAATTTGCATTGCAGGCGCGAATAGAACCGTGGCGCTTGCGAGGGCTTCGGGTGGCAGTTCCCCGAATATCGCAGGATCAATCGGCGTCGCGTCCGCCGCGTGATAGGCGCGTCGCTGCGCGAGTTCCAATCGCGCGACATCCGCTAAATAACCGACATGTTGCAGCGGCTGAAAGGTTTCCAGAAACGCAGGGAATTCAGCGCCGTAAAGCATCATACGCGGATCACAGGGAGGGTGCGCGCGCACATAAAGACCGGCGAGATTGGCGAAGCTCTGTGGACCAATGAGTTTGGTGACAACGGGAAAACTCTCGCTCAACGCCTCTTTTAAACTGACGATAACATTGTTGCGGTACACGTTGAAACGTTTGCCTGCGGGTTGTTCCGAACCGTCGGTCAAGCTAGCAGGAACCGCCATCTGTGGATCAAAGATCGCCGCGCGAAAATCGGTTTGCGTTGTTATCATGATGCCAACGCCAATGAAGGCGCAAGCGCGCGTGCGCCGCGTTTGGCTTCGTCAGCTAAAACGGGCCAGTCAGGGACGTCCGTGTCCCATTCTATCAAGAGCGGTTTTGGTCCAGAGCGTTCCAAAGTGTAGTCAAGCAAAGCCCAGACAGGATCAGCAATCTCAGCGCCGTGGCTATCAATTAGCAAGGGCGCGCCGTGATCGTCCGCTTCTTCATCATGGCCGCCAAGGTGGATCTCACCAACCTGCGCCAACGGAAAATCGTCAATATAGGCGCGCGCATCGAGTTTGAGGTTCGTCGCAGAGACAAACACGTTGTTCACGTCCAGCAACAATCCGCAGCCCGTGCGCTGTGTAATTGCACGCAAAAAGTCGGTTTCGCTCATCGTGCTTTCCGCAAAGGCGAGGTAGCTTGAGGGGTTCTCAAGCAGCATTTTACGGCCCAAGACCTCTTGCACTTGGTCAATGTGATCTGCGACGCGGTTGAGCGTCTCTTGCGTGTAAGGAAGCGGCAGCAGGTCGTTCAGAAACGCGTTTTCGTGCGAGGACCACGCGAGGTGTTCGGAAAAGCTTGCAGGGTTCAGCCAATCGCACAGGGTTTTCAGCCGCGCGAGGTGATCGCCATCAAGTGCGCCTTCGCTACCGATGCTAAGGCCGACGCCATGAACAGAAATCGGGAATTGCTCAGCGAGATGGCGCAGCTGCGCCAGAGGACGACCGCCCAATCCCATATAGTTTTCAGCATGAATTTCGAGCCATTCAACAGGTGCAGGGCTTTCTAGGATATCCGCAAAATGCTGTGGTTTGTAGCCGACACCCGGCGCGTTTGGGAGTTGGGAGGAAGAGCTCGCGTCAAACATGTCAGGTGTCCTTGGTCTGTGTAGGGCGCATGATAGCATGCACCCTACCGTATTTCAGCTTACGCTGGCAGGTCGCGGTTCAGTTCTTTCAAAGAACCCATGCGATCACCTGGGACGTCCATTGTTTCGCATGTGCCTGCGTCAACGAGTGTCCATGCGTTGCCCTGATAATCCACTGTGGATGTACCTGCGCATGTTGTGCCTGCACCCGCGGCACAGTCGTTTTTACCGGCAAGGGACACACCGAAGCATTTCTCTTTGCCTGCAGCGGAGACTGTCGTCACTGTGGTTGCTGTGAAAGAAGCTGCAACTGCGCCTGCGACTGCGAGTGTTTTGAGTGTGTTGGACATGATGTGTTCCTTTAAAGTTGATGTCGTTATCTTGTTTCGTCTTGCGCCTTTTCTGGCGACTGAAATCAACCTAGCCTTCGAAGCATAACGAAATCCACTCACGCGTCCGTGTGTCACGCTCCCGTTAGGAACTTATGGTCCGATGTGAGGCTGAATTTAGTTCAAACCTTTACAAAAAAGGGAAAGCCCGCCGATCGGGGCGGGCTTTGTTGCAATATTTTTGGGCGAAATGGGCAAATGTTACAGTTTGTCTGGTGGGGTAGCTTCCAGTGAAAGTGCGGATATTACAGAATCCAGCGCTTCTACCTTGGTTTGCTTCTCACCAAGGCGTCTGACGGTCACGGTACGCTCTTCCACTTCGCGCGCACCGACGGCTAGGATTACAGGAACCTTGCCGACAGAGTGCTCGCGCACCTTATAATTGATCTTTTCGTTGCGAATATCCGCTTCTGCGCGCACGCCTGCTGCGTTGAGGGCCGCAACGACTTCATAGACGTAATTATCTGCATCCGAAATGATCGAGGCTACGACCACCTGACGCGGGGCAATCCAAAACGGTAGTTTGCCTGCGTGGGATTCGATCAAAATGCCAATGAAACGCTCGAACGAGCCAAGTGTTGCGCGGTGCAGCATCACAGGGCGGTGCTTGTCACCATCCGCGCCAATGTAGCTCGCATCCAAACGTTCAGGCAGAACAAAGTCCACCTGATGCGTGCCGCATTGCCAGTCACGACCAATCGCGTCCGTGAGAACGAATTCAAGCTTTGGACCATAGAAAGCCCCTTCGCCCGGGTTCATCTCAGGCTCGATCCCAGCTGCGCGAGTTGCTTTCAGCAAAGCCTCTTCGGCCTTGTCCCAGACTTCGTCCGAGCCGGAGCGCTTTTCTGGACGATCCGAAAACTTCACACGGAACTCTTCAAAACCGAGGTCTTTGTAAACGCCAGAGAGGAAGTCAATGTAAACCGCAGTCTCTGATTCAATCTGATCTTCGCGGCAGAAGATGTGGCCATCGTCTTGCGTGAACCCGCGCACACGCATGATACCATGTAAGGCACCTGACGGTTCATAGCGATTACACGAGCCAAACTCCGCCATTCGCAAAGGCAGGTCGCGGTAGGATTTCAGACCTTGGTTAAAGATTTGCACGTGGCAGGGGCAGTTCATCGGTTTCAGAGCATTCACAGCTTTTTCGCGTGCGTGCTCTTCATCGACTTCAACGATGAACATGTTCTCTTGGTATTTCTCCCAGTGCCCTGACTGTTCCCACAGCTTGCGATCCACCACCTGAGGCGTGTTTACCTCAACATAACCACCCGCATATTGTTTGCGGCGCATGTAGTCTTGAAGCTCGGTGTAGATGCGCCAGCCGTTTGGATGCCAGAAGATTTGGCCGGGGGCCTCTTCTTGCATATGAAACAGGTTCATCTCACGCCCCAGCTTGCGGTGGTCACGTTTTGCCGCTTCTTCAAGCATGTGCATATGCGCTTTGAGCTGTTCTTTGTTCAAGAACGCACAGCCATAAATACGCTGCAACATCGCGCGATCACTATCGCCGCGCCAGTACGCACCAGCGATGCTCATCAGTTTGAAGCTATCACCCGGAACTTGCCCAGTATGCTGCAAATGCGGACCACGACACAGGTCCTGCCACTCGCCATGCCAATACATGCGCAGGGGCTCGTCGCCCGGAATGGCGTCGATCAACTCGACCTTATAAGGTTCGCCATTATCTTCGTAATGCTTCACAGCACGCGCGCGATCCCAAACTTCAGTGCGCACAGCGTCGCGTGCATTAATGATTTCTTTCATCTTCTTCTCGATGACACCCAAATCTTCAGGTGTGAATGGATCTTTGCGATCAAAGTCATAGTACCAGCCATCTTTGATGACAGGTCCGATGGTGACTTTGACGTCTGGCCAAATCTCTTGCACGGCGCGCGCCATGATATGCGCGAGGTCGTGACGCACCAACTCAAGTGCTGCCGCTTCGTCCTTCATGGCGTTCAAGGCAATGCTGCTGTCGCTCTCGATCGGCCACTGCAAATCCCAATGCGCGCCATTTACAGTTGCGCTGATCGCTTTTTTGCGAAGCGAGCTGGAAATATCCGCCGCAACATCAGCCGCAGTGATACCGCGCGCGTACTTGCGTTGATTGCCATCGGGGAAGGTAAGGGTGACGTTAGCCATATCGGCGCTCCTCGTCAGTTTGGCGCCTACGAAAGCGCCCGGTTGCGGGTTTGTGCTATTTGCACCGCCTCTATGGCCCTGCGCGGGAATCACGTCAAGTCGGCTAAGTGTTTGATTGCGTGCAAAAGTATGCAGTGTTGTATGCAAATGAATACTTCGAATGGTGAAGTAAGCTCATGTTTTCAATGAATATTATTGTGGGTGTTGGGGGTTGAGATCGCTTGAACAGGCCTGATATGCTTAAGAAACGACAAGAAACACCTCATTTCGGACATGCTGGAGCATTAATATGCCACGTTACAACACACAATTTGAATTGACTGTTGAAGACCTCGACGTGATCGAAAGCGCGCTGCGCGAAGTGAAGACCAATTTGCGCAATGACGCGCTTGCGGCGAACACCGACAATGCCCCAAATTGTGACGAAGTGAGCCAGATCCACGATCTGTTGGGCCGTCTGCACAATCAAAAGGTTTTCTACCGCCCCAAGAGCGGCACATATATCAGCGGCTAACCTCGGGTTGCCCTTGCGAAAGCAAGTGTGTCTCAGCATGATCGTGTTCAACCTTGAGGGAGGGCACGATGGCATTTCTTGAAACGGCGCAGAGGCGCAAGCTGGCATATGAAAAGACCGACGGTTCTGGGCCAACGGTGGTTTTCTTAGGCGGTCTCAAGTCTGATATGCAAGGCACCAAAGCCATCCATCTCGAGGATTGGGCCATCGCCAAAGGGCGCGCTTTCTTGCGGTTTGACTACTCTGGCCACGGCGAAAGCTCGGGCACATTCACAGACGGATGCATTGGTGATTGGGCGCAAGACACCGCTCAAGCGCTCGACAAACTCACCGACGGCCCACTCATCCTAGTCGGGTCTTCCATGGGGGGCTGGCAGGCATTATTGGCCGCAAAACGCAGCCCCGAGCGGATCGCGGGGCTTGTCACTATCGCTGCTGCTCCTGATTTTACCGAAGATAGTATGTGGGCTGGGTTCGATGACGCGCAACGCGCTGAGCTCGAAAACAAAGGCCAAGTCGCGTTGCCCTCGGACTATGGCGAACCCTACATCATCACCAAACGAATGATCGAAGATGGACGCAATCAGCTCGTGCTGCGCGACCCATTGGAGCTACCGTTCCCGACGCGTTTCTTGCAAGGCTCAGCCGACGAAGACGTTGATATGTCTGTCGCCTTGAGGCTTTTGTCTCATGCGAGCGGATCGGATATGCGCCTTACTCTTGTGGATGGCGCAGATCATCGTTTTTCCGACAACGCCTGTTTGGCTCTGATCGAGCAAGCTGTAGAAGAGGTTATTAAGGCGGGGGAGAACACGTTGTGAACACACTTTTCAAGTGGATCGGCCGGGGCGTTCTGGTTCTTGTCTTTTTGATCGCAGGACTTGCTTTGTTCGGCCCGCGCGAAAACGTCGACTTAACTGCTACCTTCGATCCTGCACTCTTGGGCGAAGATATTGACGCCTACTTCGAGGCTGAAGAAAGCAAGTTTAGCGATATCGTTGAGGGCACACAAAAACGCGTCATCTGGGCGGGAGACGCAGGTGCAAAAACGCCCGTCTCAGTCCTCTATATCCACGGCTTCTCTGCGACCTCTGAAGAGATCAGACCGGTTCCAGACAAAGTCGCGGAGGCACTTGGTGCAAACCTTGTCTTTGGACGTCTAGCAGGGCACGGCCGCAGCGGTGATGCGATGGCAGAACCAACCGCTGCCGATTGGATGCGCGACACTGCCGAAGCTTTGGCCGCTGCGCGTGCAGTAGGTGAACAGGTGATCATCATCTCAACCTCCACTGGGGGCACTTTGGTTGCAGCCGCTGCTTTGCGCGATGACTTGATGGAGAACGTCGCAGGCGCGGTGTTTGTGTCGCCAAATTTCGCGCTCAACTCACCCTCAGCCGTGATCCTGACATGGCCTGCTGTGCGGTGGTGGGGGCCGGTTGTAGCGGGCGCCGAGCGCAGTTTTGAAACGCAAAACGAGGGCCACGCCGCCTATTGGACCAACAGCTACCCAACCGTCGCTTTGATGCCTATGGCGGCTTTGGTAAAAGCGGTTGATGGGCTTGATCTTGGCGAAGCCAAACTCCCCGCGCTCTTTATGATTTCGGATCAGGACAAAGTCGTTAGCCCCACGAAGAACCGTGAAGTTGCGGAGGAGTGGGGCGGCGACAGCACGCTAGAAATTCTTACCATGGGCGAGGGCGATGATCCTTACAGTCATGTTATTGCTGGGGATATCCTCTCACCTGGTCAAACAGAAGGTGCCGCGCAAGCGATGATTGAATGGGCGCAGAGCGTCCTGAAGTAAGGAGAAAAACGATGGAACAACGCGTAAGCCTGATCACACTTGGGGTGGTCGATATGGACGCCTCCGCTGCGTTCTATGATGCGATGGGCTGGAAGCGGGTTGAAACCGATGATGGTGTCGTGGCCTATGATCTTCTGGGCCAGACACTCGGTCTTTATCCGCTCGAGATGCTTGCAAAAGATATGGGGCTCGATGTTGCCGAACTTGGCGCTGGCCGTGCAACACTTGGGTATAATTGCCGTGAAAAAGCTGATGTTGCAATTGTTTTGGCCGCTGCCGAAAGAGCGGGTGCGCGTATATTGAAACCAGCTGCTGACGTGTTTTGGGGCGGGCATCACGGCTATTTTGCCGACCCAGACGGCCACATCTGGGAAGTCGCACACAACCCGTTTTCACCCCTGCGCGAAAGCGACGGTGCGTTTCGCTGGAACGGTGGATACGCATAATGCGCAAACCCGCCTCTATGTGGTCGCTTGAGACTTTGGGGCGGGTGAGGTTGTCAAAATACTTCTACATGCGGGAATTTCTTTACTCTGAAATCGGCAATATCCACAGCATCCCAAACATCCCCGACAATCCTGATTTGGCGATCGAACGGGGCAGTGCATTTTGCACCAATCTACTGGATCCTTTGGAGGAAACCTTTGGACGTATTGGTGTACGTTCCGGCTATCGCTCGCCTGAATTGAATCGATTTGGCAATGAAAATCGCCTCAACTGCGCGCGCAACGACTACCCTTTGGAATGCCACATCTGGGATTTTGCAGATGTTGAGATCGCTGGAGCATCTATCGCAATTCCATGGTTTGAAGATCAGTATGCCGCAGGCCGTGATTGGCGCGATCTGGCCTATTGGCTCTACGATCATCTCCCTTTCGCAGAAGCGTGGTTTTTCCCGAAACTCTGCGCGTTCAATCTGTCTTGGCGTCCTGAAACGCCGCGTCGTTTAGATAGCTACATTGCACCAAAGGGCACTTTGGTGAAGGCTTTTGCCGATCCATCAGAACCCCTAAGCACGCGACAAAAACGCTACGCTGACTTTCCTAAGTTTCGCGGCCTGAAGATCAGCTAGACAGCAGATTTTAGCGCGCTTACTTTCAGGTTAAGCTAATAAAAAGGGGCGCGTAATGTCACTGCCAAAAACACCGTCTTTTCGCTTGGATGGCAAAAGAGCACTCGTCGCGGGTGCTTCCAGTGGCATCGGTATGGCGTGCGCTGTCGCCTTGGCGGAAGCAGGCGCGCATGTAACGTTTTCTGCGCGCCGTACAGAAGTCCTCGACGGCGTTGTCGATGATGTGTGCAAAGCAGGTTTCAAAGCGCAGGCCCACGCCCTTGACGTAACAGATACGGCTGCCGTGCGCGCGCTTTTTGATGCTCAATGCTATGATATCGTTCTAAATTCAGCGGGACTTGCGCGCCATAGCGCGGCTGTTGACACAACCGAGGACGATTACGATGCTGTCATGAACATAAACGTGCGCGCGGCTTATTTTCTTGCCCAGCAAGCGGGCAAAGCGATGATCGCCGCGGGCAAGGGTGGCTCTATCATTCAGATTTCCAGCCAGATGGCGCATGTCGGTGGTGTGGATCGCGCGGTGTATTGCAGCAGCAAACACGCGGTCGAGGGCATGAACAAAGCGATGGCCATCGAGTTCGGACCTGCGGGCATTCGCGTCAACTCGATTTGCCCGACCTTTATTCTGACGCCCCTCACCAAGCCCACATTTGAGGATTCAGAAAAGCGCGCTTGGATCGACAGCAAAATCAAATTGCCCCGCGTCGGCGAGGTTGAAGATATTATGGGTGCCGCAGTTTTCCTGGCCTCGGACGCTTCGGGCATGATAACAGGCACCTCCATTTTGGTGGATGGTGGTTGGACGGCAGGCTAGCGGCGAAATTGGCTTGCGCCTGTGATCCAAGCAGATAAGTCCAAGCTCAGCGTTAAGCGTATCATATTTTCAAGGACGTGAAATGAACGAACCCGTTGTTTTCTTGCCCGGTTTAATGTGCGACGCACGGCTTTTTGGCCCACAAATTGCTGAATTGTCCTCAGATCGTGCAGTGATGTGCGCTCCTGTCTCGCAAGGCGAAAGAATCGAGGAAATCGCATCCGGATTGCTCGCTTCACTGCCTGCGAAATTTGCGCTCGCAGGTTTATCGATGGGCGGAATCGTCGCTATGGAAATTCTGCGTCGCGCGCCCGAACGGGTCAAGCGCATCGCCCTGATGGACACCAACCCACTACCCGAAACACCCCAAGTCGCCGCCGGCCGCGAGCCGCAGATCATAGGTGCAAAATCGGGGCGCTTGCTAGAAGTAATGCGCGAAGAAATGAAACCGAACTACCTTGCTCCGGGTCCGCAGCGTGTTGACGTGCTTAACCTTGTGATGGACATGGCCGCCGTTATGGGGCCTGAAGTATTTGTGCGCCAATCGCGTGCGTTACAGCGTCGTCGTGACCAGCAATCCACGCTGCGCAAATGCAAAGTGCCTGCACTGGTTTTATGTGGCGAACACGACGCGCTTTGCCCTGTGAAACGCCATGTTTTTATGGCCGAGCTAATCCCATATGCTGAACTTAAAGTGATTTCTAACGCGGGCCATTTGCCGACTTTAGAGAATCCCGGTGCCACGACAGAGGCGCTCTATGAGTGGCTCGCGCAGCCGTTTGTTTTGCAATAATGGCGGGTGGCTGGGCCAAAGACGGGGCAGTAGCCGAACAGATCGAAGCGTCGATTTCGGATGAATTGGCTCGCATGAAAGCACAGCGGCAGCCTGTCGGTGAGAGCGCCGTGATCTGTGTGGAATGCGAGGAAAATATTCCAGAGGCGCGCCGCTTGGCTCGCCCCGGTGTGAAGCTTTGCATTGAGTGTCAGCAAGATCGCGACCGCCAGTTCCGCGATCGTGGTGGAATGAACCGGCGCGGTTCTAAGGATAGTCAGCTGAAGTAGGGGACGTGTTCTCACGCCCCCAAGTGTTTCAGCCCATCGCTTCCAATTCATCGATCATGTCGGAAATCATCGACAGACCTTTGTCCCAGAACTTCGGATCAGACGCATCTAGTCCAAAGGGCGCTAGCAGTTCTTTGTGATGCTTAGAACCACCCGCTTTGAGCATGTCGAAATACTTCTCTTCAAAGCCTTCGCCGCCTTCACGATAAACTGCATAAAGCGCATTCACGAGACCATCGCCGAATGCGTAGGCATAAACGTAAAACGGAGAATGCACAAAGTGTGGAATGTAAGCCCAGAAGGTTTCATATCCCTCCATAAAATCAAAGACAGGTCCAAGACTTTCGGCTTGAACGCTCATCCAGAGCGCATTGATGTCTTCGGGTGTTAGCTCACCGCCTCGGCGCGCATCGTGTAGTTTGCATTCAAAGTCATAGAACGCGATCTGTCGCACGACAGTATTGATCATGTCCTCCACCTTGCCCGCGAGCAAGACTTTGCGTTGTTCTTGTGTTTCTGCTTTCTCAAGCATCTTCTGGAACGTCAGCATTTCGCCAAAAACACTGGCGGTTTCAGCCAATGTCAGTGGAGTAGAAGAAAGCATTTCGCCCTGACCAGCGGCCAGAACTTGGTGCACGCCGTGCCCAAGTTCATGCGCGAGTGTCATGACATCGCGCGGTTTGCCGAGATAGTTGAGCATCACATATGGGTGGACGTCGGTGACCGTGGGGTGCGCGAAAGCGCCAGGGGCTTTGCCCGGCTTCACGCCAGCATCAATCCAGCCATCCTTGAAAAAGGGCTTCGCGATCTTGCCCATGCGTGGATCAAAGGCGTTATAGGCTTCCATCACGGTCGCTTCTGCAGCGTCCCAACCGACAATGCGCGTGTCTTCCATCGGCAAAGGCGCATTGCGATCCCAGACTTCCATGCGATCAAGGCCGAGCCAGCCGCGCTTCATCTCGTAATAACGATGGCTGAGTTTTGGGTAAGCTTTTACAACCGCACTGCGCAGCGCTTCGACAACTTCAGGTTCTACATGATTGCTCAGATGACGCCCTGTTTGCGGTGTTTCCATGCCGCGCCAGCGATCAATGATCTCTTTCTCTTTGGCCTGCGTGTTGTGCACGCGCGCGAATGTTTTGACGTTCTCGCCCAAAACACGCGCCACTTCGCGGCTCGCTGCTTCGCGTTTAGAGCGATCTTGTTCTGTTAGCAGGTTCAGTGTGCCCTCAATATTTAGGGTTTGCCCATCCACCTCGAAACTCAGGCCTGCGATGGTTTCATCGAACATCCGCTCCCACGCATCACCGACAACGCCAAGATCATGCAGGAATTTCTCCAACTCATCGCTAAGCTGGTAAGGTTTCATCGCACGAATGCGATCAAAAACAGGCTTATAGCGCGCAAGATCGGAATTGGCGGCAAAATGCGCATCCAGCGCGTCGTCGTCCAAACGGTTCAGCTCAAGCGTGAAGAACACCAAAGGCGTGGTGAAATTGGTGATCTTTTCTTGCATGTCGGACATGAACTTCGCTCGGTCCGCGTCGGTGGTAATCTGATAATAGCGCAACCCTGCAAAGGACATAATGCGCCCTGCGACAGAGTTGATCCGTTCGTTACGCAGCACACAATCAAGAAGCCCCGCGTCATCAAGATCCGCGAGCTTGCCCTCAAAATCGCGTGCGAAACTCGCGCAGGCCTCTTCCAGCCAATCGAGATCGCGCTTCAATTCGGGCGCATCCTCACCCGTATAGAGATCGCTCAGATCCCATTCCGGCAAGTTGCCAAGCGGATCGGTGCCAGAGCCAGCATTGGCATCGCGAACGGGAAAGGGCAGGTGGAACATCTTGAAAAACCTCATATCTCTTTAGCCCATAACCTAGGCATGCGCGCCGCGAGTTAAACCCCAAAAGCGCATGATGCCAATCTGGTGATGGGGTTAGCCGTAGATCACCAACATTTCGTTAAGATCATCGAGCGTATTCGCATCCTTTGCGACTTTATCCTGCCGCCAACGCAGCATGCGCGGAAATCGCAGTGCGACACCTGATTTATGACGCGTGCTGCGTTGAATACCCTCAAATGCAATCTCGAAGACATGTTCAGCAGGCACTTGGCGTACAGGGCCAAAACGCTGCAACGTATTCTGACGCACCCAAGCGGTGATTTGACGAAATTCGGCGTCGCTCAGTCCGGAGTAGGCTTTGGTAAACGGCACCAAATCGTTGCCGTTCCAAACCGCAAATGTGTAATCGGTGAACAGGTTCGCGCGCCGTCCATGTCCCGATTGCGCGTAGATCATCACCGCGTCAATCGTCAGCGGATCGAGTTTCCATTTCCACCAATCGCCCTTTTTGCGACCCGCAAGATAGGGGCTCGCGCATCGCTTGAGCATCAAGCCTTCAGCTTGCTTATCGCGCGCTTGCGCGCGATGTGTCGCCAACTGTTCCCACGTGTTAGCCTCGATGCTGGGAGACAGGCGGATAGGTGCGGTTTCTGGCAGCGACTGAAGCAACGCCTCGAGCTGTGCGCGCCGTGTCGAAAACGCGCTTTCGCGCAAGTCTTCACCGTTCAATTCCAGCAAGTCATATGCGTAGAGAATGACAGGTGTGTCGCGCAGCAGTTTCGCTGGAACAGTCTTGCGCGTGATGCGCTTTTGAAGCGCCGCAAAGGGCAATGGCTTTTCGTCTTTCCAGCCCAGAATTTCGCCATCGAGCACAACGCCGCTCGGCAGGAAATCAAGCAAAGCTGCAAACTCAGGGAAGCGATCTGTCATCAATTCTTCGCCGCGTGACCAAACAAAATGAGTTCCGCCGCGCAGAATAATCTGCCCGCGAATACCGTCCCATTTCCACTCTGCATGCCAGTCTGTGATTGGGCCTAACTGATCGGGCGCGCCGTCAACAGCATGAGCCAAATAGAAAGGATACGGGCGCGACAGGGCGGCTTCGGGATCGTCTGCTTCGATCAATGTTTCAAAACTGGTGGTTTGAGGTGTCCAATTGCCCATCAATCGATGCGCGAGATCTGCCTCGTCTTGCCCGGTCGCCTGCGCAAGCGCGCGGGTCATCAGTTTTTGTGAAACACCAACACGAAAACCACCGGTGATTAGCTTGTTAAACAAGAACCGCTCTGTGCCATTGAGGTGATCCCAAGCGTCAATGACGAACGCTCTCTTGAGGTCTTCCGGTTCTTTTGACAAAGCAATCAGAGCGTTCAGCCAATGCGTTAGAGTGTAGTCGTAAGTATCTGAACTATCAGGTAAAATTAAACTTATCGTTTCAGCCAAATCTCCAACTATCGGATAGCATTCCTCGAAGAGCCATAGCTCTAACCCTGCACATTCCGCAGCCCATGTGCGCAAAAGCGTTGTTGTGATAGCACGCTTTGGGCGGCGGCCAGAGAACAACGCGATGGTCCAGAGCTTATCCTCGTCGTTTGCCGTTTCGAAATAATGCGCGAGCGCTTGGACTTTGAGACTGGTTTTGGTTGTTTCATCCAGCGTTTTAAAAAGGGCGGCGAAGTCTTTCATATTGCTTCACTTTCCTCGCTTTGCGCGGCTTCACCCTGAAAGTCTGTTTCAACGATTGCAGCGTTGTAGCCAATCCCTCTCAAGTGGCGCGCGAAGATATCTGTGTAACCATGTGTTACGTATATGTTTTCAGCGCCTGTAAGTTTGATTGCATCGCATAACCCGTTCCAATCGGCATGATCAGAAATGACAAAACCTTGATCCAATGCGCGACGGCGGCGCACGCCCCGAAGGCGCATCCAGCCACTCGCAAATCCGCTTGAGGATGCGCCGAAACTGCGGGCCCACTTAGAACCAAGGGCGGCAGGTGGTGCCAGCACCATTGCGCCTGCATACGCTTTGGGGTCGACATCTGGCGTGACTTGAATTGTGTCCGGCAAAGTAACGCTCTGCTTGCGTAAAATGCCATTACTGACTTCAATTGCTCCGTGCGTGAGAACGCGGCCAATGCTCACGTCAAGCATCGACAATATGCGTTGCGCTTTGCCAAGGGAATACGCGCCGATCATGCTCGTTTTGCCCGCCGCCTGATTGCGCGCCCACCATGTGTTTATCTCGGCTGCAATGACGGCCTGGGGCTGCCATTTGAAGATCGGTAAGCCGAACGTGCATTCAGTGATGAAATGGGTGCAGCGGATGGGTTCAAACGGCTCGCTGATGCCGTCATTCTCGATTTTATAGTCACCCGAGATGACCCAGACCTCACCCTTGTGCGCCAGCCGTATCTGCGCAGAGCCGACAACATGGCCCGCAGGATGAAACGAGATGTCCACGCCATTGATGCAAATCACATCTCCATATTGCACCGTTTGCAGCGTTATCTCGCCCAAGCGGTGCAGCATGATGGGTGCAGCACTTGCGGTGCACATATAGTGACCATGACCCGCGCGCGCATGATCTGCGTGACCGTGGGTGATAAGCGCGCGTGCGACAGGTTTCCACGGGTCGACATAGACATCGGCACGGGGGCAATAGATCCCGCGATCTGTGAACGTGATGAGAGGTGCGCTGGCCATGCTTCGCAATATAGCGCAGCGCGGCGTTCGTTAAAGCGCGTCGAGGAAAGCGACCGCCTGTGCTGTTAGCTTTTTGCGGGTCGCGGGAATGTCCATGAGAACTTCATGCTCTGCGTTTGGAACCATTTGCAGCGTTCCATTGTTCCAAGCAGCCATCTTTTGATGAACTGCGCCCGCATCTACGATGCGTTCATTGTCACCAAGAAAGGTCAAAGATGGAATTTTAGGAACTGGTGCTGACATGATCGCGTTGCACTCGATGAGTGCTTCTTTCAGCCAATGTAGGCTTGGGCCGCCTAGCTCTAGGGCAGGCACAGATTTGATCTGTGTCTCCATCAAATTCCACATATCCAGATCGCGCGTCAGTGTGTTGTCCTGAAACGGATCACTTAGAATAAAGCTGCGCCCGTTGGTGCCGGGCGCGAGCGTTGTGCCGACGCCGAGCATATCGGCGGCGCGCGATAGTACCCAAGCGGCGGGCCGCAAAGCAGGTGACATCAATATGCCCCACATCGGCGCGGAAAACAGCGCACCTTTCACAGGCAGTCCGTCGATCAGCGAGCGTAATCCGATGCAACCGCCCATGGAATGTCCCAGAATCGCGAGCGGAGCAGGCATACCTGCGTCGCCCACTGTTTCCAAAAGCAGGGCCACGTCTTTTTGGTAATCGGCGAAAGTGCCCACATGACCGCGGTATTGTTCTTCGACCAAACGATCAGACAATCCCTGTCCGCGCCAATCGAGACTCGCGACGGCATATCCAGCGGCGTGTAAATCCGCTGCGACATGTGCGTATTTTTCAATGTATTCGGTGCGCCCTGTATAGATCAGGATCGTGGCTTTCGCACCGTCAAGCGGCCAAAGGCCGATGCGCAAACGCACGCCATCGCTGGCTTTTCGCCAAAGCGCGTAACCGCTGCTTGGGCCTTCGCAAATGTCAGCGTGATAGGGTGCGTTTGTCATCGTTACTCATCCAAAACTTATTAGCTCAGCACTGCGCCAAGTTTCATTGCCATACCCATATCGCCATCGACAGAGAGCTTGCCAGACATGAAAGCCGCCGTTGCGTTCTGTTCACCCTCAAGAATGGCCTGAAACGTGTCCGCATCCGCAGTCAACGTCACGTCCGCTTCTGCATCAGACGCCGATGCGCCTGTTTCGTCAATACGAACAGCGCCTTCGCCTTCGATTTCGAACTTTGCGCTGCCATCAAATGCGGCATCTGCCAGTTTTTCGTTCAGTGCTATCACTGCTGCATTAATAATATCGCTCATCTTGCTCTCCGCTTCGTTATCTCATTGCATCTGGCATCTCGCCATTCATGCGCTACACTCTCACATATGAGAGCGATAAATCACATGCGCAAACCTTACCTTGCGGCACACTCACGTAAACTTGGCGTGATGCTTTTGGCTGCGCTCTTGATGCTGGCAGTCGCCTACGGCGGTGTCGCCGGCGCACAAGAGCTCCCTGAGCAAAATGAAGCGGAAATAAACGCGCAAGTGCTTCTTGAAAAATTACGCGACGCTTCTGAAGGGGACGCCGCTAAAATAGCCACCCAAATCAAGCGGGCCTGGGCGCGCTCTGGGTCCGCGTCGGCTGATTTGTTGTTGAAACGTGGCCGCGACGCACTTCAAGCGAAGAAACCCAAAGTTGCGATAGAGCATCTCACAGCTCTGACAGATCACGCGCCTGACTTCGCCGAAGGCTGGCACATGCGCGCCAGTGCGCTTTATCAACAGCAGTTGTATGGCCCTGCTTTGGATGATCTTGAGAAGACGCTGGCGCTAAACCCGAACCATTTCGAGGCGATCCAAGGTCTGGGTGCAATTTTCGAGCAACTCGGCGATCCGATGCGCGCATATGAAGTCTACGAGCAAGTTCTGACTATACATCCGCATCATGCAGACGTACTCGAAGCAATGGAGCGGTTAGAGACGCAAGTCAAAGGTCCCGCCCTCTAATTTTATATCGAGTTTGGGGCAGGTATGGCCGCGCAATCACGCATCATCGCGGTTCTTGGGCCGACCAATACGGGCAAAACCACCTACGCGATCGAGCGTATGTTGGCGCATCGCACTGGCGTGATTGGTCTGCCTTTGCGCCTGCTCGCACGCGAAGTTTATGACCGCATTGTCGCGTTGCGTGGGCCATCAGTTGTGGCTCTGGTCACAGGTGAAGAGCGTATCGTTCCGCCGCGCACGCAATATTGGGTGTGCACTGTTGAAGCGATGCCGCAGGGCATGGGGGCTGATTTCCTAGCCGTCGACGAAATCCAGCTTTGCGCCGATCCCGAGCGCGGGCATGTTTTTACCGAACGATTGCTCAGCGCACGGGGCCTGCAAGAGACGCTTTTCATGGGTGCGGACACAATGCGTGGCCCGATCCAATCCTTGATTCCCGACGCTCAGTTTGTTGCGCGAGAGCGCATGAGCCAGCTTGCTTATTCCGGCCCTAAAAAGATTTCGCGCATGCGTCCGCGCAGCGCAATCGTTGGGTTTTCCGTCGAAAACGTCTACGCCATTGCCGAATTGATCCGCCGCCAAAAGGGCGGTGCAGCGGTTGTTATGGGTGCACTTTCTCCGCGAACGCGCAACGCGCAGGTCGAGATGTATCAAAACGGGGACGTAGATTTTCTAGTGGCGACCGATGCGATTGGCATGGGGCTTAATCTTGATATTGATCACGTCGCGTTCTCGTCTCTCAGTAAGTTTGATGGCCAACGCATGCGGCCTCTCATGGCCAACGAGCTTGCTCAAATCGCAGGTCGGGCAGGGCGCGGGATGAAGCCGGGTACGTTTGGTGTCACTGGCGAAGCACCTGCGCTGCATGATGAACTCGCACGCGCCATCACGGAACATCGTTTTCAACCTGTCGGCAAACTCCAATGGCGTAACCCGAAACTGCAAATGGGTCGCCTTGATGCGCTGATCGCGTCGCTGGAACAGCCTAGTCACGATGATCGCTTGGTGAAATCGCGCGAAGCAGATGATTTGCGTGTCTTGAAAACCCTTGCGGGTGAGGCTGAAGTCTCTGCGCGCGCAAGCGACGCTAAATCAGTGCAGCTTTTGTGGGACGTGTGCCGCGTGCCTGACTTTCGCGGCATTAGCAATTCCGAACACGCCAACCTGTTAGAGGGCATTTTCAACTACCTGCACGAATCCGGCCGCATCCCCGATGACTGGCTCGCGCGTCAGATCAAGCGCATTGATCGAGTGGAGGGGGATATTGACACGCTCTCCAAACGGCTCGCGTTTATTCGCACTTGGACCTACGTGGCGCAGCGTTCTGGTTGGACAAATGACGAAAATCATTGGCGTTCTCAGACGCGCGCTGTAGAAGACCGCTTGTCAGATGCGCTGCACGAGCGTTTGACCCAAAGATTTGTGGACCGGCGCACATCCGTGCTTTTGCGCCGGCTCAAACAAAAGGAGGCCCTTTTGGCCGAAGTGAACGATAAAGGTGAAGTGACCGTCGAAGGTGAATTCGTGGGTCGCTTGGAAGGTTTCCGTTTCTCGCAGGATAAGTCTGCGAGCGGGAATGAGGAAAAGACATTGCGCGCTGCGTCTGTGGCGGCTCTGACCCCACATTTCCATCTGCGCGCGGACCGTTTTTATAACGCTCCTGATACAGAGATCGATTTTACCGAGCAAGGCGGCCTCATGTGGGGCGAATACGCTGTTGGTAAGCTGGTCACTGGTCCAGAGGCGCTGAAACCGCAGGTTCAAGCCTTTGTCGATGACGAAGCTGGCACCGACGTGATCGAAAAGGTCACGCGCCGTTTGCAGCACTTCATTGATCGCAAGATTGCCTTGCATATGGAACCTTTGCTGAACCTTCAGCGCGATGAAGAGCTCTCCGGCATGGCGCGCGGATTTGGGTTCCGTTTGATCGAGAACATGGGTCTCGTTGCGCGTTCTGACGTCGCAGAAGATGTCAAAGCGCTGGATCAAGACGCACGCGGTGCGCTGCGTAAGCACGGCATCCGTTTTGGTCAGTTCACGATATTTATGCCTTTGCTTCTGAAACCAGCCCCCACGCGACTGCGTTTGGTGTTGTGGTCTTTGGCGTCAAGTCTTCAAGAATTCCCGGAATCGCCCCCCCCGGGTTTGGTCACAGTTCCATCCGATGAACATGCCCCTGCGGGTTACCATTTGATGTCAGGCTACCGCGCTGCGGGTGCACGCGCGATTCGCATCGACATGCTAGAACGCCTTGCAGATATGTTGCGCTCTGAGGACAGCCGTGGTGGGTTTGAAGGCAAAGCCGACATGCTCTCTATCACAGGCATGACGCTGGAGCAATTTTCGGATCTTATGCAAGGTCTTGGCTACAATGCCGAAAAGGGCGAGCGCGAGAAGGTGAAAGTGGCACCCGCCGTGAAGCCGGATGAGACCGCCAAGGTCGAAGACGCGCCAGTTGAAGCGACCGAAGTACCTGCGGCTGAAGCACCTGCTGAGGAAGCACCCAAAGAAGAAACGCCGCCCGAGATGGAGGTCTTTTACACCTTCACATGGGGCCGTGCGCGTCAGCAAAAGCACGCGGACAGCCGTCCTCGTAAGCAAGGCGGTGCTCCCAAAGGCAAGGGTAAGCCACGTGGGAAACCTCAAGCGGGTGGCAACAAGGCGCAAAATTTCTCGGCGCGCCCACCCAAGGCTGAGAAAAAGATCGATCCTGACAATCCGTTTGCAGCAGCGCTGGCAGGATTTGGAAAAAAGTGAGCGAAGCAGCTGAAAAGCTGCGCGCCGACAAATGGCTCTGGCAGGCGCGGTTCTTTAAGACCCGTAGCCTGTCGGCCAAACTTATCACCGGATCGCACCTGCGGGTGAATAGCGACAAGGTGGTCAAAGCGTCTGCCACGGTGAAGGTTGGCGACGTTCTCACATTCCCCCAAGGCAATCACATTCGCGTTATTCAAATCGATGGTATTGGCACGCGTCGTGGCCCTGCTATTGAAGCGCAGGCGCTCTATACCGATCTCAGCCCACCGCAACCGCGCGATATTGGCAAACCCTACGCAGAACGCGGCGGACGTCCAAGCAAAGCAGATCGCAAACTTGGCGCGCAAATCAAACGCGGAGAGCTTGAATGATCGCGGTTCTTGGATTAGCAAGTCCGCAACTCCATTGAGGCACCTCTTATGACCTACATTGTCAACGACAGCTGCATTGCTTGCAAATACACCGACTGCGTCGAAGTTTGTCCTGTGGACTGCTTCTATGAGGGTGAAAACATGTTGGTGATTCACCCGGATGAATGCATCGACTGTGGTGTGTGCGAGCCTGAATGCCCTGCTGATGCGATCCGTCCGGACACAGAGCCTGACATGGAAAAATGGGTTGAGTTCAACCGTAAGTACTCCGAGTTTTGGCCTGTCATCATCACCAAGAAAGACCCGCTTCCCGAAGCAGACGATCGTGACGGCGAAGAGGGCAAGTTAGAAAAGTATTTCTCTGAACAGCCGGGTGAGGGCGGTTAATCTGCCCCGAATCACTTGCTGTTGATTTGAAAGGGTGCCCCTGCGGCACCTTTTTGCGTTTACCCATAAGGCCTTGGGGTTTCAGCCTCATTAAGTGCGTTCAGATGCACCTCTGGCGAGGGGGGTAAATTTGTGTTATGGTGCATACCAGATGATGAATGATTGCCTGACACTGATCTGTTTCTGCCCACCCGCGAAATAGCATTTACACATGAAGCGTACCGCGCTGGCCGTTTGCCTGCGCGCTTCTTTTTGTTGTGTCCTGTGATCCTAAATGAGCTGAGGATAGCCCATAATGAGTAAGTCAAAGAAACTTGATTTTAGCGTCAACGAATTTGTTGTGTACCCTGCCCATGGCGTTGGCAAAGTGGTATCCGTCGAAGAGCAAGAGGTCGCAGACGTGAAACTCGAGCTTTATGTGATCGCGTTTGAAAAAGACAAAATGACCCTGCGCGTTCCGACTCATAAGGCAATCGATATTGGCATGCGCTCGCTCAGCACCGGCGACGAAGTTGCACACGCTATGAAGACGCTCAAAGGCAAAGCCAAAGTGAAACGCGCTATGTGGTCTCGCCGCGCGCAAGAATATGAGCAAAAGATCAACTCTGGCGATCTCATCGCGATTGCCGAAGTCGTGCGCGATTTACACCGCACGGACGATCAGCGTGAGCAAAGCTATTCTGAGCGTCAGCTTTATGAAGCAGCGCTTGAGCGTTTGACCCGTGAATTCGGTGCTGTTCAAGGTGGCGACGAAGACGGTGCTGCACGTCAGATTACTGACGTTTTGATGTCCCGAGTGGTTGCCGCGCCCGCTGCATAAGCGGGCCAGCCCATGACGGGAAGACGAAAGACCGCGCTTTTGGGAGGAAGCGCGGTTTTTCTATTTTGAGCGTTTCACCTGGCTAACTCGCAAGCACGGCAAGCAAAAGCGCCACTTCGCAAATTTGCTGACTGGCCCCACAAACATCGCCGGTTTGTCCACCAATCTTTGCGCGTGCCAACCTGACACAAACTAAAGTCGTGATAATTGCGACCAACACCAGTGCAAGGCCAAACAGGCCGAAACCCATTCCCAAAGCGACGGCCCCAATACTTGCCGCGATTTGCGCGGAATTTGCGTTGACGCGACCAACAGATTTCGAAAGCCCTGTGTCGCGGGCATGGGGCAACATGGTCATCACCGCTGGCATGACCGCGCGCGACGCAACGTGGATCGCGATCAATGGCAACACCCAACTATCCCAACGCAACATTTCCCAGATGACACCAAAGCGAAGCCCCATCGTAACCAGCAAAGCCAAAACACCATAGGTGCCGATTTGGCTGTCTTTCATGATCTTCAGGCGCATCGCAGGATCCCAGCCACCCCAGAATCCGTCTGCGCAATCGCCTAAGCCATCTTCATGCATGGCTCCAGTGACAATAATTCCCGTCGCGAGCGCAAAAGTCGCAGCGCACCAAAGCGGCAAGCCAATCCAAAGCGCGACCTGTGCTGCAATGCAGGCCAAAAGCCCTGTGACGACGCCGACCAAAGGATAGGCCCAAGCCGCCCGCGCGCTGTACGCATAGGCGTCATCATCCAGCTTGATCGGGAGCCGCGTCAGCAAACTGAGTGCGACTAAAGTATCTTTGAACAGGTCGTTTTGAGGTGCCAAAAGCGTCGTTCCTACCTTGTCACGGATGCGACTTTTGTTAAACATACAAGCATACCTGCTTACAATGAAAGAGCTGATCATGAGTGCATTTTCTTCCCTCTCCGAGTTTCGCACGCTACTTGCCGCGATGCCCTCGATCGACCAAAATGCGATGAGCGGCGCACAAGAGCGCAACGGCCAACTGACCAAACCTCCTGGTGCGCTTGGCCGTTTGGAAGAGCTAGCGATCTGGTATGGCGGCTGGCGCGGCACGGATCGTCCACGCGTTGGAAAGCGGCAAGTGATTGTTTTCGCAGGCAACCACGGTGTGACGGCGCAAGGCGTATCCGCTTTTCCAGCAGAAGTGACGGTGCAAATGGTTGCCAATTTTGAACATGGCGGCGCAGCTGTGAACCAGTTGAGCCGTGTGGCAGGTGCCGAGATGAGCGTACATGCGCTCGATCTCGACACGCCAACGGCGGATTTCACCAAAGACGCCGCAATGTCCGAGGCAGAGGTGGTCGCAGCACTCAAAACAGGTTGGGACGCGGTCGATTCCGACACCGAATTGCTTGTTGTTGGCGAAATGGGCATCGGCAACACAACATCCGCCGCCGCAATCGCCACTGCGCTTTTCGGCGGCGATGCAAGCGAGTGGACAGGGCGCGGAACTGGCGTCGATGATACCGGGTTAAGCAATAAAACGCGGGTTGTGTCCGAGGGCGCTGCTTTGCACGCAAGTGATGATGCGCTTGAGATTCTGCGCTGCCTTGGGGGTCGTGAATTGGCGGCGATGGCAGGCGCAATTGCGAGTGCACGCGCCAAACGCATTCCTGTGATTATGGACGGTTTCATCTGTACTGCTGCTGCGGCCTGCCTTGCGCAAGCTCAAGATGGTGCGCTTGATCACGTGGTTGCTGGGCATCTCAGCCAAGAGGGCGCGCATGGCAAGCTATTGGCCGCACTTGATAAAACGCCGCTATTATCCCTTGATATGCGTCTTGGCGAGGGCTCTGGCGCGACGCTTGCAATTAACATCCTTGTGGCTGCTGTGGAGTGTCATTCAGGCATGGCAACCTTTGCCGAAGCGGGTGTCGCCGCTGGCTAAGTTTCAGAACGACGCGTTTCAAGTAAAGTAAGGAGCGAGGCTTCCAAGTCTCGTTCCAACTCTTTAGCGCGCGCCACATATGCTTCGTTTTCACCAGAGGCTATATCTGGGTCCCAAACCTGCGCAAGCTCGCGGATCGCGTGACGGTCATGCGCATAGAAAGTTTTCTCTGCTTCAGCAGCTTCAAACTCTGACAAACCAATATTCTCTAAAACGTAGCGACCTGCGCGCAGTGAGCTGTCAAACATCTCGCGCACAATGTCGTTCGCACCCGCTTGATAGAGCCGGAACACATCACTGCGATCGCCTGCGCGCGCAATGATGTGCAGATCGGGCCGTTCTTTGCGCGCATACCGCACCATTTTTAGCGCGGCATCGCGATCATCAAGCGCGATGACCAACACGCGCGCGTCCGCCAAACCTGCGGCGCGCAAGACGTCAGGGCGAGTCGGGTCCCCGTAAAACCCTTTAAATCCAAAGCGGCGCATCAGCTCAATCGTCTTGAGATCATGATCGAGAACAACTGTTTTGAATCCAGCAGACCCGACCAAACGGTTCACAATCTGCCCAAAACGACCAACACCAGCGATGATTACAAGGCCTTCTTCATTTACCACATCATGTTGAATGTCTTGTAAATCGTTGCCGATGCGCTTGCCGATCACTTCCATCAAAATGAACAGTAGCGGTGTTATCAGCATCGAAAGCGCGATGATCAGTAAAATACGTTCGGACAAGCCAATGGGGATGACGTTCTGCGCCACGGAAAACGCGGTCAGGATGAAGCCAAATTCACCCGCTTGCGCAAGACCAAGGGTGAACAGCCAACGATCGCTGCCATAAAGTTTGAAGATATGCGAGAGCGCGTAAAGCACCAAACCTTTGACAAGGATCACCGCCAAAGTGGCCCCAAGGATCGCAGCGGGATCACGTTCAAGCACCGCAAAATTAATGCCCGCACCGACGGTGATGAAAAATAAGCCCAGCAAAAGACCTTTGAAGGGCTCGATATCCGTCTCAAGCTCGTGGCGAAATTCAGAATTGGCAAGGACAACTCCGGCCAAAAATGCCCCCAAAGCAGGGGACAGGCCAACGAGCAGCATCAAGAACGAAATGCCGACAACAATAAGCAAAGCGAGCGCGGTAAACATCTCGCGCAGATGGCTTGCATGGATGAAACGAAACACGGGGCGGGCAAGATAAACGCCTGCGAGAATGATTGCGCCGATTACAGCCAATGTGACAAGGGTCACGCCCCAACCGGGCAGGTCGGCGACAAGACTAAGATTAATATGATCCGAGGCGTGCGCGTCGTTTGCATGGCGTTCGATCGAGCCGTCAGGATTAAGCGACAGCGCCTTGGGCAAGGCAAGCAGCGGCAAAAGAGCCAGCATTGGAATGACGGCGATATCCTGTGTCAACAAAACCGAAAATGTCGAGCGCCCACCAGCCGTACGCATCAGCCCTTTTTCGGACAGCGTTTGCAGCACAATCGCAGTAGAAGAGAGTGCAAAGATCAAGCCGACGGCCAACGCAACCGACCAATAAAACCCGAATGCCATGGCACCACCCATGATCGCTACCGTCGTGAGCACAATTTGCAAGCCACCCAGTCCGATTAAGCGATGTCGCATATCCCAAAGCGCGCGGGGCTCAAGTTCCAAACCAATCAAGAAGAGCATCATCACGACGCCAAATTCGGCAAAGTGTTGCAGGTCTTTCGTCTCTGCTCCGACGAGCCCTAAAAGTGGGCCAATCAATATGCCTGCGGCGAGATAGCCCAGCACCGAGCCAAGCCCCAAGCGCGCAGCCACAGGCACCGCGATGACCGCAGCCCCGAGATAGATAGACGCAGAGTAGAGAAAACCTTCCATTCAAGTTCCTTTACGTTTGACGCACTCAGGTCGGAAGCGGCGCGTCCTGTTTTAATTGATCCATCACAATCTGGCTTTGAACCCTTGCCACAGTTGGATGCGGCAAGATCACATCATGGATCAGCACATTCAGCGCCGCCAAGTCCGCACAGTAGACCCGCAAGAGGTAATCTGCGTCACCTGTGAGGGTCCAAACACTTGTAATTTCGGGCCTTAACTCGATCATACGCGCAAAATTGCGGGCTTGTTCTGGGCCGTGGGTCGCCAAATGAACCTGCACAAACGCTTGAACATTCAACCCTATGCGCGCAGCATCTACATGGGCGCGATAGGTTTTGATATAACCTTCGGCTTCGAGCTTTTGACGCCTGCGACCTGCTTGGCTCGCGGACATATTGAGCCGCTCGCTTAAATCTTGCGCAGTCAGGTGGGCGTTTTCTTGCAAAGCAGCAAGAAGGTTTTTGTCAATTTGATCCAGCATGCGGGATTTTTGCGATTTTTACAGAATTCATGCGTATTCTTAACATCTAATTGTAACGATGCGATGACAAATGCGGAAAATCCGTATGCTAATGCGCTTATAGTATCAAAAATCGCCAAGTTTGCACAAGGATAAGAGATATGGGCCCGTTTCCACATGACGCTGAGCGCGCAACAATCAGCGACGAGAACCCTGCTGGAACCGATGGTTTCGAGTTTGTTGAGTTTGCCCATCCCGATCCACAGGAGCTGCGTAACCTGTTTGCCAAGATGGGCTACGCGCATACCGCGACCCATAAACGAAAAGCCATCGAGCTTTGGCAGCAAGGTGACATCACCTATATTCTGAACGCTGAATCCAACAGTTTTGCGGCGCGTTTCATTGAAGATCACGGCCCGTGCGCCCCTTCTATGGGCTGGCGCGTTGTGAACGCGCAGCATGCTTTTGAGCACGCCGTTGCGAAAGGCGCAGAACCTTATGTCGGTGATGACAAAACACTGGATGTGCCTGCAATTGTTGGGATTGGCGGTTCCCTCATCTATTTCGTCGAAAACTACTGGGCAACGACCCCTTACAACGAAGAGTTCGACTGGATCGCGAAAGCCAATCCCGAGGGTGTCGGCTTTCACTACCTCGATCATCTCACGCACAATGTGTTTAAAGGGAATATGGACAAATGGTTCGCCTTTTATGGCGATCTGTTCAGTTTTCGCGAAATCCGGTTCTTTGATATCGAAGGCAAGTTCTCAGGGTTGCTCAGTCGTGCGCTCACTTCTCCTTGTGGGCGCATTCGTATTCCCATCAACGAAGATCGTGGTGAAACCGGCCAGATCGTGGCATATCTTAAGAAGTACAAAGGCGAGGGGATTCAGCATATCGCCGTTGGTGCCAAAGATATTTACGACGCAACGGATGAAATTGCGTCGCGGGGTATCAAATTCATGCCAGGGCCGCCGGATGCCTATTACGATCTTAGCAAAACACGCGTTGCGGACCACGATGAGCCGCTGGAACGGATGAAAAAGCACGGCATTTTGATTGACGGCGAAGGGGTTGTTAATGGTGGCGAGACACGCATCTTGTTGCAAATTTTTTCAAAAACTGTGATCGGCCCGATCTTTTTCGAGTTTATCGAGCGCAAAGGTGATGACGGTTTTGGCGAAGGTAATTTCAAAGCGCTGTTTGAATCAATCGAGCAAGAACAGATTGATAGCGGGGAACTTGGCGGTGCGAGTTAACTAGCCTTTGGGCATGCGAAGCGTCACGTTGCGACCGCGTTTAGTATAGATCAACTGACCTTCACCAATCGCGGAGACGCGGCCGCCATCTACACGATCCCCGACCTTAACCTTTTTGTAACGCCCGCTGGACAGCCGCACCAAAGCGCGACGACTTGAGGGTTTTCCATAAACGCCGATCAAGTTCACGCGGCTGAGATTGATCGCGTTGCGCACAGTGGCGTTTTTCGCAACAGAGGCGCTGGATGGGATGCTCGGCTTTACAGTGCGCGGGGCAACAGCGGCGACTTGCGTTGCTTGCGGTTCTTCTTGCGCGCTTTGACGTTCGGCTTGTTTCTGGGCAAGTGCAACAACGCGCGCAAAATTGCGTGGGCGCGGTGCAGGTTTGCGCGACGCGGCAACGGCCAGACGTGTTGCCGGTGTTTGCGCAGCTTCTGCTTCTTCAACTTCTTTTTCGACCCGCGGTCGCAGCTTTGGGCGAATTTTTGCAAGCTCAGCGCGTGACACGCCGCCGAGTTGCGTACGCTCGGTATCTTCGACTAGCGTCTCTGGCCGCGTTTTAGGGCGCAGGGACGCTACTGTTCCATTGTCCAGCGCTTCTGGCTCTTCGGTGGTGTCAGGGGCCAATGCCGCGTTGCGAAGGCGCTCTGGAATTGCTGGGGGTACGCGCGCGGGACGCCCCAGAAATACCAAAGCACCCTCAGGCGTCGCCGCGCCGTCAGGTGTCGCAACAACAAGCCCGTTTTGATCAAATGCAAAATCGGAATTGGCAGGTGCAGGCGCTGCCGCAATGGCGGGCAAAACGTCCCGCGGTTGCCTCAAAGGCTCCATCGCGAAAGCATCTTGGCCCGTGATACGCGCATCGATCGAGGCCGTGTACACATCCTCAAGCGAGATCTTTGGTGGCAAGAGCGGCATTTCGGGGGTGGCCAGCCAAATACCAGTTGCGGCATATGTGGCTTCCGCTTCCTCAGGAGAAATGACAGCAGGCGCCGGTTCGGGCGCGACTTGCGTCAAACCGTCCTGTGCAAGGGGCAAGTCATCCGCCAAAATGTCGTTCTCGCCCGTATCCAAAGAGGCGAGTTCGATCAATTCTTCGGCACTGGGTTCGACGGATGCGTCAGGGTTTGGCAGCTCCGCAATCGCTTTGTCTCGGTCTGATCCACCGAAGAAACGCGCCAACCCGTCATCTAGAAAAACAGACGCCCAAGCGGCAACGCTGACAAGGAACAATAGCAAGATAGCGGTTAGGATCAGACCCAGAAAACGCGGCTTGCCACCAATCGCGATTGGCTCTTTCTTCTTTTTCGGCTTTCGTGCGCCGAACACGGTCATACGTTGCTTTTCGTCTTCGACGGATGCTTCGGCGGCAACAACTTGCGGCTCTGGGACAGGTGCCGCTTTTGTTTCGGCCTTTTTAGCACGTTTTGCCATCAAGCCGCGTGCGCCAGCTAGGGCGGCACCGCCAGCCGTTCCAGCAAGCGCGAAGGCTTTTGCCGCTGCTTTCGCACCGTTTTCTTTGAGAGCGTTAGGCGCTTTTTCCAAAGGTTCGACAGGTGGCGTGCTCGGCGCTCTTAGATCAGCAATGGGTGAGCCATCCGCAGCGCCGTGCATGGCTGCACCACCGCGAGGAGCCGCCGCAAAGCTTGCAGGCATCGGTGGGATGTCATCGTCAAACGCGCTGTCATCAAAGGCCGCGCCAGGACGAAGGCCGCCGAGTTTGCTATCAAGCGCTGTTTCATCGAGGGCCGCGTCAGACACCCCTGTAATCTGTGGTGTTGGTCCTGTGGGAGCCGCCGTGGCGCGAGTCGGCGCAGGCGCTTTCGGGGCTGGCGTCAGATCTACACCGCGTTCAGCGCCCCCAAGTTGCGGAGAGGCTTCTGCTGGCGTCGGATCAGTTGTCGCAACAGAAGGTTCGCGCACAGGAATAGGGAGCACTGGCTCGGTTTCAGGCGTACGGCGGCGTGATGAAAACCCTGCGACTGGGATATTCAACTCTTCCGGTATTTCCTCAACAGGATCCGGTTCTTTGACAACGGCGACAGCTTCGCCCGTCGCAATTGCGGGCTGTACATCCGCCTCAAGCGCCATGATGCCTTTCGATCGCGCTAATGCGCTCAATCCAAAGGTCGGCTCTTTCGGAAAATTCCCTTGCGTCGGAGCCGCGACAAATCCCATTGGTTCAAACCCATGCTCGGTCGCGAAGCTTTCTGCCTCTTGCAGGGTTTCTTTTGCAACAGCCGCGATATGAACGCTGCCATTCTCATTGGCGAAATCAAATTCGAGATCATCGACGGGGTAGGGCGTCGCACCATCAAGGGCTTTCAGGACGGCAGCCTGTAGCGCGTCCTTATCCAAGCCAACGGCGTCAACCGTTAGGTATTTAATCTGGTCATTGGGGATGATCAATTTGGTTTGAACAGGACCACTGCCAAGCGCCAGGGCTTTGTCGCGCAAAGCCGCCAATTCGCTCGTGAGATCAGCAGAACTAATGTCGACATCACCCACACGGCCCCATCCAGCAGCTTGCCGCTGCAAGAGTTGGATACCGCTGAACGAAAGCGACAATGCAAAATTCGGTCTCATACTTGTATTTTAGTCTCCCCAAACGCGCACTGGGAGTCGGTACGCGATTATGTGTTGAGTATAGCAGTTTCTTGCCGAAAGGAAAAAGTCCTGCCTGAGAGAAGTTAAAGCTACGTTTCCCCTATCTTCATGGCGTGGATTTTTGCCAAGGATCGCACCAGTGCTTGCGTCTAAACCCTATCGCTTGGCACAGTGAGCTGAGTTCATTTGGTTTTAAAGTTTACGAAAGGTATTACGATGTCCTTAAAAAATTGGGTTTTTTCGACCTTTTTTGCAATTAGTACAGTTCTCGCCCTGCCACTTCATGCTCAGACGCTTGGCGTGGCTAGGTCCGTAACCGTGATCGGATCCGGTCAAATCAGTGCGCCGCCGGATAAAGCTGTCATTACGTTGGGCGCACGCCATACTGCGAAAAGCGCGGCAGATGCACTGGCTCAGACAAGTGTCGCAGTGGCAGCGATTCTCTCTCGTATGGAGGAAATGGGGGTCGAAAAGCGCGATATGCAGACCTCGTCGCTGAACCTAAACCCGGTCTGGCGACAAGGGCAGCGCTATGACGATGAGGGCATGACGCTTGCTCCAATCGGGTTTGAAGCGTCCAATACGGTCACTGTCACGTTGCTCGATTTAGACAGCCTGGGCGCGGTGCTCGACAGTGTTGCACGCGATGGTGCGAATTCATTTTCCGGCTTCCGATTTGGTTTGATTGACCCGCAGCCTGTGCAAGATCGCGCCCGCGAAACGGCAGTTCAGGATGCGCGTCGCAAGGCGGAACTCTACGCGCACGCGGCGGGTGTTTCGCTTGGCGATGTCGTGCTGATCACCGAAGAACTTGGCGGTGGCACAAGCATACAGGCTCCCATGATGGAAATGTTAGCTGCGCGCTCTGGCGCGGTTCCGATTGCACAAGGCGAAGTGTCGCAAAGTGCGCGGGTTAAGATCATCTTTCAATTGACTGACTAAACAAAAGAAAAGGCCCGAAGGAATGCCTCGGGCCTTTCGAATTGCTCAGGCCGCAGCCCTTTACGCAGAGGCGGTCTTGATGGCCTGATCCAAGTCCGCGATCAGGTCTTCAGCATTCTCAATCCCAATGGAAATACGCACGACATTCGGACCCGCTCCTGCCGCTTCTTGCTGCTCTGGCGAAAGCTGTCGGTGGGTTGTCGATGCCGAGTGGATCACCAGCGAGCGTGTGTCGCCCAAATTGGCTACGTGGCTGAAGATCTCAAGGCTGTTCACCAGTTTGATGCAACCTTCATAGCCGGCCTTCAGCGCAAATGTGAACAAGCCGCCAGCACCTTTTGGGCAGATCTTTTCGACACGATGGTTATAGGGCGATGATTCCAGGCCAGCATATGTAACATACTCAACATGCTCGTTTTTCTCCAGCCAACTTGCAACCGTTTGCGCGTTCTCTACGTGGCGCTGCATCCGCAAAGAGAGCGTTTCGACGCCCATCAACGTGTAGTGCGCAGCTTGTGGGTTCATTGTCATGCCAAGGTCGCGCAGACCGATGGCGATGCCGTGGAACGTGTAGGCTAAAGGACCAAAAGTTTCAGCGAACTTGAGGCCGTGATAGGCTGGCTCTGGCGCGCTGAGGGACGGAAATTTGTCCGACGCTGTCCAGTCAAACTTGCCGCTGTCCACAACACACCCACCTGTGACCGTGCCGTTACCTGTGAGGTATTTCGTTGTGGAATGAACAACCAGCGTCGCGCCATGCTCGATCGGGCGGCACAGGTAGGGCGTGGCGGATGTGTTGTCCACGATCAACGGGATGCCTGCGGCGTCAGAAATCGCAGAGATCGCATCGAGATCGGTGATGTAACCGCCAGGGTTGGCAATCGCTTCGCAAAAGACCGCGCGCGTGTTGTCGTCGATGGCTGCTTTCACCGCGTCTTCATCGTCGAAATCTACGAACTTCGCTTCCCATCCGAAACGTTTGATCGTTTGGCTGAATTGCGTGATTGTGCCGCCATACAGACGAGTGGACGCCACAACATTCATGCCCGGCTGCATCAGTGGGAACAACGCCATGATCTGTGCCGCGTGACCGGACGAGCAGCAAACAGCGCCGACACCACCCTCTAATGTGGCGATGCGTTCTTGCAGAACGGCGACTGTGGGGTTCGTCAAACGCGAATAGATGTAGCCGACTTCTTGCAGGTTAAAGAGGGCGGCTGCATGCTCGGCGTCGCGAAAGACGTAAGCCGTTGTCTGATAAATCGGCGTGTTGCGGGCACCTGTTGTTGGATCAGGGCGTGCGCCTGCGTGGATTTGCAGTGTATCAAAGCCGTAGCTTGGTCCGTCGGTCATGGGAATTCCTCACATTGAAAAGAGCGTTGGGCATAGGTCTAGGCCAATGTTGCAAAGCTCACAACATCAAGGCTGTGTTTTGGAACAAGCGTTTTGAAAATCTGCAGTGTTGCGAAACAAATGTTTCTCAGTGGCTCAACGCATCCAGAAGTTATTTTTCTTGATCCTGTTGCGAATAGCTTGCTCTTTGCGCGGCATATCATCTTGGTCAAACAGGTCGCGAACTTTGTGACCACGCCCTTGGTAAACCATGCGCTTGATCACGTCAGAACCTTTGAGCACTTTTTTGATCTTGTTTGGTGCTGTGACGTCTTCGAGCACTTCAATGACACGGTCGCTTTCGCGCGCATAAAGCAGGGGCAGCATGCGGTAATGACAGCTTATCTCTCCATCGAGCAATCCGCGCGGTAGCGTGTGTTTGCCGCCGCCAAAGCTGTGAATCACGAGCGGCAAAGCAACTTGATCCAGCCAAGGATCCATCACTTGGCAAACCAATTCAGGTGGCGCGTCATCGCGGATGGCTTTGGCGTAGTCCAAGAAACGCGTGCCGAATTGCTGTGGGCATTTGTAAAAGAAATAGCCCGCATTGTAGTAAGGGTAGCGGCGCCAGTATTCATCTGGATGGTTCAGATCGAGCGCACTTGCAAAATCCAGATCGAACTTGTCGTAGAGTGATTTCCATGTGGCGCCGTAGCCGGGTCCGTAAAGTTCTAACTGTGGCCAAGTATTTTCACGTCTTAGCGACGCAGAAGGGCGCTCAAAATCAAAGGGCACGTCGCTCAGATTGCCTGTGATCAAAGTGTCCGTATCAAAGAAGACAAAATTCTCGTCTTTTGGCATTGCCGCGAGGGCTTCGATCTTGTTGCCGTAAGGATAGGTTTGCCCAAACACGCGGTTCTCGAATTGGATGAACTCGCCACCCAGTTCGATCAAAAGATCACGCAAATCCCCGTTTGGCAGGCGAGGATCGCGTTTCCAAAGAGGGCCCGGCATGGGTTCGGCAAGATATAGTTTGCCCGCGAAGTCAGGGTTGGTGTGGCGTAGGCTGGCTGCGAAAAGGGCGGCTTCATAGGCTAAACGGCCGTCCTGAACGACGATAACGATGTTAAAAATGCTGTTTTTCGCGCTTTTCTTGACCATGCTCGCCCTAGGTTCAGGACTCATAACCAGAATATGACGGTTGCAGCGAGGGCGATCGCTGAC
>NZ_MLCB01000143.1 GCF_001890925.1 Planktotalea frisia
ACCAGATACGCCGCCAACCTTCAAACCGCCCAAACACCAGATTCAGTCATAGCTCTTTTTAAGAGTTCGGTTAATATTGGTGTCGCTCCCAGGACTTAACATTGCGTTAACAGCGGTGCCATCTCAACAAATTCTTCATAAATTCGTTTAGAAAACCTTGCAGATTGGGCGTGTTTCCGCTTGAACCAGCGCGCAAGGCCCTCAGACCAAAAAGGCACAACGCTCATGACCACTTGGATTACCGTTTGCGACACCTGCAAGCACGACGACTGGAATGCGGAAACGCAGCCACAGACAGACGGTGAACTTCTCGCCGAAGCCGTCGAAAAAGCGGCCATTGGTGCCGAAGGCATCAAAACCCGTCGCGTGTCATGCTTGATGGGCTGCTCACACAGCTGCAACATCGCAATCCAAGCACCGGGCAAATTGGCCTACACGCTTGGTAAATTCGACAGCTCAGAAGAATCTGCGATGGGCATCGTTGAATACGCGAGCAAACACGCAGCCTCAGAGACTGGCCAAGTCCCGTTTCGCGAATGGCCTAAAGCCATCAAAGGGCACTTCATCACACGCCACCCCCCTGTGCCTGATAACGAATGAGCAACGCTCCGCGCGATCACGGTGGCGGGCTTGATGGCGCGGCCATGCTCTATGGCGGTGCGCGCAATGATTGGATTGACCTCTCTACCGGGATCAATCCTGTGCCTTACCCGATCGGTGAATTTACCCAAAATGATTGGACAGCGCTTCCTGACGCTGCCGCGTTTAACGCTTTAACACAAGCGGCGCGCAGCTTTTGGAATGTTCCTGATGGCGCTGCAATTCTACCTGCTCCGGGCGCGTCAGCCCTGATTGCTCGCATCCCAGCGCTCGCCACAGCTGCGCGCGTCGATATTCCTAAACCGACCTACAACGAGCACGCCGCCGCGTTTCAAGCGCAAGGTTGGACCCTTTCGCAAGACAACCCGAGCGCGCGCGTTTTGGTACACCCGAACAACCCTGATGGCCGCTTTTGGTCAGACAGCGATGCAAGTGCGCCGCTCACCGTCCTTGACGAGAGCTTTTGTGACATCGCGCCAGACGCGAGCCTCATTCATCTCGCGGAACGTGACGGCGTGATCGTTCTCAAGAGCTTTGGCAAATTCTGGGGACTCGCGGGGCTTCGACTTGGTTTCGCGATTGGTGATCCGACTCTCATTGCGCGCCTCAATGATTTCATCGGTCCTTGGGCCATCAGCGGGCCTGCTTTACGCACGGGTGCGCTGGCTCTGAACGACCATACTTGGGCAGATCAAACCCGCGCGCGCCTCGGCGCTGATGCAGCGCGGCTTGATGTTTTGATGCGCACGCATGGGGCAGATGTCGTCGGTGGCACCTCTTTGTTTCGCCTCTACGACGTAGGCGATGCTGCTGCATGGCGAGCCAAACTCGCGCGCGCACACATCTGGTCACGTGTTTTTCCCTACTCCGACAAGTGGCTCCGCCTTGGCCTGCCTGCACCTGATCAATGGGCCCGCTTTAGCGCCGCACTTTCAGCGAAATGACCACCGCGGGCGTTCTCTTATGTGCGCTTGTCTTAGATGCGCTTTTGGGCGAGCCTCGTTGGCTATGGTCGCGCGCGCCGCATCCAGCTGTCTTGATGGGCAACCTGATTAGTTGGTGCGATAAACGGTTTAATTCTGACGGTTTGCTGCGTCTCAAAGGGTCGCTGGTGATGCTCTCGCTTGGTGTTTTTGCCATTCTTTTGGGAGCCCTCATTTCAAAATTCGGATGGGCGCTTGAAATCATCATCGTCGCTATCCTCATCGCGCAGAAATCGCTGGTTGAACATGTCGCCGCTGTCGCCACCGCCTTGCGCCAATCGACCGAAAATGGTCGTGCATCTGTTGCCATGATCGTTGGGCGCGACACGGCAGATATGGACGATCCCGCCATCGCGCGCAGTGCTATTGAAAGCGCGGCAGAGAACCTCTCCGACGGAGTAATCGCCCCCGCGTTCTGGTTCTTGATCGGTGGGTTACCACTCCTCTTGCTCTATAAAATCACCAACACCGCTGACAGCATGATCGGCTACCGCACCCCGCGCCATGAAGCGTTCGGTTGGGCCGCTGCACGCTTTGATGATCTGTTAAACTTGATCCCTGCGCGCCTGACGGCGCTGTTGATCGCTTTGCCCTATGGCTTGCTCTCAAAGCTCCCCGAAATCCGCAAAGAGGCGCTAAAACACCGCTCGCCGAATGCAGGCTGGCCCGAGGCGGCAATGGCCCGCGCGTTGGGTGTCGCCGTTTCTGGCCCGCGCAGCTACGAGGGCGCACTGCGCGACTTTCCGTTCGTCAACGAGACCGGCCGCAAAAGCCTGAGCGCAAATGACATTGAGGCTGCCTGCCGTGCGCTCTGGGTCACATGGGGTGTTTTTGCAGCTTTGGTGTTTGCGCTCTGGCTGTTCAGTTTCTAAGCTGCGTTCAACCTATTCAAAGGACTTTCATTAACATGTTTTCACGCTTTTCTACAGTTGCGCTGGTCGCACTTCTGGCTGCGTCTCCTGCTCTGGCTCAATCCTGTGGCGGTGCGTTTGGCAGTTTCGTCAACGGTCTCAAGACCGAAGCCGTCCAACGCGGTCATGATCGTGCTTCGGTTGATCGCTTTTTCGCCAGCGTGCGACAAGACCCTGCCGTACTCAAAGCAGATCGCGCACAAGGCGTGTTTCAGATGCCATTCGTGGATTTCTCACGCCGTTTGATCAGCCAAGGCCGGATCAACAAAGGCCGTGCCATGGGACAGCAATTCAATTCGGTGTTCAGTCGGATCGAGCGGGACTACGGAATTTCGCGCGGCGTGCTTTTGGCCTTTTGGGCGTTCGAGACCGACTATGGCGCGGTACAGGGCAACTTCAACACAGCAAATGCTTTGATCACATTGGCACATGATTGCCGTCGTCCAGAGCTCTTTCGACCACAAATTTTCGCGGCGCTAGAACTGTTCGAGAAGGGCAACTTCGATCCAGCCCGCACGACAGGCGCATGGGCCGGAGAGATCGGGATGGTCCAAATGCTTCCAGCGGATATCCTCGAGAACGGTATGGACGGTGATGGCGACGGGCGCGTGTCACTGAAAACCTCTGCGCCAGATGCGCTTGTTTCGGGCGGTAAAATGCTTAGCGCGCTCGGGTGGCGCAAGGGTGAGCCGTGGTTACAGGAAGTCACAATACCAAACGATTTTGATTGGTCTAAGACAGGGCTCAACCATTCAGCAGATGCAGCCGAATGGCAAAAGTTGGGTGTGCGTGCACGCGGTGGTAAATTAACCGGTGGCTTGAGCAGTTCGATCATCATACCGCAAGGACGCAAAGGGCCTGCGTTCATCGCATATCCGAATTTTCGCGTTTATTTTGAATGGAACCAGAGTTTTACCTATGTGCTTACGGCTGCGTATTTCGCCAATCGTCTTGAGGGCGCGCAGGTCTATAACGCAGGTACGCCAGATGTCGGCCTAAGCGGCGCACAGATGAAAAGCTTGCAGCAAAAACTGGCTGCGCGTGGCTATAACGTGGGTAAGATTGACGGGATTTTAGGTGCCAATACACGCGCTGCCGTGCAGGATGTGCAAAAGAAAATGGGGCTGCCTGCGGACGCTTGGCCAACGCCAGCATTGCTCAACAAGCTCTAGCTTCATCTTGCTAAATAAACTCTCGTCCCCTTCTTGGAGGGGACGAAACAGCCTTAGTTCACCGTTTTAAGCTCAACATTCTTCGCAGCACCAAACGCCGTCGCTTTGTCGCCTGCGTCGTCTTCGAACAAACTGCCCTCTTTAACGCCGGGCAGTTTCGCAAACTCTTCCATCAGTTTTTTGGGGAACAGATGGCTACCGATATTTTCAAAGCCCTCTAATTGAGATAGCAAGTTAGACGTGGACATCGTACATTGCGAAGACCCGACCGGCCCTAAAGTACGTGCAAGTGCAAAGGCTTTCTCAGCAACTTCGGGCGAAACGACGATTTCTTGCGTTACAACATGGAAAGTCTCGCGGGCGTGCGCGCCTTTATAGGTCTGATAAACCTCAGGGTTCACACCATAGATCACGTCATTACGCTCAGGGATTTGCGAATGCGCAAAGGAACCGGCAGGATCCCAGATCACGCGTTGCGACGCGTTGATCATCAAGGATGTATGCGCCCCCCCGCCGGAGCGGTTAGAAATCATTGTCATAAGGGTCAAAGTTGAGGGACCAGGTTCGCGATACGCCATGCGCGCGACCATTTCATCGGGGGCCCAGACCTGTTTGCCAGCACAGCCCATCAAGGCCAATGGCAATAAGATGCAAATCAGAAACTTACGCATAACAACCGCCCCCCAGCGAACAAAAGCGCGCGTCTGTCAAAGCGCGCCTTCGTAGAAATCAGCCGTTAACGAGAGCAGCGAAAATCAAAATGCCGATAGAGGCAACAGCGCCCCATGTGACGTACTTTAGAAAGCCGTCAAACGTCTTTTCCTGCACAGATGTGTCCATGCTACCGTGTTTATGTTCAGCCATTGTTATGCTCCTGCTAAAAGGTTTGGCGCTGGTTAGCCGATTCCGATGCGCCTGTCACCTAGGACGAAGTCGCGCACCCTTAAATTCTGTGTAAAATTACGTCGTATCGTTGGCGAGCTTGAAACCGATGCGATTTGGTTCCTCTGCCTCTACCTCTTTTGGCAAAACGCGCAGCATCACATTCAACTGGCTTACATGCTGAACAAGCTGTGTCTTGCCACCCGCAGGATCAGAGCCGTAAAATGTCACGATATCTGGATCGAAAAAGCCCATCCCTTCGATCTTGAGCACACCAGCATCGCCGCCCGTAAAGCCCATCGCGACTTCGTGCTCGTTGTCGAGCTGCTCTTCAAAGTTCTGGATATAGAGGATCAAGCGCTCATAGGCCCACTCTGCTGGGCTTTTCGCTTTGGCAGGTTTTCCCTTGAGCCCATCTGTGCGCTCATCTCGGCACTTGCCACCATCCGTATGCTTTTCAAAGCGGCGCGGCATCGCATCGGCTTCGGCCACTTCTGCAGCGGTTTTGATTTGATCGTTCATGTCACTCTCCCCAAGACATCGCCGCTTAGGTTTTGCGACGATAGACCCATGCACCGTCTTCACGTTTTTCACGCGTCGCGCGGCCTTCCAGCCAAAGGTGCTGCACATGGGCGATAGATTCAACCAGCGCGAGGCCATATTCCGCAGGCCCAATCTTGCGTTTGAACAAAACAGAGAAACATTCACCCGCCGTGCAAGGCGTTTCCAGATGCGCTTCGAGTCGTGTCAGCGCAGAGTGATGGTTGTCGATCAATTGGCGCATACGGATCGGCAAACCCGTAAACGGCAGCTTATGCCCGCCCAAAACAAGGTGATCAGCCCGCGCAAAGCTGTTCAATCGCTCACACGCCTCAAGCCAGTCACCGACCGGATCGGCGTCGGGTTCCGTCGCATAAACACCAATATTGGAGCTGATCGAAGACAGTATTTGATCCCCTGCGATCACCAGATTGTCATCGCGCGACCACAGCGTTGCGTGCTCAGGCGCATGTCCATTGCCCATATGCACATCCCAGTCGCGCCCACCGACGCGAATCGTATCGCCCTGTTTGATACGTCGATAGCCAAGCGGCATGGGTGCCACGACATCTGAGAAATTGAACGGGCGCTCACTTGCGCGCTGTTTGATGATCTCTTCGTCCATGCCCGCGCTACGCCAAAAGGCAACGGTTTCCGAGGTTGCGACTTCTTGCGTATCAAGCTGTAGCATACGCCCCATCAACCAAGCCGTACGCGTCGTCCAAAGCTCTGCGCCATGCTCGGACTGGAACCATCCTGCAAGACCAATGTGATCAGGATGATGATGCGTAACGATCACACGTGAAATCGGCTTGCCCTGCAACGGGCCGTCCATGATCTCCGCCCAAATCCCGCGGGTTTTGCGGCTGTCGAACCCTGTGTCCACAATCGTCCAACTGTCGCCCTCATCAAGCGCGTAGACGTTCACGTGATCGAGCTTCATTGGCAAAGGTAGACGCATCCAAAGCACGCCCTCTGCAACTTCTATTGCTTCGGAACCACTTGGCGGTGTTTCCCAAGGGTAGCGCAATGCGAGCGTTTGTTCGTTCATAATCCTGCCAATTCATCAACGCTGAGCGCATAGAGGTCTTTGTCGCCGACCTGTGCTTCTGCGAGCAGACTGATATGTTCGGGCAGTAGCCGCGACATATAGATGTTGGCGAGCTTGGTGCGTGGGCCGATGCCCTTTTCCGCGCTGGCCGCTTTCAGGTGCGCATAACCGCCAATCACGCGCGCAAAGGCTGTCAAATAGGCATGTGCTCCGGCGAAACGCGCGTTCAACTCGCTTTGCTCAAGCATCCATTCCGTGGCTTCGCGCAAGGCCTCAACCGCTTCCCACAAAGGTGAACCAAGTGTCGGGCATGCCTCTCGCGCGCTTTCAGTGAACTCTGCAATTTCATCAAGCAGGGCAAACGCCGCTTCGCCACCGTCCATGAGTTTACGCGCGACAAGGTCCATTCCTTGGATACCATTGGTGCCCTCGTAGATCGCCGTCACGCGCACATCGCGGTAGAACTGCGCAGCACCAGTTTCTTCGATGAAACCCATGCCACCGTGCACCTGAACGCCCATTTCAGCGACGCGCATGCCTGTTTCTGTGCCGAATGCTTTTGCGATAGGCGTCAGGAATGCAGCGCGCGCGCCCCAAGCGTCTTCTGCCGTCGCTTTTTGCAGATCAATCGCAACGGCGCACATCAAGGCAATAGAACGTGCGGCAAAAACATCCGCCTTCATGACAGACAGCATACGACGCACATCCGCATGATCTATGATTGTGCCGCGCCCGACTTCGGACAGGCTGCGCCCTTGTTTACGCTCAGACGCGTAGGTCATCGCCTGTTGCATGGCCGCCTCGGCAATGCCGATCCCCTGCCCGCCGACACCAAGGCGCGCATTGTTCATCATGGTGAACATCGCGCGCATACCGCCGCCCGCTTCACCGACAAGCCAACCCTTTGCGCCCTCATATTGCATCACAGCAGTCGGACTTCCGTGCAGGCCGAGCTTGTGCTCAAGACTGACAACTTTCAGAGTATTACCAACGCCGATCTTGCCTTGCTCATTCGGGATAAACTTGGGCACCAGAAACAGGCTGATGCCCTTTGTTCCAGCAGCGCCATCGGGCAATCGCGCAAGGACCAAATGGCAAATGTTGTCGGCAACATCGTGATCACCCCATGTGATGTAGATCTTTTGCCCAGACACGCTGTAAGTGCCATCGCCGTTTGGCTCTGCCTTGGAGGTCAAAGCACCCACATCACTACCCGCCTGTGGTTCTGTCAGGTTCATCGTGCCTGTCCATTCGCCGGAAATCAGCTTGGGGAGGTAGAGCTCTTTTATCGCGTCCGAGGCGTGATGTTCCAACGCTTCAATCTGGCCTTGCGACATGAGCGGCGCAAGTTGCAGCGACAAACATGCACCCGACATCATCTCGTTGACTGCTGTCGTCATGGTCATTGGCAGACCCATGCCACCATGCTCAGGACTTGCAGACATCCCGACCCAACCGCCCTCAGCGATGGCTTTGTAGCCTTCGGCAAACCCGGGCGATGTGCGCACAACACCGTTTTCAAGACTTGCAGGTGTGAGATCGCCTGCGCGATTGAGGGGCGCGATTTTTTCCTCGCATAAATGCGCGGCCTCACCAAGGATGGCCGCCGTCATATCTGCCCCTGCATCCTCAAAGCGAGGATGCGCCGTAACGGCATCAAACCCGACCACGTGATCGAACAAAAACTGATATTCAGCGAGAGGAGCACGATAGGACATTTAGGCCAACTTTCTTCTTATCAATTTACAAGCGCGTGCATGAAACGTATGCCAGCGCAGGCTTGAGCGAGTTTACAAATCACGCTGCAAGGCCCGCAATCGAAACGCAACGTCAAAGCAAGGAACGCACATCGTGACTGAGCGGCTTACGCCCACTTCTGCTCATATGCAACGCGCCGCCGATCTTTTGGCAAACGGTGCGCTGGTCGCGTTCCCAACTGAAACGGTCTACGGATTGGGTGCAGATGCGCGCAACGGACGCGCGGTGGCAGAGATTTATGCGGCTAAAGGGCGGCCAAGTTTCAACCCATTGATCGTGCATGTCCCCAGCAGTGAGGCCGCGCAATCCTATGGCGTTTGGAGCGAGACTGCGCAGCGTTTTGCAGATGCGTTCTGGCCCGGTCCATTGTCGATGGTGCTGCCATTGCGCCGCGATGCCGGCCTGAGCGAGCTTGTCACCGCTGGTCTCGAGAGCGTCGCAATTCGCGTTCCTGCTGGCGATTTAGCGCAAGAGTTGTTGCAACGTTTCAATGGACCAGTCGCCGCCCCATCTGCGAACCCGTCTGGGCGCATCAGCCCTACCACGGCCGCGCATGTTCTTGCCGGGTTGGATGGCAAGATCGGTGCAGTCTTGGATGGTGGCGCGTGTTCCGTCGGACTAGAATCGAGCATCATCGGTTTGACGGGTGAACCCACCTTGCTGCGCGCAGGCGGCGTGCCGCGCGAAGCGATCGAAGAGGTCTTGGGCGCGTCTTTGCGCATGGCTGTCGAAGGCGAGATCACTGCCCCTGGTCAAATCGCATCACATTACGCACCGAACGCGCGTGTGCGGTTGAATGCAATTGCTTGGGAAGTAGGTGAAAAGACACTCGGGTTTGGCCCGATGGCGTGTGATTTGAACCTCTCGGAAACTGGCGATCTTGTAGAGGCGGCAGCTAATCTGTTCGGACATTTGCATAGGCTCGACGCAATGGATGGCATAGGAATCGCTGTCGCGCCTATCCCGCGGTTGGGGCTAGGTGCAGCGATCAATGATCGTCTGCAGCGCGCTGCAGCACCGCGTTAAGACGCAAACAATCGCTCCGCGAAAGTACCTTGCAAGTAGGTGATCCGACCGGCGCTGATCGTGGCTGCAATGCGACCTGTGGCACTCTCTTCCACCAAAATATCCGCGCGCTTGCCTGTATCCAAGGTGCCGCGATCATCCAGCCCCAGAATACGCGCGGGGCCTTCCGACAAAAGCGCCCAACCACTCGCAAAGCAGCATGCGTTCTGCTCAACCAATTTAGCGATCGACTGACGTAAAGCGGGATAATGATAATCCGAAGCCAACGCGTCGCACAGTCCATCGCGGATCAAATCAACGGCAGAGACATTGCCAGCATGGCTGCCGCCACGCATCACGTTTGGCGCACCAAGGATGATTGACCCGCCCGTGTCGCGCGCCGCTTGCGCGGCGTCTTGCGTTTCTGGAAACTCGGAAATTTGCGCACCCATCGCGTGGAACTCCGCGCGCTCGGCAGCAGTGTGATCATCATGACTGCCAATCAGGCGACCTTGCGCGATCAATTGCGCAGCGAACGCGGCTAGGGCCGCTGGCACATCATCGCGCCGATCATGTAAACCCTTCATCATGGCGAGATGCGCTTCAGGACTACGACCGCTTTTCAAGGCCGTCCCTGTCAAACGAGGTGGTTTGCGACCTTCATCCAAACGCTTGTGCGGGATGTGATCGTTGAAGACCACGTAACCGATGTTATGCTCAGCGATAAGCGCCAGCATGTCAGTGTAGTCGTCCATCATATGTGTTTCGATGCGCAATTGTGGACGCATATCGGTGAGGTGTTCATCGCGCGTTACGCTCAATGCATTCAGGAACTTGCGGGCAAATTCGGGCGAGCGTAGTCCCCCTTCCCAGCTGTAAAATTGCGCCATGATAGCCGTCGTGATGCCATTGCTCGCCAAGTCCGCCTCAGCCGATGCAATCCCAGCGCGCATATCTGTCATTGCACCGCGACGGGGGGCCAAATGGCGTTCAAATCCGTCGCCATGGATGTCCACGATACCCGGCAAAATGCGAAATCCACGTGCGTCGATCCGACGTTTGCGCGGCTCATCCGACACATGACCCTCGCTAATTGAGAGCGTGCCCTGCTCCAGCACACCGCCGCGCAGCACGTCGCCGCCCACTAGCGTAAATTCAAAGGTTTTCATCGCTATCTGCCAATTCCTGAATGGCCGTCGACACCACGTCGCGCCAATCCAGATCAGGATCAAACGCACCGTTTTCAAGAAAGAGAACTGTCTCTCCGATCACGCGGAAATTGTTCATCATAAAAGTGTGGGTCACAGGCAGGGTCATATGCGCATTCATACCCTTTAGCTTCGTCGATTCAACCGAGACTTTGCCATCGTCCGGCCCTTCCAACATTGCCGAAAAGAACGGATTTAGCGATTGATTGCCCGCGATGATACCAAGCTCGAAATCCGCGGGCGGAAGACGCTGAGGCAAGCTATCCTGACCCGTGCCAAGCTGCATGCCCGCAGGGCCATTGAACCAGCCAAAGGATTCAAAATCACCAAGCACGTCGACGACTTCACTGCCTTTGTTAGGCGGCGCAAGCATGACAACGCGGCCCAAGTTTTCTGGATGCCCGTCTTTGAGCCACTCGCGCAGCAAAATGCCACCCATCGAGTGCGTGACGAAATGCACCGTTTGATCACCGCATTGCGCGACCGCCTCTGGCAATGTGATATCCACCAACACTTGCACGCGTGCTTTGGTCGAGGGGTATCCGGGGCGCACCACGTCAAAGCCACGTTCGCGCAGCACTTCTTCCATGATCGCAAAAGAGGATTCCGTACGCGCTAGGCCGTACAACAGGACGACGCAATCCGCAGCAGCGGAGATCGGGCAAAGCGCAAAGGCAAGAGCATATCTGAACATGCGCTATAGATAGGAGCTTTGGCGGTTTGGCAAAAGGGGTTTGTCACAATGCGCGACCTTGCGCCTGCCCGTAGATCGTCAGCCCAACACCGCAAAGCACCAGCCCCGTCGCCAGAACGAAGCGCAGCGAGAGCAGCTCACCTAACAAAAGCGCCCCTCCAAGAGCCGCGATAACTGGCACCGTCAACTGTGCGACAGCCGCAGTGGGCATGCTGAGCGAAGGCAGAACTTTGTACCAAAGCGCGTATCCCATCCCCGATGTCACAGCGCCAGAAAGCATCGCAAGCAAAACGCCCCGCGTGCTAATCGTGTCGGGCAGAATGAACCAAGCGATGATCCCAACAGGTGCCGCCAAAACAAAAGCCAGCGTCGTCGCGCCCAAAGGATCCGAGCTGCGCGCACCTGCCATCGTGTAAAGCGTCCAACCCAGTGCAGACAGAACCATCAAAGCACTGCCAAACGGATCAATGTCTGAGGCCTGATCGGGCCAAAGCAGGTAGCACAACCCACCAAAGGCGAGGCTTGCGCCGAGCCAACTAAACAGGCCAATTTTCTGCCCTCTCATCAGCGTGATAGAAAAGGCGATAACTTGCACACCACCAAACAGGATGAGCGCCCCAGCGCCTGTTGGCAAAGTGATGTAAGCATATGAAAACGCAATCGCATAAAGCGTCAATGTGCCCGCGCTCCAGAACGAATGAGAGGTTATTTTTGGCCAAGCTTGCGTGCGCAGCGTGACCAGAAGCGCAAGCAAAACCGCCCCCGAGAAGAGCCGAACAGCCGCATAGCTCGCAGGTCCTGTATCCCCCGGCGAGAGGGCTAGGCGATTAAGGATCGAGTTGAACGCAAAGGCCGTCATGGTCAGCGCGACCAACCCGAAAAGTTTCATACCAGTGACACTCCAACGGCCAATAGTGCCGAGATAAACAAGACTTTCAACAAGCCCACATGCAGGCGCAAAAGCAAGATCGCTGCGATGAGACTGAGCACCAATGCGCGCCAATCAAGGCTCGCCACGTCAGGCAACCAGCCAAAGCGTGCACGATCAACCTGCGCAAATATGACATTCATCGCAAACCAAATCGAGAGGTTGGCAATCACACCTACGACAGCCGCCGTGATCGCGCTTAACGCGCCGTTCAAACGCGGTTGCGCCGACATCCAAGCGATGTAGGGCGCACCCGCGAAGATCCATAAGAAACACGGCACGAACGTCACCCAAAGGGTAACGAGCGCTGCAAGAACCGCCAAGCTTGCACCACCTGCGTTATAGCCTGCAAGAAAGCCTACGAACTCCGTCACAAGGATCAATGGACCCGGCGTAGTTTCCGCGAGACCCAATCCGTCGATCATGTCCGCAGCGCTGATCCAACCAAGGTTTTGCACCACTTCCTGCCCCATGAAGGCAAGCACAGCATAAGCGCCACCAAAGGTCACAGTGGCGAGTTTGGAAAAGAACAGCGCGAGTTGGAACAAGAAGTCATGGCCAATAACGAAGCCAAGCGTGAGAATTGGAAGCCACCAGATCGCGAGCCAAATCGCGATTGTAAGGAGCGTTTGCATCATTGGAACACTTGGCGTCGCAACATGCGCAGCCGCTGGCGTAGTTAGATACCCGATGAGTGCTGCAACCCCAATCAAAGCGGGAAATGGCAACGCAAAGACAAAGATTGCAATGAAACTCGCGATAGCAAGCGCCCAGTGAAGCGGCAGTTTAAACGCGCGTTTAGCAACTTTGATCAAAGCCTCCAGCACGATGGCAAGGACCGCAGCCTTCACGCCCAAGAACAGCGTTTGCACAATCGGCACGTCGCCATAGCTGACGTAGATTGCACCAAGCGCGAGGATCACAAGCGCCCCCGGCACCACGAACAAAAGCCCGGCGATCAAACCGCCAAGTGTGCCGCGCAACCGCCAACCAGAGTATGTCGCCAGTTGCATCGCCTCTGGACCCGGTAAGAGCATGCAAAATGACAGTCCCGACAGAAACTCCTGCTCACTCAGCCATTTGCGACCTTCGACCAGTTCTTTGTGCATCAACGCGATTTGAGCGGCTGGCCCCCCAAAGGAAAGACATCCGATCTTGCCGAATGTGACAAACAATTCTCGTAAAGAGGTCATCGCGTGCCTCCATGCGCATCCCACTCGTGAGTTTCGCCCTGAGCATCGCGCGCCCAGCGATAAAGCGCATCATAGAGCGGCATCGCTGCCGCAAGTTGCTCAAGATCATCGCGATACATGCGAGAAAGTCCCAGCGAAATTGCCAACAAGCCCGCAGCTTCTGGCTCTAAAGCATTTGGCGTCCCATCCGCTGCACGGATCACGTTCGCCATTGCCGCCAAAGCAGGTGTCGAAATATCGAAGTGCGCAAGGAGCGCGTCGAAACTGCAAAGGCCGTCGCTATGGCTTAGCTCTGCACCCTCTACATCAAACGGGATCGCGTCGAATTTTTCGGCAACCGCTAAAACTTCGCTGGGCGCTACGAACAAAAAGCGCGCATCAGGATCGATAAAACGTCGGATGAGCCATGGACAAGCGATGCGATCAATCTTGGGCCTGTGTCGCGTCACCCATAGCCCACCGCGCTTGGGCAAAGAAGTCGCGCGTATCAACGGCCCACCCACATCGCGCCATGCAACGATTCCACCGTCCAACGCTTCAGCATCCACCCCGTGCGAGCGCAGCAAGGCCATCGCGCCTTGGGAAAGTTTTTTGCCCTTGTGACAAATGATCCCCACTTTGCGATCTCGCAAAGCAGGCACCAGCGTTTCTATCGTGCGGAATGGATGGCGAAACGAGGTAGGGATTAATCGAGGATCTTCTGCAAAATCCTCATCGATACAAATATCAATCAGAACGGGTGCATTTGGCGTTCCGATTAAGCGCAGTAACTGCGCAGAAGTCAGTGTGTTTGGAGCGGTCATGTCGCGTCCTCCCATGTTGGGGGTTAACTAGGACGCGAAACTTGGGCCGAAGCCTCACGGGGCGTTCGCAGACCCCTTGGACCTCAAAATGTAAGAAACAAGCCGCAGAGTCAATTCCGTGCTTCTTTGAACGACACCAGCTTGTTCTGCGCACTGTCCCACAGATCCAGACGCGCGCAGCGAAAGCTCTCGCGCAGGGTCATGCGGCCACGATGCACCAATTCTTCATTATCGCGCAGCACATCCGTGAGGCGATAAAACGGGATGCGGCTATAGAGATGATGCACATGATGAATACCGATATTGGCTGTGAACCAACGCAATACCACTGGCAGATCATAGTGCGAGCTGCCTTCGAGCGCTGCTTCATGAAGTTGCCAGTTTTCGCTGGTTTTCCAATGCGTTTCTTCAAACTGGTGCTGCACATAAAACAGCCAGACACCAACCGACGCTGCGAGTAAAACCGTTGGAAGCGTGACGAACACAAGCGCCTGCCACCCGCCAAAGAAAACGATCAGAAAGCCAATCAAGGCCATGGCCGCATTCGTGCCCATTGCTGAGATCCAGTATTTCTTGCCGTGGTTCATAAGACCCAAAGGCAGGCGATTTTGCAGCATGAACAGATAGCTAGGCCCCAGACCGAACATCACCAAAGGGTGGCGATACATGCGGTATTTGAGACGTCCCATCTTGGTACGTGCATTATATTCCTCGACCGTCAGCGTCATCACATCGCCGATCCCGCGATGATCAAGATCACCTGCGTGGCTGTGATGGATTGAATGTGTGCGACGCCAAACGTCATACGGCGTGAAGGTGAAAACGCCCAAAACGCGCCCGACCCAATCACTGAGCGTGCGGTTGTCAAAGAAGGAACCATGCCCGCAATCGTGTTGAATGCAGAACATTCGAAGCAAGAAAGCCCCGTTCAAAAGAGCAACGCCAAAGGCAGCAATATAGCTAAAATTTGCGATCCAAAGCGCCATCGCCCAAAGCGCGATAAAGGGAATAACACTTACGCCCAGCTCGAAACTGCTGCGGAGCGCATCTGGTTGGCGATACTTGGCGAGGACTGGCACCCATTCGCGGGCATCTTTTTGATTGTGGGTTCGAAAATCTGACGACATAGACTACTCTTCTGTTGGCTAGGCTTCCGATACGGCAACCTGCCGAATTTAGCAAACCCTAAGAGAAAAACGTCGTCAAAATGCTGTGACTTGCCGAGAAGATCATGGTCTTGCACCGCGTTTGGAAAGAAACTGTTCACATAGCTTTGCTTGCCAGTCGTCAACAAATGGCGCAGGTTTGATGAGCAAGGTTGAGCTAGATGCGGTTCAATGGAAACGCGCCTTGGAGGCCGATGTGTCGATTGACCCTAACCCGCAAATTTCGCGCTACACTCTTGTCCTGCGGATCATTGCGCTTTGCCTTTTATATGGTGCTTTGATCATTGGCGGCGCTTATTTCGGAAGCGTTGTAAAAGACCTTGCCAGCATCGAATTCTCAACAATACATATGCCAAACCTGCGTTTGATAGTCGCTATTACAGCTTTTATATTTGCGCTGGCCTCTGCATTGCCCTTCGTGCCTGGGGCTGAAATCGGGTTTGGAATGCTCGTCTTGCTTGGCGGAAACTATGCACCACTGGTCTATGCCTGCATGCTCTGCGCGCTTATGCTGGCATTCATGATGGGGCGCCTCATCCCGATGAGTGCGCTCGCCAGAGGCTTCGCATGGCTCAATTTCACGCGCGCGTCCCACCTTATCGAAGCGATGGCAGTGCAAGCACCTGAACAACGGCTTCAGTTTTTGTTAAGCAATGCGCCAAACCGGTTTGCACCATTTTTACTGCGTTATCGTTATCTCGCCTTGGTCGTTTTACTCAACACGCCCGGAAACTCATTGATCGGCGGCGGTGGCGGCATTGCCTTGATCGCGGGCTTGTCTGGCGTTTTCAAATGGTACTATTTCGCCATAACAATGGCGTTAGCTATCGCACCGATCCCAATTGCCTTTTATCTAATGTCGTAAGAAATTCGACTGATTTCACTTTTCAAGGCGACCATTGGCGGGCCTTTTTCAAACAGTGTTTGCGAGCGCAGCGCGATCCACTCATCCCAATGGCGGTTGTAACTGTCGATAACTTGATCATTTTTCGTGGTCATGTTCCGAACTTACCCAGCCATGATGCAAACGAAAAGAGGCCGCCCGAAGGCGACCTCTTATTAGTCTCCGGTATGGAGGCTGATCTAGCAATTCAACAAAGTTGAATATGCTTACATCATGCCGCCCATGCCGCCCATTCCGCCCATGTCAGGCATGCCGCCGCCGGCGCCACCTTTCTCAGGCTTGTCCGCAACCATTGCTTCGGTTGTGATCAGCAAGGAACCGACAGATGCCGCGTCCTGAAGCGCTGTACGTACAACTTTCGCAGGGTCGATCACGCCAAACTTGAACATGTCGCCATACTCTTCGGTTTGTGCGTTGAAGCCGAAGGTCAGGTCGTCGCTCTCGCGGATTTTGCCCGCAACAACCGCGCCGTCAACACCAGCGTTCTCAGCGATCTGACGCAGAGGCGCTTCGATTGCTTTGCGAACGATGTTGATACCAACAGTCTGGTCGTTGTTTGCGCCTTCAAGGCCAGCAAGAACTTTTGCAGCCTGAACCAAAGCAACACCACCACCAACGACAACACCTTCTTGAACCGCAGCGCGGGTCGCGTTCAGTGCATCGTCAACACGGTCTTTACGCTCTTTGACTTCGATTTCTGTCATGCCGCCGACGCGGATAACAGCAACGCCGCCTGCGAGTTTCGCAACACGCTCTTGGAGCTTTTCACGGTCGTAGTCGGACGCAGTTTCGTCGATCTGGCCACGGATCTGTGTGACACGTGCTTCGATCTCGGCTTTGTCGCCAGCGCCGTCAACGATTGTTGTCTCGTCTTTGGTGATCTGGATTTTCTTGGCTGTGCCAAGCATGTCCATTGTCACGTTCTCGAGCTTCATGCCGAGATCTTCGGAGATAACCTGACCGCCTGTGAGGATCGCGATGTCTTGCAACATGGACTTGCGGCGATCGCCGAAACCAGGTGCTTTAACAGCTGCGATTTTCAGACCGCCGCGCAGTTTGTTCACAACCAGAGTTGCAAGCGCTTCGCCTTCAACGTCCTCAGCAATGATCAAAAGTGGCTTCTGGGACTGGATCACAGATTCCAAGAGTGGAACCATTGCCTGCAAAGAAGACAACTTCTTCTCGTGCAGCAAGATCATGCAGTCTTCTAGTTCTGCCGTCATTTTGTCAGGGTTTGTGACAAAGTAAGGGGAGAGGTAGCCACGGTCGAACTGCATGCCTTCAACAACGTCTGTCTCTGTCTCAAGGCCTTTGTTCTCTTCAACAGTGATAACGCCTTCGTTGCCGACTTTCTGCATCGCGTCTGCGATCTGACGACCGATTTCCGCTTCGCCGTTTGCAGAGATTGTACCAACCTGAGCAACTTCATCGGAATCAGACACTGGACGCGCCGCTGCGATAACCGCTTCAACAACTTTCGTTGTCGCAAGGTCGATACCGCGCTTGAGGTCCATTGGGTTCATGCCAGCCGCAACGGATTTCAGGCCTTCGCGAACAATAGCTTGTGCCAGAACTGTTGCAGTTGTTGTGCCGTCGCCTGCTTCGTCGTTTGTGCGGGACGCGACTTCTTTGACCATCTGTGCGCCCATGTTCTCGAACTTGTCTTCAAGCTCGATCTCTTTAGCGACAGAAACACCGTCTTTCGTGATGCGCGGTGCGCCGAAAGACTTGTCCAAAAGGACGTTACGACCCTTTGGGCCAAGTGTGACTTTGACAGCATCTGCGAGGATGTTGACGCCGTTTAGCATCTTATTACGCGCATCTGTGTCGAATTTGACGTCTTTAGCAGCCATTGTGAATGCTCCTATTTAAAGTGGTATGAAAAGCGAAAGAGGGTCTGTCGATTAAGACAGGATGCCCAAGATGTCGCTTTCTTTCATCATCAACAGCTCTTCGCCGTCGACGGAAACTTCTGTGCCGGACCATTTGCCGAACAACACGCGATCGCCGTCTTTTACAGCCATCTCGATCAGCTCGCCGCTGTCTTTACGTGCACCTTCGCCGCAAGCGACGATGACGCCCTCGGCAGGCTTTTCTTTTGCGCTATCGGGGATGATCAATCCGCCAGCAGTTTTTTCTTCGCCTTCTGTACGGCGAACCAACACGCGGTCGTGAAGCGGTTTCAATGCCATCTTTGCAGCTCCTTAAGCTCAAAGGGTTTCAATTCTCGCCTCTCACTCGAGAGGCGTTAGCACTCGACATGTGTGAGTGCTAACGAGGCATAAGTAGGAATGCTTTCGAAGTGAGTCAACAGGCAGAATTGAAAGAATTTTGCTGTTTCTAAGATCCGCTATCTTTTTCGCAGGTTTATCTAGATTGATACGTCGAAAATAAGTTTATTTTGAAAGATGAAGAGTGTGGTGCCCAGCGTGGATGAGGGCGTTAACCTTAATTGACATTAGGGTTAACGCATCTTGCTTAGGCCGCGAGGCCACGCCCTTTGAGAAGGGCTTCAACGCCGGGCATGCGACCTCGAAATGCCAAATAGAGCTCTTTGGCATCTTTGGAGCCACCGGAACTCAGGACCGTTTCAGCAAGCCGCTTGGCTGTATTCGCATCGAACGGATTGCCGATTTCCTCGAACGCTTCAAACGCGTCAGCATCCATAACTTCGGACCACATATAGCTGTAATAACCGCTGGAATAGCCATCCCCCGCAAAAACATGCGCGAATTGCGGTGTCGCGTGGCGCATCCCGATTGCGTGCGGCATGCCAATGCTGCTCAGAACTTCCACTTGCTTTTGCATAGGATCCGCCGGGGCATCACCCTCGTGGAACGCCAGATCAACCAAGGCAGAGGCGACGTATTCCACCGTGGAAAAGCCCATGTCATAGTTTGAAGCAACGAGAACTTTGTCGAGCAAATCTTGCGGCATTGGTTCGCCTGTTTCAGCGTGTGTCGCAAATTCAGACAGGACCTCGGGCACCTCTAACCAGTGTTCATAAAGCTGGCTGGGCAGTTCCACAAAATCACGCGCGACAGATGTGCCAGAAACGCTTTCATAATCCACATCAGAGAGCATTTGATGCAGAGCGTGGCCGAATTCATGAAACAAAGTGCGTGCATCGTCGTAGCTGAGCAGCGCAGGTTTGCCCTCAGACGGCTTTGCGAAATTGCATACATTTATGACGATAGGTGTTTGCGCTTTAGGTTTACGCGCCTGCGCGCGCATCGCAGAACACCATGCGCCCGAGCGTTTAGAGCCGCGCGCGAAGTAATCACCAATGAAAAGCGCGATGTGCACACCGTCTTTCGTAACTTCCCAGACGCGGCAATCGTCGTGATAGAGCGGCAAGTCGAGCTCTTTGAAATCCAACCCGAACAGGCGTGTTGCGCAAGAGAAACTCGCTTCGATCATCCGCTCGAGTTGCAAGTATGGCTTGAGGATTGCTTCGTCCAAATCATGCTCAACCTTGCGGCGCGCCTCGGAGTAATAACGCCAATCCCAAGGCTCTAGCGGACCTTCAAAGCCGTCCGCGTGTAGCATTGCCTCAAGCGTTTTCGCGTCCTTGTTCGCTTGCGCCTTTGCAGGTTCCCAAACTTGCATCAGTAAATCTCGGACAGCATCGGGGGTGCCAGCCATTTCGGTTTCCAACTTGTAGTGTGCGAAATCTGGATAACCGAGCAACTTGGCGCGTTCTTCGCGTAATTTTAGCGTCTCGCCTGCGATACCACGATTGTCAGTTTCGCCAACATTTGCACCGCGCGCAGCCCATGCGTTGTAAGCTTTCTTACGTAGTTCGCGACGTGGGCTGAATTGCAAGAAAGGCACGATCAAGGAACGCGAGAGAGTAACCACAGCGCCATCCGCATTCTTGTCGTTGCCAGCCGCTTGCGCGGCGTCTTGGACAAAATCAGGCAGTTCGGCCAAAGCGTCACTCGACAAGGGCATAAACCAATCTGCTTCGTCCTTGAGCAAATTCTGCACGAACTGCGTCCCAAGCACAGCAAGGCGCGATTTCACCTCTTTCATTTTTGCTTCGTCATCGCCCGTAAGCGCCGCCCCTGCCCGAACGAAACCACGATGGGTAAGCATCAAAACGCGCGCTTGTTCATCATTTAGATCAAGCGTGTCGCGCGCATTCCAGAGCGTTTCCACACGTGCAAACAGAGCAGTATTGCTGTTTATTGCGGAACTATGCGCAGAGAGTTTAGGTGAGAAGTCACGCTGCAATTCTTGCCGTTTCGGATTGCTGTCCGCGCCTGCGATTGAGTAGAAAACCGACAACACATTGCCGAGCGTCTCGCCCGCGCCCTCCATCGCCTCAATGGTATTCTCGAACGTGGGTGGTTCAGCATTTTCTGCTATTGCGTCGATTTCCGCCAGGTGTGCTGTAAGCGCCTCCCCCAAGGCAGGCGCGAAATCGTCGTCGCTGATCTCTGCGAAAGGTGCGATTTGAAACGGGGTTGTCCAAGTTTGGAGCAAGGGGTTGGTCATGATGCTCTCCTTTGCGTTGAACCTAGGTCGCGCTTCGGTGAGTTTCTAGGGCTTAACCGTGTTTGTTGCGCAAGTGCGCCTCAAGACGACGCAGCAAAAGCGACAGGGTGACGGTCATAAAAAGGTAAACGAGAGCCACGACATTGTAGGTCTCGAAGTAGCGAAAATTGCCGGCCGCAGTGACTTTGCCTAGCTGCGTGACGTCTAGCACGCCGAGCACAGACACCAGCGAACTGTCCTTGATCATCGCGATGAAATCATTCCCAAGCGGCGGCAAAATCATTCGAATTGCTTGCGGGAAAACGATAAATCGAAAGCGTTGCCAACGGCTTAGTCCCAGCGAGTTGGCAGCTTCGATCTGACCGGGGTCGACGGCCAAGAGGCCTGCACGAAACACCTCTGCGATGAACGCAGAATAGCCGATCATCAGCGCAATCGTCGCGCGCCAAAGCAGAGAAAAGTCACGCATTCTGATCGGATCGAGTCCAACCGCATCACCGAGATAATTGCGCAGAGCCACAAGAGCGGGCGCAAGCACAAAGGCTACGTAGAGCAGCAAAACCATCATCGGAATACCGCGCACGATTTCCACATAGAATCGCGTGACTTGGCGTACGACCAGATACTTTGACATGGATCCAAGCGCGAGCAAGAGCCCTAAGACCGACGCCAAAGCAAAGCCAACAAGCGTGACGAAAATCGTGATTTTCACCCCTTTGCTCAACGTGCCAAGGATTTGCGAATGCAGATCATCCGTGACGATCCGATAAAGGAAAAACGCCCCAATCGTGCCAGCGGCCAGTAGCCACCAGGGAAAGTCCTTGTCCTGCTCTGGGGTTGGAATCATCTAAAGGATATCGCCTGTAAAAAGGGCGCTCCTGATAAGAGCGCCCTTAGTCGGTGTGATTTAACCACCAAGTTTATAATCGAGGAACCACTTCTTATTGAGCGCCTCAATGGTGCCATCCGCAGTCATATCGGCAATCGCCGCGTTCATCGCTTCAACCAGATCGCTGCCTTTGGGAAAGATGAAACCGAAGTCTTCTGTGCCCAACTTTTCACCAATTATCTTGAGACCGCCATCAGACGCATCCACATAGCCGTTACCCGCTGTGCCGTCGGTCAAAACCAGATCAACATCACCTGTGCGCAGCGCTTGAACTGTCGCACCAAATGTTTCCATCAACTGGATGCGCGGGTTGGCTTCATTACCGTCAAGCACGTCATAAACGCCGACATAGAACGGCGTCGTGCCGGGTTGCGCTGCCATCAACAGATCATCATTGGCCGCGAAACTCTTGGCGTCACTGAACCGCTCTTCATCACCGCGCACCATCATGACCATCTCTGACGTCATGTATTTATCAGAGAAATCGACCTTCTCTTTGCGGTCCTCGCGGATCGTAATCCCTGTCATTCCCATATCGAATTGCCCGCTCGACACAGCGGGGATCATCGCATCCCAAGAGATATTCTCGTAAGTTATGGTGGCATTGATCCGCTTGGCGATCTCGGCCACTGCATCATATTCCCAACCAATTGCGTTGCCCGTTCCGGGCTCTACAAATTGTAGCGGCGGATAAGCGTTTTCCGTGACGACGACGACTTCGCGCCCTTCCAGATTTGGCAAATGGCCGCCTGCTGACGCGATATTTGCAAGCGCTGCGAAGCCGAATGCAGCGAGGGTTATTGCGCGTTTCATAGTGATCTCCTTGCTTGGGTTACTGATACTATGGCGCGTGCCACAGATTCCTTCAATGGCTACAAATCGGGCAATCTGCACGCGGCTTCAGCGTCATTTTGCGCGTCTCGCCATAAAGCCCATCATAGATCAGCATTTCACTTCTTAACACACTTCCTGCGCCCGTGATCAGCTTGATCGCTTCTTGCGCCATCATCGCACCGATCACACCTGGCAATGGTCCAATGACCCCTGCTTCCGCGCAAGAGGGCGCAAGTTCAGGTGCAGGCGCGCCTGGAAAAATGCACTGATAACAAGGCGTTCCGCTCTTAGGGTCAAACACACTAAGTTGCCCTTCCCATTGGCTCAAGGCCCCCGAAATCAGTGGCCTGCCTACGCGCGCCGCTGTTTCGTTCACCAAATATCTCGTCTCGAAATTATCGGTACCATCAAGGATCACATCATATTCCTCGAACAACTCAGATGCGATCTGCTCCGTCAAACGACGATGATACGGTCGCACTTCAATATGCGGATTTTGAGCGAGCATTGCATTTTGCGCAGAAAATACCTTGGGCAGGCCAATATCCTCATCACGGTGGATCACCTGCCGTTGCAGATTGGCATTCTCGACAGTGTCATCGTCAATGACCCCGATCAAGCCAACGCCTGCCGCCGCCAGATACTGCAACGCCGGCGCACCAAGCCCTCCGGCTCCGATCACCAGAACTTTCGCATTTTTCAGCTTTTTTTGGCCCGGCCCACCAATTTCTCGCAACACAATGTGACGTGCATAGCGGTCAAGTTCAGTCGCCGAGAAACTACCCTTTTGCGGCTCTTGCGTCTGTGAACCTGTATCAACGCGCGCGCGTAGCCGAAGCAAGATGGCGCGGTAAATCAAGACCAACGCCGCGAATCCGCCAAGCAGTAAATATGGCTCTGCATTGCCTCCAAAAGCTGAGCGCAGCGCATGATCCTCTGGGAAGACCAACAAAATCCCGACCACGGCGACAAACAGAACGAATATCAACGCCCAGCGCTGCGCCTTTGGTGCGCCCATCGCGGCACCTAGCCCATACATTCCACCCGAAATCGTCAGAAACAAAAGCATCAATCGCGCCCCGTCGAGCCAAATCCGCCTGCGCCGCGCGCCGTCGTGCCCAACGCATCAACCAGTTCAAACTCTGCTTGAACCACAGGTGCCAAGACCATCTGCGCGATGCGCGCTCCATGCTCAATCTCAAAGGGTTCTGTTCCCGCGTTCATCACGATTACACCCAGTGGACCGCGATAATCACTATCAATCGTCCCCGGCGTATTTGGCAACGTGATCCCATGTTTCAGCGCCAACCCTGAGCGCGGTCTGATCTGAACTTCAAACCCTGCAGGAACGGCCAGCCTTAAACCTGTCGGCACCAGCACACGCGCACGCGGCTCCAAAACGACAGAGCCACGATCCACAAAATTCGCACGCAAATCCGCCCCTGCGGCACCTGTGCTCGCATAAAACGGCAAACCCAAAGACGTGTCTGCCGCCTCGTCCCACATGGCTTCAATGCGCATCGGGTCGACCCTTCATCTTTCTAAATAAACTTAAATCCAACGGGCTCAATCCGACAAAGCCTTTGCAATCTTAAGTGCCAAACGCTCAGCCACAGCTTGCTTGCCCATGCGCGGCCAATCCTCAGATCCGTCTTTAGAAATCAGGGTCACATCATTCTCGCTGCCTCCCATAATCCCGGTCGCAGGCGACACATCATTGGCCACGATCCAATCGCATCCTTTACGCAGGCGTTTCGCTGTCGCGTTCGCAATCACGTCATCAGTTTCCGCCGCAAAGCCAACAATCAAAGTAGGTCGTCCCGTTTTCATCTGACTGACCTGCGCAAGAATATCCGGGTTTTCCGCAAACTCTAGAACCGGCATCTTGCCATTCTTCTTCTTGATCTTGGACTCGCTTGAGGATGCAACACGCCAATCCGCTACCGCCGCTGCAAACACTCCAGCGTCTACCGGCAAGGCAGCCTCAACCGCGCTCAACATCTCTGCTGCGCTTTGTACTTTTACGACTTCAACACCTGAGGGCGGCGCAACATCCGCAGGACCCGTAACAAAAACAACCTCAGCGCCAAGCTTGGCCAAGGCCGCTCCAATCGCTGTCCCTTGCGCACCTGACGAGCGGTTCGCGATGTAGCGCACAGGATCAATCGGCTCATGCGTTGGACCTGACGTCACCAAAATACGCTTGCCCTTCAAAGGACCATCGCCAAACGCCGCCTCAATCGCCGCAACTATTTCCAAAGGTTCGGCCATGCGTCCGGGGCCATACTCACCGCAGGCCATGTCACCCTCGTTCGGGCCAACAAACGAAACCCCGTCAGACCTTAACGTCGCGACGTTGCGCTGCGTCGCAGGGTGATCCCACATCCGCACGTTCATAGATGGCGCGAGGAGCATCGGAGTATCCGTAGCGAGGAGCAGCGTAGACGCTAGATCATCCGCCTGCCCTTGTGCCATTTTCGCCATCAAATCCGCTGTTCCAGGTGCAACAACCAACAGATCAGCAGAGCGCGACAGCTGGATATGACCCATCTCCGCTTCTTTTGTGAGATCGAACAAGTCGCGGTGCACTTCCGTTCCCGCCAAAGCCGATACCGACAAAGGTGTGACAAACTCACCGCCTGCGCGCGTCAAAACAGGCGTCACAGTCGCGCCGCTCTCACGCAGCTTTCTTATCAGATCGAGCGATTTGTAGGCGGCAATCCCGCCGCCTATGATCAATAGGATATGTTTGGAATCGAGCATACGCGCGCCTTCAAATGAGTTGGCACCAAGCTAAGCGTCGCGCGCAGGCTCTACAAGTCCGCTCTTACGCGAGGAACGCTTGGACTTCTCCACTCGCCGCTTCCAAAGACTTGCGCATTTTCTGAAATGCGGCCGCTTCAAGCTGACGAATTCGCTCTTTCGAGAGACCCAATTCATTACCCAAGCTCTCTAACGTACGCGGCTCATCAAGCAACTTACGCTCGCGCACAATAAAGCGCTCGCGCTCGTTCAAAGCGTTCATCGCACCGAGCAACCACTCACGTAACTGCGCCGTATCCAATTCGTTCTCAACGATTTCTTCCGCCTGAGCGCCATCATCCTCAAGTGCATCAATCCACTCGCGGCCTTCGTCTTCGACCGACTGCGTAGCATTCAAAGAGAAGTCAGAGCCGGACAAGCGACCGTGCATCATCTCAACATCGTTCATGGGCACACCGATCTCTGTCGAGATCATCTGGTGCAACTGGTGACGATCCAGCTCTTCACCGCGCTGCATGGCTTCACGTTCAAGACGTGCTTGCACGCGGCGCATGTTGAAAAACAAGGATTTTTGCGAAGATGTGGACCCTGTGCGCACCAGCGACCAGTTGCGCATCACGTGGTCTTGGATCGACGCTTTGATCCACCATACTGCGTAGGTCGAGAAACGCACACCGCGATCAGGGTCAAACTTGTCTGCGGCTTTCATCAAGCCCAAACCCGCCTCTTGGATCAGGTCATTCATCGGTGCGCCATAGCGGCGGAACTTGGACGCCATTGAAATCGCCAGACGCATATATGCGTTAATCAAGCGGTGAAGCGATGCCTCGCAGCGTTCATCGCGCCATGCGTATGCGAGTTTCAACTCAGTTTCGGCGTCCAGCATCTCTGCCTTCATTGCTTTACGTGAAAACCGTGCGTCGCCTGCGTTATCCAGTGCCATCTTGTTCCCCCTTAAACCGTGTTTGCATCGCCATTGGTTTCAATCGCGAGATATTTAAGTTACGCGTCGGAACCGGAACCGGATCACATGGAGTGTTAAAAAATGTCTAACAAACTCACTTTAGTGATTGGCGGCGCGGCCTCTGGTAAATCTGCGTTCGCGGAAAATATTGTCATCAATACTGGCAAAACGCGTATTTACCTTGCCACGGCCCGCGTGCTCGATGGTGAAATGGAGCAAAAAGTTACGCGCCACAAAAACATGCGCGGCGCGGGTTGGGCGACTTTTGAAACGCCGCTCGCTCCCGAAGATGTTTTGCGCGAGCGCACTGCATCTGAAACAATTCTCCTTGATTGCGCGACCATGTGGCTGATGAACCATCTGATGGATGAAACAGATCTAGAAAGCGCAGAAACTGCTTTGATGAACGGGCTCAAGGGAAGCAAAGCTGATTGCGTGATCGTAACCAATGAACTTGGGCTGGGCATCGTCCCTGCTGACGCTCTTTCGCGCCGTTTTCGCCAAAAGCAAGGTGAGTTGAACCAGCGCTTAGCGGCCCAAGCAAATACCGTCGTTCATGTCGTCGCGGGCTTGCCCAATATTTTGAAAGGGACACTTTGAATGCAACGTCTTTTTCTTGTTCGACATGGGCCGACCCACGCCAAAGGCATGATTGGCTGGACGGACCTGCCTGCTGATTTATCCGACACGGGTGCTCTGAAGAGGCTGGATCGCTTCTTACCCGATGACGCACGCGTCGTTTCTTCTGATCTGATAAGAACAGTTGAGACAGCAAATGCGATTGAGCGTGCCCGCAAGCGTTTGCCTCATCACCCAAAGCTACGCGAGATGCATTTCGGTGACTGGGAAAATCTCGGATTCGAGGATGTCTCTGCCACATCGCCCGACCACGTTCGCGCCTTTTACGAACAACCTGGCGATATCGCCCCACCGAACGGCGAGAGCTGGAACCAAGTCCGCGCGCGCGTTTCTGCTACAGTCGATGCGCTCCTCGCTGAGGATCCCAATGACCTAATCGTTGTTTGTCATTTTGGCGTCGTGCTCAGTCTATTGCAGCGCGCAACCGGATTGCAAAGCTATGAAACATTCGCGCAGAAAATCGACAACCTTTCTGTGACAGAAGTGATCATAAAAGATGGGAACTGGAACACTGGTGTCATTAATCACTGTCCGTGATGCCCTACGCCACAAATTCTCGTTTGCTCTGACGTTGGCCGTGCACTTACGATCACGCACATGAGCTATGATCTTTATATCGGCGATTACGCCTATTCGAGCTGGTCCCTTCGCGGGTGGCTGCTTGTTCACCGTTTCGGGCTAAACGCGCGAAACATCATGATCCCTTTTTCCAAGCAAGACGTTGCAGAACAGATGGCCGATATCGGCACGGCGCGCACCGTGCCAACACTGGTCTGCAACGATGGGGCTGTCGTGTCCGAGTCCGCTGCAATTGCAGAAGAACTCGCGGTACGTCATCCTGATGCTGGCATCTGGCCCAGTGATCCAAAAGCGCGCGCAACAGCACGCACTTTACTAGCTGAGATGGCTAGCGGGTTCACAGCACTTCGCGGCGATTGCCCGATGAGCTTGCGCGTGTGCTACTCAGATGCCGCGCCGTCTGGCGCTGTCCTTGCTGACCTTGCACGCCTCGAAGAAATTTGGAGCAACGCACGTGCCCAGCGCACTTCTGATGGGCCTTGGTTGCTCGGCGAATACTCGGCAGCGGATGCATTTTTTGCACCTGTTGCAGGTCGCATCGCTGGATACTCTCTTCCTGTTGGGGCCGATGCCGCCGCTTACGTTGCAGCGCATCTGGCCGATCCAGCGTTCCGGCGTTGGCGCGCAATGGGTCTTGTACATGGCCCCGATCTTCCTTGGTATCGCAAGGACTATCCACAATCTGATTGGCCCGGTCCCACGCCGCGCGCTGCCAAAGCGGTTGAGGCTGAAACATCTGAGAACGACAAATGCCCCTACTCTGGCAAAACACCGACACAATTCATGGAAATGGACGGTCGCACATTCGGTTTTTGCAATCCTTTCTGCCGCGATAAAACCGTCGCTGACCCAGAGGCTTGGCCAGCATTCATGGCTCTTGTCTAGAATTCGTTTACCTTTCTTAAAGGGTTTCTCCGTTACGCCACTATGGTTAACCGGAGAAACCCAACATGGTCGCACACGCCTACACAGTCGCATTCGAAGGCGTCAGCGCGCGCTCTGTTGAAGTGCAATGCGCCGTGACGCCGGGCTTGCCGGCATTCTCTATCGTTGGATTGCCTGACAAAGCCGTTTCCGAAGCCCGCGACCGCGTCCGTGCTGCTCTTTCGTCAATGTCCATCGCGCTGCCGTCCAAGCGGATCACCATTAACCTTTCTCCTGCGGATTTGCCCAAAGAAGGGTCGCATTTCGATCTGCCTATCGCCTTGGCGCTCCTCGCCGCGCTTGATATTTTGCCAGCCGACGAGATTGAGCGCACGATTTCTTTGGGCGAGCTTTCCCTTGACGGAGCATTGGTTCCCGTCGTCGGAGCACTCCCTGCCGCGATGACCGCTGCCCGCGAAGAACGCACTCTTTTATGTCCAGCTGCCTCTGGCGCTGAAGCGGCCTGGGTCGGTGCTGCGCAAGTGATTGCCGCCAAAACACTGGCCGATGTAATCCGGCATTTCACAGGTCAAAGCCCCCTCTCACCCGCAGAGCCAGGGACGGTTTCGGACATTGGAACAGGCAAAGATTTACGAGATGTTAAAGGACAAGAGCGCGCCAAACGTGCGCTCGAAATCGCAGCCGCCGGGCGTCATCACATCCTGTTGGTCGGAACACCCGGTTCTGGAAAATCCATGCTTGCTGCGCGTTTGCCGGGGCTTTTGCCACCGCTCAGCCCTATGGAGGCGTTGGAGACATCCATGATCCATTCGCTTTCTGGCTTGCTTGATGAAGGGGGTATTTCCCGCGTACGCCCTTTTCGCGAACCGCATCACACAGCGTCGATGCCAGCAATAATTGGGGGCGGCCGCAGTGCAAAACCGGGCGAAGTGTCCCTCGCGCATAACGGTGTTTTGTTCATGGATGAGTTTCCAGAATTCCCGCGCCAAGTTTTGGAAACCTTGCGCCAACCCATAGAAACTGGCGAGGTCATGATCGCGCGCGCGAATGCGCATATCAAATACCCTTGCCGCTTCATGCTCGTTGCCGCTGCCAATCCGTGTCGCTGCGGCTATGCCTTTGATCCAGCAAGGGCGTGTTCGAAAATGCCGCTTTGCGCGCAAGATTATATGGGTCGCATCTCTGGTCCGCTCATGGACCGTTTTGATTTGCGCGTTGAAGTGCCGCCAGTCCATTTTACCGATCTTGATCTTCCCAACTCGGGCGAGCGTAGCGAAGATATCGCCAAACGCGTCAGCGCCGCACGCGCGGTGCAAGATACACGATACGAAAAACATAACTGGATACGCACGAACGCCGATGCAGACGGCGAAGTGCTGAAAAGCGCCACCCAGCTTTGCACTGAAGGAAAAGCGTTTTTGACCAAAGGCGCCGAGCGTTTTGGGCTTAGTGCACGCGGGTATCATCGCATTCTTAGGGTGGCGCGCACGATTGCGGATCTTGATCAACACGAATGCATTGCCCCTGCACATATTGCAGAGGCGTTAAGTTTTCGGCTTTCCAGCTTTGAAACTGTGTGACTAGGCGCGTTTTGCCTCAATCGCCTGCCAAATTTTTTCGGCAATGTTGACCCCGTCAAAGCGCTCAAGCTCTTGGATACCCGTAGGGGACGTTACATTGATTTCAGTCAAATAGTCGCCAATCACATCAATCCCGACAAAGACCTGTCCCTTTGCACGCAAAAGCGGACCGATGCGCGCACAAATTTCGAGATCACGCTCAGTCAGCCCAACTTTCTCAGGGCGCCCGCCCACATGCATGTTTGAACGCGTTTCGCCTTTGGCGGGGACACGGTTGATCGCGCCCACGGGTTCCCCATCTACAAGGATCACACGTTTGTCGCCGTTGGACACATCGGGGAGGAATTTCTGCACGATCAGAGGCTCTCGGCTGAACCCCGTGAACAACTCGTGCAGCGACGTGAGATTGCGATCATTCGCATCGAGCCTGAATACGCCCGCACCCCCATTACCGTATAGCGGCTTGAGGATGACATCTTGATGTTTGGCTTTGAACGCCTTGATCGTCTCCAAATCGCGCGCAATTGTCGTGGGTGGCGTTAGGTCAGGAAAATCAAGGACCAACAGTTTTTCAGGATAGTTGCGCACCCAAAACGGGTCATTCACCACAAGCGTCTCAGGATGCACCCGATCCAAAATATGCGTCGTTGTGATGTAGTTCATATCAAAAGGCGGATCTTGGCGCAGCCAAATGACATCCATTTCAGAAAGATCAATTTCGCGTTCTTGTCCTAGATGAACATGATCCCCTTGGATGCGTTGAACGGTGAAATCATGCCCACGCGCGGTGACGCGGCCCTCTTCATAAGCAAGCTTATCGGGGGCATAGTAGAACAACTCATGCCCACGCGATTGCGCCTCTTCAGCCAAGCGAAATGAGCTATCAGCGTCAATGTTGACGTCTGTGATCGGGTCCATTTGAAATGCGATTTTCATGTGCGCGCCTTTGGTCAGTTCCACATCTACATGGAGCAGCGCATCAGCCTGTGCAATGGCAAGCCCTCAGAAATCCCCAATGGCGTTTTCCAAAATATGCACTTCGCCAAAACAATTTACAAATGCAGCGTCAACACGCATGGGAGTGAGAGAGCCCTTTGGCTGCGTCCCTAAATATTCTTCAGCCGCGAGACATATGCGATGCTGCTGGCGGGATGAAATACGTCGTGCTGCATCAGAGAAATTACGCGCCTTTTTGACCTCAACAAAGACAACTTGGTCGCCGTCCTTAAAAATAAGATCAATCTCGCCCGCTTTTCCACGCCAACGCTGAGCAGCAAGGCTATGACCGCGGTGCGCATAGTCTGCTGCAACCTGAAATTCTGCGTTAGCCCCTGCAAGATTTGCAGTTTTACCCATCAGTTTCTTGTTCATTATCGCGATCCAACCCTAGCGCCAATTGATAAACCTTGCGGCGCGGCAGCCCATGTGCCCCCGCCACCATTTCTGAAGCATCGCGAACCGTCATACGAGCAAGCGCATCCCTCAGGTCCGCTTCTAGATCAGAGGCGTTAACAGTTGATTGACCTGCACGGTCAATAATCACGACAATTTCGCCTTTCACCGGTTTTTCTTTCAAAGATTGTGCCAGTTCACTCAAAGATCCCCGCCGGACTTCTTCAAATTTCTTGGTCAATTCACGACACACAGCAGCCGCGCGATCCCCTAAAACTGTCTCGCAATCGACGAGCATTGCAGCGACTCGCTTGGGCGATTCGTAGAAAACGAGCGTGGCTGGAACCTCGCGCAGGGCTTCAATCGCGGAAATCCGCGCAGATTTAGAGTTGGGTAAGAACCCGGCAAACAAAAATTTATCAGTCGGCAATCCGGCAAGAGTTAACGCAGTTGCAATCGCCGTAGGCCCCGGAGCCGAGGTAACAAGATACCCCTCTTCGGATGCCTGCTTGGAAAGATCGTATCCAGGGTCCGCAATCAGCGGCGTTCCAGCTTCGCTCGCATAAGCAACAGATCGCCCTTGCGCCAAGAATTGCATGAGTTTGGGCCGTGCGCGTGCGCCATTGTGATCGTGATAAGACAACATCGGGCGATCCCCTAAAGCTATGCCGTGGATGTCCATCAAGCGGCGCATGGTGCGTGTGTCCTCAGCCGCCAAAACATCTGCAGACGCAAGGATATCAAGGGCACGCAAAGTGATGTCTCGCGCTGTCCCGATAGGCGTTGCAACGAAGTACAAACCTGCGGCCAAATTCACTGTCTTTGCATTCACCTCTGGACCCGCCTTTCATGACGTTTATTATACCGCCAAAGTGACGGCGCAGCTCAGCAGCCGGTCTTCAGGGGGTTACTTAACTATGTTTGCTTTTTTGGGCTCTGCCCGCAAGGCGCTGACGCGCGGTGTTATTTTGTCTGGTGCATTGGCTCTAGCAGCCTGCCAACCGCTTGCACAAGTGGGCGGCGCATTAACAGGTGGTGGCGCAGGCCCAACGATTGACACGTCTGCGCCAGTTCGCGTCGCACTATTGGTTCCCAAATCGAGCAGCGGAGCGGCGCCTGTTGGCAAATCTCTCGAAAACTCAGCACGCTTGGCGATAGCTGACCTGACGAGCGTGAAGATTGATTTGCGTGTTTATGACACAGCGGGTTCCACAGAACAGGCAGCAGCGCTTGCACAAAAGGCTGTCGCAGATGGTGCACAGATCATTCTAGGGCCCTTGTTCGCCGACGCGGCAAATGCCGCGGGCGTAGCGGTTGCTGAGGCAAATGTGAATATTCTCAGCTTCTCTAACAACACGTCCATCGCAGGCGGCAACGTCTTTGTGCTGGGGCCAACGTTCGAGAATACAGCAAATCGCATCATGGGTTTTGCCAAACGTCAGGGTAAATCCAAGGTCGTCATCGCGCATCCGAACAACATTGAAGGTCAGTTCGGCCGCAACGCAGTCCAGCAAGCCGCCGCGCGCCATGGCATCGAAGTGGCTTCTGTAAACGGGTTCGAGTTCAGCCAGCCGGGCGTTGTCGCGGTCGTGCCCCAGATCAAGGCAGCCTTGGCCAGCACGGGCGCGGATACGTTGATGCTTACATCCAATTCCGCAGGCGCATTACCTTTGCTTGCGCAAATGTTGCCGGAAGCAGGCGTGAACCCAAGCAGCATTCAATATACAGGCTTAGGTCGCTGGGACGTTCCAGCCCAAACGCGCGAATTGCCGGGCTTGCAAAATGGCTGGTTCACAATGCCAGATCAAGCACAGATCCAGAACTTTGAAGCACGCTACACGCAGGCTTACGGCACAGCACCACACCAGTTGGCAGGACTTGCGTATGATGGCATTGCGGCAATCGGCGCGCTTGTCGAAGCAGGCAATCGTAAAGCATTGACTGCAGACGCATTAACGCAAGGGGCAGGCTTCCAAGGGGTTGCGGGTGCCTTCCGTTTGCGCCCCAATGGAACAAACGAGCGCGCGCTTTCTGTTGCGATGGTGCGAGACAAACAGGTGGTAATCATTGACCCGGCCCCAACCAAATTCGCAGGCCCAGGATTCTGAGCCTAAGGTGAAAGTAACACTCTCTGCGCCGGACGATCTGATCTGTCCGGCGCAAGACATCTTTGATCAGACTGTTATTGTGGCAGCGATCAATCATGACATTGCACAGAGCACATCTGCGATGGACACGCGTAAAGCAGTGGTCAAACATTTGAACGCCGCGCGCGATATCGGGATGAAAGTCATTGCGGATCGTTTTGGGGCCGAGCCGTTTCTTGCACGGCGCATGACGCGCTCTTATACCTATCTGACTGATTGCCTTGTCAAAATCGCGTTTGAAGTCGCAACACAAGTGCTGCATCCATTGCCCAACCCGACCGAGCAGGAACGCATAGCAGTTATTGCTGTTGGTGGTTACGGTCGCGGCGAGATGGCTCCGCAATCCGACGTAGATTTGTTGTTTATCACGCCTTACAAGATAACGCCTTGGGCGGAGAGCGTGATCGAATCCATGCTCTACATCCTATGGGACTTGCGCCTGAAAGTTGGACACTCAAGCCGCACAATTCCCGACTGTATCCGGCTTGGTGGTGAAGATTTCACCATTCGCACAGCAATGCTGGAGCACCGTTATTTGACCGGTGATACCCCTTTGGCGGAAAAACTCGAAACGCGGCTCTGGGAGGATCTTTTCTCAGGCTCTTCACGTGAGTTCATCGAAGCAAAGCTAGAAGAGCGCGAGATACGCCACAATAAACAAGGCGGGCAGCGCTACGTTGTCGAGCCCAATGTCAAAGAGGGCAAGGGCGGTCTGCGCGACCTGCAATCGCTATTTTGGATCGCAAAGTATGTGCATGGCGTGCAAGATGTTGCCGACCTTGTCGCCGTTGGTGTCTTTACGGATGACGATTTCAAAACCTTTGAAGACGCGGAGACCTTTTTGTGGGCTGTGCGTGGGCATCTTCATCTTATCGCGCGTCGTCCAATGGAGCAGCTTACCTTCGATCTGCAGGTCGAAGTGGCTGCAAAGATGGGCTACAAAGACGCACGCGGGCGGCGTGATGTAGAAATCTTTATGCAAGATTTCTTCCGGCATGCCACAGCTGTCGGCGATCTTACCCGCATATTCCTAACAAAACTCGAAGCGATGCACGCCAAAAGCGAGCCTTTGCTGGAACGTATTTTCCGTCGTCGCCCAAAGATGAAAGCAGGATATATTGTCGTGCACGGGCGTCTTGCTATTGCCGATCCTGACGCGTTCATGAGCGACAAACTCAACATTCTGCGTCTGTTCGAAGAAGCATTGCGCACGGGAATGTTGATCCATCCGGATGCTATGCTTTTGCTCAAAGCCAATCTGCCTTTGATCGACGATGCGATGCGCAATGACCCTGAAGCGCGGCGCATTTTCCTTGATTTGATGCTCAAACACGGAAATCCAGAACGCGCTTTGCGGCGCATGAATGAGTTGGGCGTACTGGGCGCATTTATCCCCGAGTTCGAAGTCATCGTCGCGATGATGCAATTCAATATGTATCACCACTACACAGTGGATGAGCATACGATCCAATGCATCCGCAACTTGTTCGAAATCGAAAGCGGTGATCTCGAAGAAGAGCTGCCAATCTCTACCGAAATTCTGACCAAAGATATCAATCGCAAGGTTCTTTATGTCGCCATGCTTTTGCACGATATCGGCAAAGGACGCCAAGAAGATCACTCGATCCTCGGGGCGCAGATCGCGCGCAAAGTTGCGCCGCGACTTGGGCTGAACAAAGCTGACTCTGAAACTGTGGAATGGCTGGTACGCTACCACTTGCTCATGTCTGACATGGCGCAGAAACGCGATATTGCTGATCCACGTACCGTTCGAGGTTTTGCAAAGGCCGTTAAGGACGTTAAAAGGCTCGATCTGCTAACGGTTCTCACTGTCTGTGATATTCGCGGCGTTGGGCCTGATACGTGGAACAATTGGAAAGCGGTTCTGATCCGCGCGCTTTACCGTCAGACGCGCCATGCGCTTGAAAATGGGCTTGAAGATCTCAACCGCGAACAACGTGGTACAGATGCGAAACGCGCGCTGCGCGAAGCGCTTGTGGATTGGCCCAAAAAGGACCTCAAGATCGAGACCGCCCGCCACTACGCCCCGTATTGGCAAGGTTTTCACATCACAGCTCATGTCATTTTCGCGCGGCTTTTACGCGATATCGAAACAGGCAAGATCGCTATTGATATCCACCCCGATGAAGATCGGGACGCAACCCGTGTTTGCTTTGCACTGGAAGATCACCCGGGTATTTTCTCTCGCTTGGCAGGTGCACTTGCGCTGGTTGGCGCGAATGTTGTGGATGCGCGCACGTTTACATCAAACGATGGCTACGCCACTGCCGCGTTCTGGATCCAAGACGGCGATGATGGCCCCTACGAGAAAGCGCGCATTCCTCGTCTGAGAAAAATGATCGAAAGGACCTTGAGCGGCGAAGTCGTCGCAAAGGATGCTATTGTAGATCGCGACAAAATTAAAAAGCGCGAACGCGCGTTTAAAGTCCCGACGCATATCATTTTTGATAATGACGGCTCAGAGATTTATACAATCATCGAAGTCGACACGCGGGATCGGCCCGGTCTGCTCTATGATTTGACCCGCTGCCTTGCCAGTATGAACGTCTATATTTCCTCTGCTGTGATTGCGACTTACGGTGAACAAGTCGTGGATACGTTCTATGTAAAGGATATGTTCGGTTTGAAATACCACGCCGCAAGCAAGCAACGCTCACTTGAGAAAAAGCTGCGCGAAGCAATTTCGCAAGGTGCTGAGAGGGCCAAGAACGCATGAGCGCCGGGAAAATGATGTCGGGAATTTTTACAGTTGGCATCTGGACCTTGCTCAGCCGCGTGCTTGGCTTTTTGCGCGATGCTTTGATCTTGTCCTACCTGGGTACAGGTCCCGCCTATCAAGCGTTCGTTGTCGCGTTTCGCTTGCCCAATATGTTCCGCCGCTTTTTTGCAGAAGGGGCGTTCAACCTAGCGTTTGTGCCGATGTTCTCAAAACGGCTCGAGTCTGATGATCAGCCTAACGCCTTCGCCAATGAAGCCTTTTCTGGCCTTGCGACGATCCTCATCGGGCTAACGGTTATCGCGCAGATTTTTATGCCTTGGCTGGTCTATGCCCTCGCCAGCGGCTTTGTCGGCACGGAAACCTTTGATCTTTCCGTCATCTTTGGGCGCATCGCCTTTCCTTATATTCTGTTTATCTCTCTTGCTGCTTTGGCCTCTGGTGTATTGAACGCATCGGGTCGCTTTGCTGCCGCGGCCGCTGCGCCTGTGCTTTTGAACGTGCTACTGGTCAGTGCAATCATTTTCGCGGCTACCGCTGGTTTTGACGTCGCTTATGCACTCATATGGATGATCCCGTTTGCGGGCTTTGCGCAACTCGTCCTCGTCTGGATCGCCGCCAAGCGCGCGGGGATCACTTTGCGTCTACAACGCCCACGGTTCACGCCTGATATGAAGCACCTTACCAAGATCGCTATTCCAGCGGCGATGGCAGGTGGTGTGATGCAAATTAACTTGCTCGTCGGGCAGCAAGTGGCGAGCTATTTTGATCGCGCGGTCGGCTGGCTCTTTGCGGCGGATCGTCTCTATCAACTGCCCCTCGGCGTCGTAGGCATTGCTGTTGGTATCGTTCTTTTGCCGGACCTTGCGCGCCGCCTTCAATCTGGTGACGACGCAGGTGCCAAGGATGCGTTTTCGCGCGCGACTGAAATCTCACTTGCCCTTACAATCCCGGCTTCCGTTGCTTTGATGGTCATCCCGTTGCCGCTTGTTCGGGTGTTGTTCGAGCGCGGGGCGATGACGACAGACGACAGTGCCGCAATCGCGGTCGCGGTGGCAATCTATGGCCTCGGGCTCCCGGCATTCGTTTTGCAAAAGACTTTGCAACCTCTGTTCTATGCCCGCGAAGATACGAAATCCCCGTTCCGTTTTGCCATTGTCGCGATGTTCGTGAACGCAGTCCTTGCTTTTGGCCTTGCGCCCTATATCGGCTGGATTGCGCCTGCAATTGCGACAACGTTTGCGGGTTGGATCATGGTGCTGTGCCTTGCACTCGGCACGCGCCCGATGGGCGATGTTGCGCGGTTTGATGCGCAGCTGAGACGTCGTATTTGGCGGATTTGTGTGGCTTCAGGTGCCATGGGCACAATTCTTTGGAGCGCGAGTGCCTCGATGTCTACGTTCCTTGGTATGGCCGGTTGGCGCTACCTCGCGCTGGCCATTCTGGTTGGGATCGGGATTGGCAGTTACTTTCTGATCGCGCATCTCATTGGTGCGATCCGTTTGTCAGAACTCAAAGGGGCGATGCGCAGGGGCCGTTAATCGCGCCGCATCTTTTCGCGCAGGCGTGTGAACCCACCGGGGCTAACGATGAAAGACAGTGCAAATCCTGTGATGAAGCCGACGACGTCCGCAAGCCAATCATTCTGCACCCCAAAGAGCAGACCAAAGATCAGCTGAATGCCCATCAAGAACCCGATGAGCGTAAAGGCCTGTACCTGCTGCGCACCCATTTGCCCGAGCCTGAGCCAAAGCAAATATGTGAACGCACCGATCAAGCCATAGACACCGGGGAACCCACCAATCAGCGGCGCTTGATCATCGAGCAGAAGCGCATAGGCAAGCGCGCCGAAGGTGCCCGAGACAATAAAGACCGCGAGCGTTGCGAACCCCGTGAAGACCTCGCCCACCATTTTGCCGAGCGCCAAGAGCATCACGCAGACGAAAAGCGCGTGCATGAAGCTGCCGTGCACGAACATATAGCTGACAAAGCGGATCAGATGTTCTGTCGGCCACTGGCTGTTGTTCCACATCCAATCGAAAATCGGACCCGAGAACGCGTAAGTTTGCAGCGCCTCTAAACGCCAACCAATGCCGCCTGCCCCGCCAATCAAACCACGCGAAGCGAGCGAAAAAATTGCTTCAATCCCGATAATCATCAGGAAAAGCGCGACCACAACGGGCGGCAAAGGGTTCACCGGAGAGATGAGCTCTGGTTCATGATCGTGATCTTCGGACATATGGAGGAACCTGCTTAACTTGACGATACTGCCCCTCCTAGGTAGATCAGCCAGACCCTTAATTCCAGATGGAGAATTATCATGACAGAGGTGGTCCACACACCCCGTGTCTTTTCAGGCATTCAGCCTTCCGGCGGCCTGACCCTTGGCAACTATCTTGGCGCGATCAAGCGCTTTGTCGATATGCAGGAAAGCGGCATTGAAACGCTGTACTGCATGGTCGATTTACATGCCATCACCGTCTGGCAAGACCCTGCTGATCTGCGCCACAACACCCGCGAATTGGCTGCTGGCTATATTGCGGCTGGGCTTGATCCAAGCAAATCCATCCTGTTCAACCAAAGCCAAGTCAGTGCACACGCAGAGCTTGGCTGGCTCTTTAGCTGCATCGCCCGCATGGGCTGGATGAAGCGTATGACCCAGTTCAAGGACAAGGCGGGCAAGAATGCTGAGAACGCATCCCTTGGATTGTTCGGCTATCCTGCGCTGATGGCTGCGGATATTTTGATCTATCACTCTACGCATGTTCCAGTCGGAGAGGATCAAAAGCAGCACTTGGAATTAACCCGCGACGTCGCGGCAAAGTTCAATCATGATTTCGGCGTGGATTTTTTCCCGATGACCGAGCCTGTGATTGAGGGTGCTGCGACGCGTGTAATGTCGCTTCGCGATGGGTCTAAGAAGATGTCAAAGTCTGATCCCTCTGATGCATCACGGATCAATATGACCGACGACGCGGACACGATTGCCAAGAAGATCCGCAAGGCGAAGACCGATCCGGATGCCTTGCCTTCCGAAGTAGAGGGTTTGAGCGAGCGTCCCGAAGCGCGCAATCTGGTAAACATCTTTGCCGCTTTGTCGGACATGGATGTGGATGCGGTTTTGAGCGACGTTGGCGGCAAGCAGTTCTCTGAATTCAAGCCGATGCTGGTTGACTTGGCAGTTGAGAAGCTGTCCCCGATCAGCACCGAAATGGCGCGTTTGATGAATGATCCGGCTGAGATTGATCGTATTTTGGGTGAAGGTTCTGGCCGCGCGCGCGCGATTGCGACTCCGATTCTGGAAAAAACTTATGATATCGTTGGCATGATCCGCTCTTGATCTCATAGTGCGCCCAAGGGCGCGCTTTATAAGCTCTGCCTGAAGGGGCAGAGCGGTTTTTGGATATTTTTGAAGAGAGGAAGATCATGGCAACGGGAACGAAAATTCGGACGTTTTACGAAGGCGCTTGGCATGATGAAGACCTCAAGATTATGCGCGCCGCGGATCACGGGTCGTGGCTTGGAACGACCGTATTCGACGGTGCGCGCTATGTGAATGGCCGCGCTCCTGATCTGGAACCGCATCTTGCTCGTGTGAACCAGTCTGCCAGTGCTTTGATGATCACACCGACGGTCACCACTGAGGATATGCTGGAAATTGTGCGCGACGGGCTCAAAGCCTATTCCCCGGAAGAGGCGGTTTATATTCGTCCCATGTATTGGGCCTTGGACGGCGATGAAATGGGCATTGTGCCGCGTGAAAACCGGACAGGTTTTGCCATCTGTCTGGAGGCCATTCCGATGGCTCCTGAGAGTGCCGCTACTACGCTTTGTACGACAAGGTTCCGACGTCCTGTGCAAGAGGACAATGTCGTGAATGCAAAGGCGGGCTGTCTTTATCCCAACAATGCCCGCATGTTGGCAGAGGCGCGCAGCAAGGGGTTTGGCAATGCTTTGGTTGCGGATGTGATGGGCAATGTCGCAGAGACCGCGACTGCGAATGTGTTTATGGTTAAAGACGGCGAAGTCTTTACCCCGATTGCCAATGGCACATTTTTGTCAGGCATAACCCGTGCGCGTCATATCGCGAATTTTGCACAGGATGGTGTTAAAGTGCACGAAAAAGTCCTGACATTCGCGGATTTCAGCGCAGCAGATGAAGTGTTCCTGAGCGGCAATATGAGCAAGATCACCCCCGTGACTGCCTTTGAAGATCGCCAGTATCAAGTTGGTCCCATGACCAAACGCGCACGCGAGATGTATTGGGATTGGGCCGCGTCCCAACCGCTTTAATTGCTGTGACGAAAAGCCGTTGCGCAGACATATGCCTTGCGTCATGATCCTGAGCAGCGTGCAAGGAGCAACGATATGCGGAAATTTCTGGTAGTCCTCGACGATAGCCGTGAATGCTTGAATGCAATGCGGTTTGCAGCGATGCGCGCGGCTCATACGGGTGGTGGCGTAGAGATCCTGTCGGTGATCCCGCCGGACGAGTTTAACCACTGGATTGGCATTGGTGACATCATGCGCGAAGAAGCGCGGGAGCGTATTCATGCGCATTTCGAGGTCTTCGCGAAGTGGATGCGCGATAAGCAAGGGGTCGACCCCGAACTGGTCATTCGTGAGGGCGATCCGGTCGAGCAAATTTTAGCACAATGCAGAGATGACGACGAAGTTGGGGTTCTGGTGCTTGGCGCGAGTTCCGACAAAAAGGGCCCCGGCCCTTTGGTGACGCAATTGACCAAGAATTCAGGTACGCTCGATATTCCGATCACGATTGTTCCAGGCGAGTTGAGTAAAGAGCGCCTCGAAGCGATCACATAATAGATGGGCCAGCATATTTCTGCCGTGGCTTTGGTCGTGCCCGACTACGATGCTGGCATCGCGTTTTATGTCGACACACTTGGCTTTGATCTGATCGAGGACACCCAGCAAAGCGAGACAAAACGTTGGGTGCTGATAGCACCAAAAGGGGCTCAAACGCGGCTTTTGCTTGCTAGAGCGAACGGTGATACGCAAAGCGCAGCGATTGGCAATCAGACAGGCGGGCGCGTCGGGTTCTTTTTGCACACAGATGATTTTGACGCAGACTTTGCGCGGATGAGTGCGGCAGGCGTTCTTTTTGAAGAAGAACCACGCCATGAGCCATACGGCAGTGTCGCTGTGTTTCGCGATCCATTTGGCAATCGTTGGGACTTGCTCCAGCTCACCAGCTAGTTTAGAATTATTCTAAACATTGACAAAGTGCTGTGCGCTTCACATATCTAGCGCAGATTGACGGAGAGATGCCCATGTTCATTCAGACAGAATCCACGCCCAACCCAGCGACACTGAAATTCCTGCCCGGTCAAACGGTTTTGGAGATGGGCACAGCCGATTTCCCAAGTGCTGTCGGCGCTGAGGTTTCCCCGCTCGCGGCACGGATTTTCGCAGTGGATGGCGTAAGTGGTGTGTTCTTTGGAACAGACTTCGTTACCGTCACCAAGACAGACGCTGTTGAGTGGGACCACATTAAGCCTGCACTACTTGGCGCGATCATGGAGCACTTCCAATCCGGCGCGGCTGTAATGGCAGGCGATACCGCTCAGCCGAACTCTGGTCATGCGGAACATACCGGCGAAGACGGTGAAATCGTAGGTCAGATCAAAGAGCTGCTGGATAGCCGCGTCCGCCCAGCGGTTGCGCAAGATGGTGGCGACATCACATTCCACGGTTTTGAGCGCGGCATCGTGTATCTTCACATGCAAGGCGCCTGTGCGGGTTGCCCATCATCTACTTTGACGTTGAAAATGGGCATCGAAAACCTGTTGCGCCACTACATTCCCGAAGTTACCGAAGTGCGCCCCGTCGCTGTCTAAGTGATTGGGAATGATTGTTCTCGGCTTTGATACGAGTGCAGCGCACGTAGCGGCAGCGCTTTTGCGAGACGGCGAAATTATTGCAACCGCGCGGGAAGAGATGTCGCGCGGACAAGCGGAGCGCCTGATGGTGTTGCTTGAAGAACTCTTGGCACAAAACACTCATGTATGGAGCGATCTTGACGCCATTGGCGTCGGCGTGGGCCCTGGAAATTTCACAGGCATCCGTGTGTCTGTCAGTGCCGCGCGCGGTCTTGCGCTGGGGCTGGGGATCCCTGCAATTGGGGTGAACCGGTTTGATGTGATTAAGTCAGCGTTTGGTGAGGCTGGCGTGCCTTGCGTTTCTGCTCCGCAAGACAAGGTTTATGTCAAAGAGACCGATAAAGAGCCGCGCTTGATTGCGCTTGATCACGCGCAAATGCTCGGCCAGCCGCTTGTGTTTGAGCCCGAAGACTTCAACCCTGCAGCAACAATCGCAAGACTTGCGGCGATGCAGATTGGTGAAGCACATCCAAGGCCCGCGCCGCTCTACATCAAGTCCGCAGATGCGGCCCCAGCGCGCGATGCACCGCCACGGATTGTGCCGTGACGCCAATCGAACTGGAAGTTTTGCACGCAAAAGCGAGTGAAAGCCCTTGGAGCGCGCGCAGTTTTGAACAGCAACTTGCGCAACCCGGTGCAATTTTGGCGACGTATCCGCATGCGTTTGCCCTTGGTTGTGTAACGTTGGACGAAGCCGAATTGTTGCAAATCGCGACTGATCCTTCATATCAACGTAAGGGATGCGGGCGCATGATGCTGGATCAATTCGAAACTCTTGCACGTGAACGCGACTGCACGCGACTGCTGCTTGAGGTGGCCGCGCACAACGCTCCGGCAATTGCGCTCTACACTAAAGCGGGTTGGCAACTCGACGGGGTGCGTGCGAAATATTACCGCCTTAAAAACGGGCAACGTGCTGATGCTTTGCTCATGTCGAAAAGCATCTGAAAAAAGATGCTTCGGCCCTGCATCCACTGACGTTAAGTCAAGACCAACAGACGCTCTCTGCCAATCAAAAACATTAAGAATCGGTTGACCCCGTCCGCTCTGTGCGCCCTAATCCCGCAATGAGCGCGCGACCTCTCGCGCACGGTGTGAATTGGCCTGTTACCAATTCAACGCCCTCACACAAAAACAACTGGGAGACTTCAATGTCTGTAATGCACAAAATTCTAGGCGGCGCTGCTGCTCTGGCACTTTCAGCCGGAACGCTCGTCGCTGAGCCTGCGATGATCTTCGATCTTGGTGGCAAGTTCGACAAATCCTTTAACGAATCCGCGTTTGCTGGCGCGCAGCGTTGGGCAGAAGAAACAGGCGGCACATTCCGCGAGATCGAGCTTCAGTCTGAAGCTCAGCGTGAGCAAGCACTGCGTCGTTTCGCAGAAGCAGGTTCTAACCCGATCGTCATGACCGGTTTCGCCTTTGGCAACGTTTTGGCTGAAGTTGCGCCTGACTATCCTGACACTAAGTTCGCGATCATCGACATGGTTGTTGATCAGCCAAACGTGCGCTCTGTTGTTTTCAACGAGCATGAGGGTTCCTACCTCGTCGGCATGATGGCTGCGATGGCGTCCAAGTCCAACACAGTTGGCTTCATTGGCGGCATGGACATCCCACTGATCCGCAAGTTCGCTTGTGGCTACGCACAGGGTGTCATGGCGGCAAACGCAGACGCGACAGTTGTTGCAAACATGACAGGCACGACACCTGCAGCTTGGAATGATCCGGTAAAGGGTTCCGAGTTGACGAAAGCACAGATCAGCCAAGGCGCGGACGTTGTGTATGCAGCGGCAGGCGGCACAGGCGTTGGTGTTCTTCAAACAGCAGCGGATGAGGGCATCTTGTCCATTGGCGTCGATTCCAACCAGAACTACCTGCACCCGGGCAAAGTTCTGACATCCATGATGAAGCGTGTTGATAACGCTGTGTATCAGGCAATGACAGACGGTCCTGACATGGAAACAGGCTTTAACGTCATGGGTATCGCCAATGGCGGCATCGGTTACGCGATGGATGAGAACAACGCGTCCCTCGTGTCTGCTGACATGCAGAAAATGGTTGATGATGCGGCTGCGAAGATCTCTTCCGGCGAGCTGATGGTCCACGACTACATGTCCGACGACAGCTGCCCAGCGCTAAGCTTCTAAGCTTAACTGGTACGCAAGACTAGAAAGGCCGCGCACAAAAGTGGCGCGGCCTTTTTGATTTATACGATTTTGGGAGAGATCAGATGAGCGACAGCATAACCACATTTTTCGAGGCTTGGGGCATGAGCGATGACGCGCCACGTGCCGAGGCAATTGCCGCTGCATTCACTGCGGATGGTACATATGCTGACCCGCGTTCTCCTGAAGCGCTTTCAGGCCCAGCGGCGATAGCGGGCTACGTCAACATGTTCAGCGCAGGTGCGCCCGGATGGACAGCTAAGGTCGTAAACCTCAGCACGATCGGGAACAGTCACCGCGCGACAGTCGCGTTTGGCGGTATGGGGCCGGACGGCAAAGAAATGGTGCAGCACGGCCAGTATTTCGCGGACATGGACGGCGACAAAATCGCGCGCATGATCGGCTTTGTTGGCACTGGAGCACCAGAGTAATGAACACTGCCGCCGACATTTCTCCAGCCATTGAACTCAAAGGGATTTCCAAGGCGTTTGGACCTGTTCAAGCCAACAAAGATATCTCCATCCGCGTGATGCCCGGTACGATCCACGGGATTATCGGTGAAAATGGCGCGGGCAAATCAACGCTGATGAGCATCCTTTATGGCTTTTACAAAGCGGATAAGGGCGAGATTTTTATTAGCGGCAAAAAGACTTTGATCCCTGACAGCCAAGCGGCGATTGCAGCGGGGATCGGAATGGTGTTCCAGCACTTCAAACTGGTCGAAAATTTCACGGTGCTTGAGAATATCATCTTAGGTGCAGAAGACGGCGCAATGTTGCGGCCATCCCTCGCGAAAGCGCGCCAGTCGTTGACGGACTTGGCGTCTGAGTACGGCTTGGACGTTGATCCTGACGCGATTGTCGAAAACCTGAGCGTGGGCCATCAGCAGCGTGTCGAAATCCTCAAAGCGCTCTATCGCCAAGCGGATATTTTGATCCTTGATGAACCCACAGGCGTGTTGACCCCTGCCGAAGCGGACCAATTGTTCCGCATCCTGAACCGTTTGCGCGAAGAGGGTAAGACGATCATCCTGATCACCCACAAGCTGCGCGAGATCATGGATACGACCGACACAGTGAGCGTCATGCGTCGTGGTGAAATGACGGCAACTGTGAAGACGTCTGAGACCTCCCCTGCTGGATTGGCAGAGTTGATGGTGGGCCGTAAGGTGTTGTTGCAAGTGGACAAAGTCCCTGCGACCCCAAAACAGACAGTGCTCGAAGTTGAGAACTTGCGCGTTGTAGACGAAAAAGGTGTTGAGCGGGTCAAAGGCATTTCGCTCGATGTGAAAGCGGGTGAAATCCTTGGGATCGCGGGTGTTGCGGGCAACGGCCAATCTGAGCTGCTCGAAGTGCTCGGCGGGATCACTTCCGGTACAGGCGTTATTCGCGTGAATGGGCAAGACATTGATCTCACTGGCAATTCCTCTGACGGGCAATCCCGCCGAGCGCGCGGCATTGCGCATGTGCCAGAGGATCGTCAACGCGAAGGTCTGATCATGGATTTCATGGCTTGGGAAAACACCGCTTTTGGCTATCACCGTGATCCTGCCTATCAATCGGGTATCTTGATGAATAACGCCGCGATTCGCGCAGATACCGAAGGCAAGATGCAGCGCTTTGATGTGCGGCCACCTAATCCGAAGCTCACCGCCAAGAATTTCTCTGGCGGCAATCAACAAAAGATTGTTTTAGCGCGAGAGATCGAACGCAATCCTGATTTGCTTCTGATCGGTCAACCCACACGCGGAGTCGATATTGGTGCGATTGAGTTTATCCACCAACAGATCGTCGCTCTGCGCGATCAAGGTAAGGCCATTTTGCTGGTCTCTGTCGAGCTTGATGAAATTTTCGCTTTGTCCGACCGCATTGCCGTGATGTTCGATGGGCAACTTATGGGCTTTCGTGATCCTGCAAAAACTGATGAAAAAGAGCTGGGTCTGATGATGGCCGGTGTCGTTGAAGAGGAAGCTGCATAATGGAAAAAATGCCAGCATGGGCCGACGCGGTCCTCGTTCCGATTATCTCGCTATTGCTTGCCGCAATTCTCTCTGCGCTTGTGATTGTGGCTATTGGGGAAGATCCTGTCGCAGCTGTCAAATTGATGGTGCAAGGCTCACTCGGGAGCACTTACGGCTGGGGCTACACGCTCTATTATGCGACGAACTTTATGTTCACCGGCCTTGCCGTCGCAGTCGCGTTCCATGCGCGCATGTTCAACATCGGCGGTGAAGGGCAAGCGATGCTCGGCGGACTTGGTGTCGCCGTTGTCTGCCTGTACATGCCGTGGCCGCATTGGTCCTTGGCGCTTATCTTTGCGACCCTTTCGGCTGCTGCCTTCGGTGCGGCTTGGGCGTTTTTGCCCGCGTATTTACAAGCAAAGCGCGGCAGTCATATCGTGATTACCACGATCATGTTTAACTTCATCGCCGCCGCTTTGCTTAACTACTTGCTGGTTAATGTCATGCGCCCGAAAGGGTCGATGGACCCCGCGACTGCTAAGTTTCCTGAGACGACGCATCTGCCAACGCTGCACGATATCTTGGAACCTTTCGGTATCGCGTTTTCCAAAGCGGCCCCTGCGAATGTTTCGCTCATTGTAGCAATTATCGCCTGCGTTGCGGTCTACTTCCTGATCTGGCGCACCCGTCTTGGCTATGAAATCCGCGCATTCGGGCACTCTGAATCTGGTGCGAAGTATGCAGGTATCAGCCCAGTCAAAATCACAGTTGTCGCGATGCTCATTTCAGGCGGACTAGCTGGCATGATGGCAATCAACAATGTCATGGGGGAAGGCGAACGACTGATCATGAACTCGACTGAAGGGGCGGGTTTCATCGGAATCGCTGTGGCACTCATGGGACGTTCACATCCCTTTGGCGTGTTCCTAGCCGCGATTTTGTTCGGTTTTCTGTACCAAGGTGGCGCAGAACTGGCGCTTTGGACATCCATTCCGCGCGAGTTGATCGTCGTGATCCAAGCGCTGGTCATCCTGTTTACCGGCGCGCTTGATAATATGGTGCGCATGCCGCTCGAGAAGCTCTTTCTGATGTTTAGAAAGGGAGATGCATGATGGATTTTCTCACCATTATCCAAGTGCTCGATAGCACTGTTCGTCTTGCGACCCCTCTTTTGCTCGCTTGTCTCGCAGGGCTATTTTCTGAGCGCGCAGGCATCTTCGACATTGGCTTAGAGGGTAAAATGCTCGCAGCCGCGTTCTTCTCTGCTGCGATTGCGGCAATGACAGGCTCTGTCTGGCTTGGCTTGCTCGCAGGTATCGCGGCGTCGCTTTTCCTGTCTGGTATTCACGGCCTCGCTTCGATCACGTTTCGCGGCAACCAACTGATTTCCGGCGTTGCGATCAACTTCCTTGCCGCTGGTATGACCGTTTTGATTGCACAAAGCTGGTTCAAACAGGGCGGGCGCACGCCGTCGCTGATGAGTGAAGGCCGTTTCAATCCAATCGAGCTGCCATTTGCAGAAGCGCTCAGCGATGTTCCATTCCTTGGCCCGATCTATTCAGAACTGATTTCCGGTCATTCCATCCTCGTCTACGTTGCTCTCGCTGCTGTGCCTGCAACATGGTGGATCCTGTTTCGCACGCGTTTTGGCCTGCGTCTGCGCGCGGTTGGTGAAAACCCCGCGGCGGTTGATACCGCTGGTGTGTCGGTAGTTGGCCTGCGTTTTGCTGCGGTGGCGATCTGTGGTGTACTTTGTGGCATCGCAGGAGCCTATCTGGCCACTGGACTGCAAGCGGGTTTTGTCAAAGACATGACGGCAGGTCGTGGCTTCATCGCGCTTGCGGCGCTGATCTTCGCAAAATGGCGTCCTTGGTATGCGCTGAGCGCCTGCCTGCTCTTTGGCTTCTTGCAGGCCATCGCCTTGCGCTATCAAAATATTGATCTCGGTGCATTTACAGTGCCTGTTCAAGTCATGGATGCCCTGCCCTACATCTTAACAGTGGTGATCCTTGCGGGTTTCGTGGGCAAGGCGGTTCCCCCCCGTGCAGGCGGAGAGCCCTATGTAAAAGAGCGCTAATAGGTCCAGTTCAACGAGAAACATCAGTCCTAAAGCGAGTGAACCTTTGAGCTGACTTGCCAAGGGCTGGTTCATGGGTTTAAGGAGCCTCATGCAAATATACCTTCCCATCGCCGAAGTTTCGGTAAACGCGTTTCTCCTTTTGGGTCTCGGCGGGATTGTGGGCATTCTGTCAGGTATGTTTGGCGTCGGTGGCGGCTTTTTAATGACGCCGCTGTTGTTTTTTATTGGCATCCCGCCTGCGGTTGCTGTTGCGACAGAAGCCAACCAGATCGTTGCATCCTCATTCTCTGGCGTGCTCGCGCATGTGAAACGCAAGACCGTTGATTTCAGGATGGGAACTGTCCTTTTGATAGGCGGCCTTGTGGGCGCTGCTTTGGGCGTTCTGGTCTTCAACTATTTGAAAGCACAGGGCCAAGTCGATCTGCTTGTCAAACTCTGCTATGTGCTTTTTTTAGGCATTATTGGCGCTTTGATGTTCGTCGAGAGCCTGAATGCGATCCGCAAATCCAAAAAACCGGGCAAAGCGCCAAAGCGCAAGCAGCGCGGCTGGATTCATGCACTGCCTTTCAAGATGCGCTTTCGCACCTCCGGACTCTACATCTCCGTCATTCCACCCCTAATCGTGGGTGTCGCTGTTGGTGTTTTGGCAGCGATCATGGGTGTCGGCGGTGGTTTCATTATGGTTCCCGCGATGATCTATCTGCTTGGCATGCCGACGAAAGTTGTCGTTGGAACCTCGCTTTTTCAGATCATCTTTGTCACCGCATTTACCACGCTCTTGCACGCGACAACCAACTTCACCGTTGATATGGTGCTCGCGGTTCTTTTGCTCGTTGGCGGTGTTTTTGGCGCGCAAGTCGGTACGCGTATCGGCACCAAGCTTAAAGCTGAACAACTCCGCATCCTGCTCGCCATCATGGTGCTTGCGGTCTGTGGCAAGCTTGCATTCGACCTCCTTGTGATGCCGTCTGAGCTTTACTCGCTCGGCGCGGCGGGGGGCCACTGATGCTGCGTTTCATGGTCCTGTTTCTTGCGCTCGCTTTACCCGCAAAAGCGGAAGAAGTTGTGCTTGGCATGTCCCAAACCGAAGTCGCGATCACCGCGAATTTCGATGGCTCGGAAATCTTCATCTTCGGGGCTGTTAAACGCGAAGAAGCGATCCCAGCAGGCGATCCGCTACAAGTAATCGTGGCGATCCAAGGCCCCTCCGAGCCACTCACGGTGCGCCGCAAAGAAAAACGTTTTGGCATTTGGATCAACACGGATTCCGTCGAAGTCGATGCTGCCCCCAGCTTTTATGCTGTCGCAACCAGCGCTCCTTTTGATGAAGTGCTTAGCTCGACTGAGGATTTGCGCTATAAAATCTCAATCCCCAGTGCGATCCGTTCTGTTGGTGCGCCAATGACGGTCGCTGATTCACAGAGCTTTACCGAAGCCGTGATCCGCGTGCGCAAAGCCAACAAGCTGTTTCAATTGCTGGAAGGCGATGTCGAGTTCTCCGAAGAAACACTCTTTAAGACGTCCATCGCGATGCCAGCAAACCTGACCGAAGGCGAATATCGCACGCGCATCTACCTCACACGTTCAGGCAAAGTCGTCTCTGAGTATGAAACACTGATCGATGTGCGCAAAGTCGGGCTAGAACGTTGGCTCTACACACTTTCACGTCAGCAACCGCTTATCTACGGATTGCTCTCGCTTGCCATCGCAATCTTCTCCGGCTGGGCAGCTTCTGCGATCTTCACAGGTCTGCGCCGCAATTAGGCTTCATCTTTCCGAATAAACTTCGGGGGAGTCGGCAAGGCCGACGGGGGCTGGCCCCCTACCCACGCCCGATAAAGGGCATCTTGCTCGCCATAATCGTCATAAACTGCACATTCGCTTCAGGCGGCAAATTCGCCATATGCAAAACCGCACGCGCCGCTTCACCAACATCCATCGACGGCAATGGCTCAAAACCATTCATCGCACGGCGCTCATCCAACTCGGTCACCAAAGCTGTGCGTGCGTTGCCAATATCAATCTGTCCACAAGCGATATCATGCGCGCGTCCATCCAAAGACAACGTCTTTGTCATTCCCGTAATCGCGTGCTTTGTTGCTGTATAAGAAATCGAGTTTTCACGCGGGCTATGTGCTGAAATGGACCCGTTGTTGATGATCCGCCCACCCTTCGGGTCTTGTTTCTTCATTTGCCCGTAAGCCGCCTGCGCCGCCAAAAACATGCCATGCAAATTCACATCAACCACTGCGCGCCAATCCGCATAGCTGATTTCATCAATTTCTGCCTGTTTGCCAAACATGCCCGCATTGTTGAACAAAACATCTAAACGACCTGCGACATCCGCAAAGCCTGCAACGGCCTCTTGTACCGCCAGTTCATCCGTCACATCCGCAGGCAGTGCGACTGCCGTGTCATAACGGGACGCGACATCCTCGAGCAGTTCTTCACGCCGCGCCAACAATCCAACGCACCAGCCCTCGTTCAGGAACAACTCAGCGGTCGCAAGACCAATGCCAGAACTCGCTCCAGTGATCAAAATACTCTTCATATCTCTTCCGTCTCCAAAGTCAGTGGTGCCGCAGGCGCTGCACGCAAATCATCCACACGCAAAGCACCGCTCGGGCGCGATAAACGATTGCGTGTCACCCAAATCAGCCGTTCCTGCGCACGTGTTATCGCGACGTAGGCCAAGCGCTTCCACAATGGTTGCCCAGCTTCAACGCGCCCCATACGCGCAGCTACAAACAAATCAGGCGAAAACACTTGAACGGTGTCCCATTGACTGCCCTGCGCTTTGTGAATTGTCACCGCTGCACCATGCAAAAACGTCGCGCCCATGCGGGCTGCAAAGGGAATGAACGGTTCTTCTTCGTCCGGCATCTCGATCTTAACGATCGAAGCCGCAGACACCTGGGGATCTTCTGCGCCAATCACGTGAAGTCGCGAAAACCCGGGCTTTCGTCCGGGTCCGAGATAAATGACCTGCGCCCCTTTGATAAGTCCGCGCGCTTCCAGATCAAGCCGCTTTTTGCGATGCTTGAGCGGCAACTCGATTCCATCACAGATCAGCGGTTCACCCTCCAGCAAGGCGTCATCTGGCGCGCCATGAACAGAGCGGAATGCATTGATCAACCTGATCCTCGTCGCGTTGCGCCACACCAATACAGGAGAGCGCGCCATCAGATCGACCTCGACCCGCTGCCCCCAAACCACGCGATCATCTTTGCGCGACGCCTCTTCTACCATTTTCTCGAAACTCTGAAAATCGAGCTGTGGATCGGCCAGCGCATGGGCCAGATCAAGGATAGGATTGTCGGCATCTTGACGGTGAATACGGCTCAGTTCCAGTTTGCGTGGGCCTGTTAAGCTATCAAACACCATCCCGCCAGACTGGTTCACTGGCGCAAGTTGCGCAGGGTCACCAAACAACACTAAAGTCGGGAAAATCTCTTTAAGATCATTGAATTGCTTTTCATCCAACATCGAGGATTCATCGACAAACCCAATATCGAGCGGATCTTCGCGACGCTTCCAGCCTGTGATGAAATCCGAGCCACGCAAGCCCGCTGTCGCCAAAGCACCGGGAACCGATTTGTTGGTTTGATAAAAGGCCATCGCACGATCCAGCGCTTCGTCGGTTAGCCCTTCGATGCTCGGGCGTTCACCATTTCCAGCAAGCCATTCCGCAACTTTCTCATACTCTGGATCATACACGGGCGTGTATAAAATGCGGTGGATCGTCGTGGCAGGAACGCCGCGCATACGCAGAACAAAAGCCGCCTTATTGGTCGGTGCCAAAATCGCGAGCGTGCGTTTGTCTTTCTTTTTTCGGCTCTCGTATTCGCCTGAGACAATGCCCACGCCAGCCGCTTCCAGCGCTTTATAAAGCTCGGCCAACAGCAGCGTTTTGCCTGACCCTGCTTTGCCAATCAATGCCATCACGCTTTGCTCTGGTCCTTGTGGCGGCATGAGCAAGGAATCTTCCAAGTCGATCCCCGCAGAGCGCAGCATATCGGTCACCGCATCAAAGGCGGCCGCTTGGTCTTCGGAGAGCGTGAGAGCGGGTAAAGTCATGGGGCTCAAGGTATCTGCGCCCCTGACAAATCACCAGCGTTGGTTTGCGCGGTTCATGCGATTTGTGCGAGTGCAAGCTGCTCGGAACCAAAGGTCCGCTCGAACCAAAGTCGCGAAAGAGCTGGCGAAATCCCTGCCTTTTGAGAAACGCGCATCCGCGCTTCGGCCGTAAACGACCATAGCCCAACGCTGATCTTTGCGCGCCCTTCACCCGTGCTGCCAAAGACCTCTGGACTTGCACCAATGATGCGATAGATGCGTACCATGCGTGCATCAAACACACCCACGAAATGGCGCACATTGAAGTTCTCCATAATCTCGCCGCCCGCAAGCATCAGCGCCGCAGCCGTGCGTGGCTGTGCCGTTCGAGACAGACAAAAACGCGTGCATTCCCAAATTTCAGGGCTTCGCACATCACCGCCGCCCAAAATGTCCGAAAAATGTTCATTCACCATTGTGCGTCCGGTGCTTGGCAACATGCGCATTGATCCACCATGCGAGCCGTCAGCTTGCTGATAGATCACATAAAGCGGGTTAAAATCGTCATATTCATCACGTTCAAAACCATCCTCATTAACTGTAACGTCCCAACCAAGGCGTGTTTTGAATTGGTCAGCGCGATCCTGAAACATGGATTTTTTCAGCTCTGGCAATGCCTCTAGCTCGTCTGCATATAGATATCTGATCATTTTTGTCGTCCCCATCTGTGTAACGATGGACGATGACGACCTTGGCTTTAACGGATGTGAACAGAGCGCGCGGTGTCTTTGGGTTTAAACAACAATCAACCCTCGGCTCATAGCGCGGGCAACTGCGTGGGTGGTGTTTACTGCACCCAATTTGAAGCGCGCAGACTCAATATAAACGCGCAAAGTGTGCTCGGAAATTTCCATCGTATCTGCCGCTTTGGCACGATTGTAACCCATAGCGAGGAACGTCATCGCGTCCACTTCACGAGGTGAAAGTGTGCGCGACGCTTCTGGAACGCGTTCAGGTTCAAATTCCAATGCCTTTTGATTGAAGAAATGCGCGAGCAATATCAATGGTCTGCGATGCTGGTTCTTGAACACTTGCCACTCGTCATCCGAGCAAGAATGCGACGCAGTAAAGAGGGCGTATTGCCCATTTGGCCCGCGCATAGGAATCGAAAAACCCTGATTTCCTACGCCGTATTCAATTGCCTCACTGCGAAACAAGCGTGCCGCTTTTGAGGACCAATCTAGCCGCTTCCAGTCAACGGGGTGAAATCGCTGGTTACAGCCTAGAATCACAGGATCGACCCGCAAATACTCTTTCTCGATGTAGCGTGCGACCCAGGCGGGGGAATAGGTGCCACAGCCGTATTGGTCCCCTTGGCTGTTCACCCAATGATAAACCATATGGTTAATACGGTAGGCTTCACATAGATCAACAATGACTGCTTGAAGGTCTTCAAGCCCTGCTGCGCGTTCGAGCGCTGCCAGGTTGCGGTCCACGTCCACTTGGTGCCAATTTTGAGCCAAGGATTGGCCTTTCCATCATCGTGTCCAATTCCGCAGATGCAACGCTATGCGTGCTATCGAGTTCCCGCTCCAAGGCTGAGAGGCCATTGAGAGACGCGAATTTCTTTAGATCTGTCAGAACGTCCAATATCCAATTATTATTCATGATGACACTCGCCTTTAGGGGTTAATGAAAGATTAACACAACCCTAACATGAGTGGATTAATATTCGGTATTCGCGGAAAACAACTCCCCAGAAATAGCGAGGCCGCTAAATTTAATACATTGGAAGCGTTAGAAGTGCTGCTCAAAAGCAAAGCACCCGCGAACACAAATGTGATTCGCGGGTGCTGTTGTTTCCATTGTGGAAACAGTTGGGGATTATTTCGCGGTTAATGCATCTTCAAATGTCCGCAAACCTGTCTTTGGCGACTGCACAAGCACAGCCATATTGCCTGGCTTATGCTCATTGCGCAGCATCTTCATATGCGCCGCGGGCAACGCGTCCCACTCGAAAACTTCTGACATGCATGGATCAAGACGACGCTCAACCATGAGGTGGTTCGCAGCAGATGCTTGCTTGAGATGAGCGAAGTGGCTACCTTGCAAACGCTTTTGGTGCATCCACATGTAACGCACATCAAACGTACAATTAAAGCCGGTGGTGCCCGCACAAATCACGACCATCCCGCCTTTTTTACAAACGAGCGACGATACCGGGAAAGTGCTTTCGCCAGGGTGTTCAAACACCATATCAACGTTCACGCCTTTGCCTGTTATATCCCAAATTGCTTTTCCGAACTTACGCGCTTCTTTGAACCACGTAGCATACTCAGGCGTGTTCACCGTTGGGAGCTGTCCCCAGCAGCTGAAATCTTTGCGGTTGATCGCGCCTTTTGCACCAAGGCCCATAACGAAATCACGTTTGTCCTCATCAGAGATCACCGCAATGGCATTTGCACCCGCTGTATTGATGAGCTGAATCGCGTAAGAGCCAAGACCACCGGAAGCCCCCCAAACAAGAACGTTCTGGCCTGGCTTGAGATCATGTGGCTCATGGCCAAACAACATCCGATAAGCAGTGGCAAGTGTCAGCGTATAGCAAGCGCTCTCTTCCCACGTTAGATGCTTTGGACGCGGCATTAACTGCTGAGCTTGAACATTCGTGAACTGTGCGAACGAGCCATCAGGCGTCTCGTAGCCCCAAATCCGCTGCGACGTGGAAAACATTGGATCGCCACCATTACAGTGCTCATCATCGCCATCATCTTGATTGCAATGCACGACAACTTCGTCACCAACTTTCCAGCGCTTCACCTTATCGCCAACAGCCCAAACGATGCCCGCAGCATCGGAACCCGCGATGTGGTACGGCTGACCGTGCCCGTCAAACGGGGAGATCGGCTGACCAAGGGCTGCCCAAACACCGTTGTAATTCACACCTGCTGCCATAACGAGAACGAGCACTTCGTGGCTATCAAGCGTGGGAACATCAACCACCTCTTGCTGCATCGCCGTATCCGGCTCTCCGTGACGCTCGCGGCGAATGGCCCATGCATACATCGACTTTGGGACAAATCCGAGAGGCGGCATCTCACCCATCTCGTACAGGTCCTTTTCAGGTGCATCGTAAGCGATAATCCCAGTTTCTGTGTCCAGAGCCATGTTGGCCTCCTGTAATTTCAATTTGCCGCAACGCAGAATCGTCGCTTCTAAGATTGAGTAGAGACGCAAAAGCAACAATGCAACTCTAGAAAGTCACTTTTTGTAATTTTATAACCCAGCAGTCGCAGCATTATGCTGCGCGCGCATTCTTAAGTTTTGAGATGCGCGATGCTGTTGGCATAGTATCGCAGCGCAAATCGCTGTGCTTCATCGACCACGATGCGCTCGCCTTCGCTTCGCAAAATCTTGCGTTCGCTCAAATGTTTTAGAGCAATCTCTGCTGTGTAGCTGATTTCACCGCGCGGCATATGCACATGCGCGCTTTTCATGCGGTCGAGCTCTGCTTGCATCAAACCGGCCAAGTCCGCCTTGGCGATACTCTCGCGGTCTTGCATGACGGAAGCCAGCAAGGGAACAGGCACCACAGGGACAATTTCTGCGATCTGCTCCATCAATTCCTTTGCAAGGCTTTCGGCATCCGGCGCACCATGCGTCTTAACATGCGCGCGCAAGGACACAGCGGGACCAAAGCTGACTGCTGCATAGCCAAAACGATGAAACCTGCCGCTCAAACGCAACCAAATTTGTTTCACGAAGAAACCTGCGACAACACTGATCCGCGCCCGAAAGCGACGCGTGCCCGCTGCATCAGCCGCCATCAAAATGCGATCCTCAAGCACGCGGTCATAGTTCAACGCGACGGGTACAAAGAGTACTTCTCGGCCTTCTTCCTCGTAACCGTCAGTGATATATTTGAGCAATCCCAACTTTGGCGGCGCGAGCTTGCCATCCAACGACAAGCCCCCCTCGGGGAACATCGCCTGCGTCACGCCCGCTTGCGTCGCCAAATGAACGTAGCGCGCGAGGACACGGCGATAGAGATCGCCACGCGATTTGCGGCGGATAAAATAGGCGCCCATTGCTTTGATCAAACGACTAAGCGGCCAAACGCGCGCCCACTCACCGACCGCATAGGCCAGCGCTGAACGCTCTGCTGCAAGATAAGTGACCAAGACGTAGTCCATGTTGGAGCGATGGTTCATCACGAACACCACTGTTGCGTCTTTGTCCAACGCGCTGAGACCTGCATCATCATGATACCCAAGTCGAACACGGTAAAGCGCGTTGCTGAGCCCCCGGGCAATCCGAATTGCGAACCCGAAATACGCTGTGGCACTAAACGACGGCACAATCTCGCGCGCATATTTGCGTGCTTGCTCAAACGCCACATTCTCAGGAACGCCATTGCGGCGCGCATGATCTGCAATCGCTTGGCTCACATCTGGATCATAGATCAAACGCTGAATCATGTCGTAGCGCCGCGCCAGCTTGAATGGTTCAATCGGACGCTCAAGCCGTTCATTCACACGTTTTACGACACGTTCCATCCGACGACGGAAAAACCAACGCACAGATGGAAATAGGAAATGCGACGCAAAGGTAACGACCGCAAAAAGCAGGATCAGGCTAAAGAACCAAATGGGCATTTCTACAGTTTGCGTCATGGCGCGACCCTTGCAGTAAGGCGGTGGAGGGTAAATATGATTCTTAGGAACGAGTTAAGGATTGAAGAGACATGTCTGCCATTCGCATCACATCCGGCTTTGCCGAGACCGAACGCGCAGCAGTCGCCGCGCTCTATTGGGAAGCCTTTGCGCGCAAACTCAACTTCGGTCTTGGTCCAATGACGAAAGGCATCGCATTTCTGGCCCGTGTCGCAGATCCGCGTTTCGCCCTTTGTGCACGCAGTGACACAGGCGCACTCCTAGGCATCGCTGGATACAAAACGTCTGAGGGCGCGCTGATTGGCGGCGGCTTTTCCGACCTCGCTGCAATTTACGGTCTTTTGGGCGCAACGTGGCACGCGGCTTTGCTTTCTGTTCTTGAGCGAAATCTCGAAAGCGGCACTTTGTTGATGGATGGCATCTGCGTCACCCGCGAAGCTCAGGGCATGGGGCTAGGCACTGCGCTTTTGCGTGCGATCAAAGACGAGGCAAGCGCACAAAACTGCGACGATGTCCGCCTCGATGTGATCGACAGCAATCCCCGTGCTAAGGCGCTTTATGAACGCGAAGGCTTTGTTACAGGCAAAACCCAGTCACTTGGCCCGCTCAAACATCTCTTTGGATTTTCCACTGCGACTGAAATGCGTTTCATACTCTCACTTTAGCCAATGAAATGCCGCAACGCAGCGAATTGACACTTGCGCAAAATTACATATACATATCTTCAAACGTAATAAAATTACCAAGATGATTCATGAGGGCCGCTATGACCGACACATCGAATGCTGTGAAAAAAGATCGCCCTTGGCTCATTCGGACCTATGCTGGCCACTCAACAGCGAAAGCGTCAAACGCACTCTATCGCGGCAATTTGGCGAAGGGTCAGACGGGCCTGTCTGTGGCTTTCGATCTGCCCACGCAAACAGGCTATGACAGTGATCACGTACTCGCGCGCGGCGAAGTCGGCAAAGTTGGCGTGCCTGTTTGTCATTTGGGCGACATGCGCACATTGTTTGATGACATCCCTCTAGAGGACATGAACACATCCATGACAATCAACGCGACGGCCCCTTGGTTGCTGGCGCTTTATGTCGCTGCTGCCGAAGAACAAGGCGCGGATGCCTCCAAGCTGCAAGGCACGGTGCAGAACGATCTGATCAAGGAATACCTATCGCGTGGCACCTACATTTGCCCCCCGAAGCCCTCGCTCAAAATGATCGCGGACGTGGCTGAATATTGCTACACGAACATCCCAAAGTGGAACCCAATGAACGTCTGTTCTTACCACTTGCAAGAGGCAGGCGCGACACCGGAACAGGAACTCGCGTTTGCTCTGGCGACTGCTACTGCCGTCCTCGATGAACTGCGCCCGCGAGTTCCAGCCGAAGATTTCCCGACGCTTGTGGGTCGTATCTCATTCTTTGTGAATGCAGGTATCCGTTTCGTGACCGAGATGTGCAAAATGCGCGCGTTTGTTGATCTCTGGGATGAGATTTGTCTAGAGCGGTATGGTGTTGAAGACCCCAAGATGCGTCGTTTCCGATATGGCGTTCAAGTGAACTCGCTCGGTCTGACAGAGCAACAGCCAGAAAATAACGTCTACCGCATCCTTCTTGAGATGCTCGCAGTGACTTTGTCGAAAAACGCCCGCGCCCGCGCTGTACAACTGCCCGCTTGGAACGAAGCCCTTGGTCTGCCGCGCCCTTGGGATCAGCAATGGTCCATGCGCATGCAGCAAATCCTAGCCTATGAAACGGATTTGTTGGAGTTCGACGACCTCTTCGATCAAAACCCCGCTGTGGATCGCAAGGTTGAGGAGCTCAAAACGGGCGCGCGCGCAGAGCTTGCCAACCTCGGTTCCATGGGCGGCGCGATAGACGCAATTGATTATATGAAATCGCGCTTGGTGGATTCCAACGCGGACCGCCTTAACAAGATCGAGCGCAATGAGACCATCGTTGTTGGCGTGAACAAGTGGCAGCAAGGTGAGCAATCACCGCTTCAAACAGAAGACGGCGGCATCATGGTTGTTGATCCAGCCGTAGAAGATGAACAAATAGCGCGCCTGGAAGAGTGGCGTTCAAGCCGCGATGACGCCGCGGTTCAAGTCGCCCTAGCCGCGTTGCGCGAAGCGGCGCGCAATGGCGAAAATGTCATGCATGCCTCAATCCAAGCCGCGAAAGCTGGCGTCACGACGGGTGAATGGGCCGCACAAATGCGCGCAGTGCATGGCGAATATCGTGGACCGACGGGCGTGTCTGCGTCTGTGTCCAACAAGACCGAAGGCCTTGATGACATCCGTGATGCGGTAAATGTTGTAAGTGACAAACTGGGTCGTCGCCTGAAGTTCCTCGTCGGCAAGCCGGGGCTTGATGGTCACTCCAATGGCTCTGAACAGATCGCTTTCCGCGCACGTGATTGCGGCATGGACATTGAATATGACGGCATCAGGCTCACACCTGAAGAACTCGTTGCCTCCGCGTTGGAAACCCGCGCGCATGTTGTTGGCCTCTCAATCCTTTCAGGCAGCCATATTCCGCTGGTTGAAGACTTGATGAAGCGCATGCGAGAGGCAGGTCTTGGTGACACGCCGGTGATTGTTGGCGGGATCATCCCCGATGACGACGCAGATCGCCTTCGTGCAATGGGTGTCGCGCGGGTCTACACGCCGAAAGATTTCGAACTGAATGCGATCATGAAAGACATTGTCACCCTGGCTGATCCCGCGCCGATTGCCGCTGAGTGATTGACGCTATCGCGCGGCGGACTTACCGTCGAGCGCATGAACACATCCCTTATCATCCGCCCACTTGAGCAAAGTGATGAAGCCGATTGGCGCCGTCTTTGGACCGCCTATCTAGAATTTTACGAAAGCTCGGTGAGCGAGGAGGTCTATGCGACCACTTTCGAACGCCTCCTCGATCCTGCGAACACTGCTCAATGCGCGGCCTTGGCGCTCTTGGACGGTACACCTGTAGGGCTCGTTCATTGGATTTATCATCCGCATAATTGGAAGATTGAGGACGTTATCTACCTGCAAGACCTCTATGCGGATCCATCTGTGCGCGGCACAGGTGTCGGGCGTGCGCTGATTGAACATGTCTACGACGTTGCGGATCAAGGCGAAACGCCAACAGTCTATTGGATGACCCAAGAGTTCAACGCGACAGCGCGACAGCTTTATGATCGCATCGCGAGCAAAACCGTTTTTGTGCAATACAAACGCTAGGAAGTTATCATGACCATTCATATCGGTGCAAAACCTGATCAAATCGCTGAAACAGTCCTGATGCCCGGTGATCCCTACCGTGCCAAATGGGCGGCGGAGACGTTTTTGAAGGATGTCGAACTCGTCAATGAAGTGCGCGGGATGCTGGGATTTACGGGCACTTGGAACGGCAATCGCGTCACGATCCAAGGCAGCGGAATGGGCATGCCATCTTTGTCGATTTACGCCAATGAATTGCTCAAAGACTATGGCGCGAAAACACTGATCCGCATCGGATCATGCGGGGCGATGCAACCTTATGTTGGCATCCGCGACGTGATCATTGCGATGACATCTTCGACACTTTCGACACCTTCACTCGGGTTTTTCAAAGAGCTGAATTACGCGCCTTGCGCTGATTGGAGCCTGCTACGAGCGGCTGTGAATGCGGCTGAAGCAAAGGGCACTAAGACCCACGTTGGTGGCATTTATTCTGCCGATGTTTTCTACGATGAACGCCCTGATCTCAATGAGCAAATGATGCGCCATGGCATTCTTGGTGTCGAGATGGAGGCAGCCGAGCTCTACACACTTGCCGCGCGTTTCAATGCACGCGCGCTTGCGGTTCTGACAGTCTCCGATCACCTGATCACAGGCGAAGCGCTGCCGTCCGAAGATCGCGAGCGAAGCTTTGGCGAGATGGTTGAAATCGCGTTGGAAGCCGCTTTCACTTAACGCCCATGCGTGCCGTCGTACCCGTTTGGTTGCGGCGGCTCCCACCCGTCCAGCGCACCTACCGCAGGTTTGAACACCTCAACCAAAAGCGGGTGACATTGCGCTTCGTCGCTTGAATGCTCGCTTGAACAATCTCCGCCTGGGCAAGCGCTGAGAGCGCCCAGCAGATCAATCTCTGCAAACAGTTCGAGATAATCGCCTTGCCGCACAGGGCTGGCCTTCATGAAGTACTGCCCTGTATCGCGTGTAAAACCAGTGCACATGAAGACATTGAGAACGTCATGAACATGCGGTTCCGCCTCTTTCAACGCTACATCGAGATGATCCGCCAACGCACGCGTCAGGTTGGAATGACAGCAATGATGATAGTGCGTTCCAGAGAGCAAGTTGCCCGTATACGGATCACAGCGCGTACCAATTACATCGTGCACAGAGCCACCGAAGGGATCGATGCCATACCAACCAAGCGTGTCAGTTGTGACTGTTGCCATGGGGCGAAGCATAGGGAAGGAGCTCCACAGGCTTTCCCCCGTTGTGACATGCGTGCCGTGCAATGCTCGGGTTTTTCCAGTGTAAAACCGTTCCGTTATGTCATCAGCATTCCACAGATTGAGATCGCCAACCTGCGGACCTTCAGGGCAGGACATACGAAAAAAATGTCCCGCAGGAACAGTAAACATGCGCGCATCACGTGCCGGCACGAGCGTTTCACCGATTTTCTCTGCTCCTTCAAGCGCTTTGGCATATAGCAGCAAATCGCGTCGCGGCAGACCATCTACAGGATAGCAAATGACAGGTTTAATGTTGCGCCGCTGATCCGCGTCGCTGGGTGGGCTTTGCATCATCTGCTCCTTGAGACCTTAAGAGGACGGATCAAAAGAAAACCCGCCGCACCAGAGTACGACGGGTTGTTTCGATTTTTCTAGAAAAATCGTGCGCTTAAACAGTGCGCTCGACCATCATTTTCTTGATCTCTGCGATTGCGAGCGCCGGATTCAATCCCTTTGGACAGGTCTTGGCGCAGTTCATAATCGTGTGGCAACGATAGAGCTTGAACGGATCTTCCAATTCATCCAAACGCTCGCCCGTCGCCTCATCACGGCTATCGATGATCCAACGATAGGCATGAAGCAACGCCGCAGGTCCAAGGTAGCGATCACCATTCCACCAGTAAGATGGGCAAGACGTTGAACAGCATGCGCACATCACGCATTCATACAGACCATCAAGCTTTTTGCGATCTCCGATAGACTGCTTCCACTCTTTCGCAGGGCGGTTTGTTTTCGTCTCAAGCCACGGCATGATGGATGCATGTTGCGCATAGAAATGCGTCAAATCGGGGATCAAATCCTTGATTACAGGCATGTGCGGCAGCGGGTAAATCTTAACGTCGCCTTTGACTTCATCCATGCCATAGATACAGGCAAGCGTGTTGATCCCGTCGATATTCATCGCACAAGACCCGCAAATGCCTTCACGACAAGAACGGCGGAACGTCAGCGTTGGATCAATCTCGTTCTTGATCTTGATCAGCGCGTCCAGAATCATCGGACCACAGTTGTCCATATCCACCCAATAGGTATCCACAGACGGGTTTTTGCCGTCATCAGGGTTCCAGCGATATATCTGGAATTTGCGAATGTTGTTCGCACCTTCGGGCTTTGGCCAGGTTTTGCCAGTCGTCATGCGGGAATTCTTGGGGAGGGTCAGTTGTACCATCGTCTCACTCCTTTACAGAAACAGGCCAAGGCCGTTTTTGGAAATGCATTGCACCGTTTCAGGACGCGATGCGATTGCTGTTACGGTTTCGACGGTCGCGGGCGTCACACCTGTGGCACCCGCTTTGGCGATGTCGAAAATTTCAAAACGCGAGGCGTTGTCGATCACACAATCCGTCACCGGTGCGGCATTCACACCTGGAAACTTTTGCGCGACCACATCGTTCACAACACCTTTGGCAGTATTGCGAGCGACCGTGTCAGCTGCATCATTCGCTTGGACACAGGCACCCAAAGTCAGCGCGATCGTCAAGATCAAAACCGCGCGCATTAGAACGTCCGCTCTTTCGGAGCAATCCTGTTAAGGTTAATGCCACCTTCCGCTTCCGTCGAAAGCGGAGCGGTGATCACTGGGCGATGGCTCAACTCAACATCTTTGCCATCAACGCGGCTGATCGTGTGGACACGCCAGTTTTCGTCATCACGCGTTGTGTAATCCTCATGGGCATGAGCACCACGGCTTTCTTTGCGCGCTTCAGCACCAACAATCGTCGCCAATGCGTTTGGCATCAGGTTTGTCAGCTCGAGTGTTTCCATAAGATCAGAGTTCCACACGAGCGAGCGATCCGTTACTTTCAGATCATCCACTTTCGCGGCAACATTGGTCATCTTCTCAACGCCCTCTTTCAATGTCTTGTCGGTGCGGAAGACGGCTGCATCTTCTTGCATGGTCTTTTGCATCTCGAGGCGCAACTCCGCAGTCGGCGTGCCACCATTCGCATTGCGCAGACCATCAAAACGATCAAAGGCCGCATCGACAGAAGCTTGGTTCAAAGCCCCATTTGCCGCTTCAGCATCCACAACCTTGCCCGCGCGGATCGCAGCGGCGCGGCCAAAGACCACAAGGTCAATCAAGGAGTTTGAGCCCAAACGGTTTGCACCGTGAACCGACGCACAGCCCGCTTCGCCAACAGCCATAAGGCCAGGAACAACTGCGTTGGGATCTTTCGCAGTGGGGTCGAGAACCTCACCAAAGTAGTTCGTGGGAATGCCGCCCATATTATAGTGAACTGTCGGCAAGACCGGAATTGGCTCTTTATTAACGTTCACGCCTGCAAAAACCTTGGCAGATTCGGAGATGCCGGGCAGGCGCTCAGCGAGAGCCTCCGCAGGAAGGTGCGATAGGTTGAGGTGGATGTGATCCCCACCAGCACCGACACCGCGACCTTCGCGAATTTCCATTGTCATGCAACGCGAGACATAGTCGCGCGGCGCGAGGTCTTTGTAGTTCGGCGCATACCGCTCCATGAAACGCTCGCCTTCGGAGTTGGTGAGATACCCACCTTCCCCACGCGCACCCTCGGTTATAAGACAGCCGGAACCGTAAATACCCGTCGGGTGGAATTGAACGAACTCCATGTCCTGCAAAGCAAGACCTTGACGTGCAACCATGCCGCCGCCATCGCCTGTGCATGTGTGCGCTGAGGTGGCAGAGAAATAGGCACGACCATAGCCACCCGTCGCCAGCACAACCATCTTCGCGTTGAAGACGTGCATCGTGCCGTCGTCGAGCTTCCAGCAGACAACGCCTTGGCAAACGCCGTCATCCGACATGATCAGATCAATCGCGAAATACTCAATATAGAATTCCGCATTGTTCTTCAGGGACTGCCCATAAAGTGTGTGCAGGATCGCGTGACCCGTGCGATCTGCCGCGGCGCATGTGCGCTGAACGGGAGGACCTTCGCCAAATTCAGTGGTGTGACCACCGAATGGACGCTGGTAAATCTTGCCTTCTTCCGTGCGCGAAAACGGCACGCCGTAGTGTTCTAGTTCGTAAACCGCTTTGGGCGCTTCGCGCGCGAGGTATTCCATCGCGTCCGTGTCACCGAGCCAGTCAGAACCCTTGACCGTGTCATACATATGCCACTGCCAATTATCGGGCCCCATGTTGGACAAAGACGCCGCAATGCCACCTTGCGCCGCAACAGTGTGCGAACGCGTTGGGAAAACCTTGGTTACACAAGCGGTGCGCAAGCCTTGCTCGGCCATGCCAAGTGTTGCACGCAAACCAGCACCGCCGGCACCAACCACAACAACATCATAGTCGTGGGTTTCATATTCATAAGCTGCCATTTGGGTCGCTCCGAAAAATTATAGGGCCAGCTTAGCGATGGCGAAAACGCCGACCGCTGCTGCACCGTAGCTGAGGCAAGTAAGAACGATGATAAGGACTTTCTGCATGAGGCCATGCACGTAATCCTCGATCAGCACCTGTGCGCCATCGTTGAAATGTTTGAACCCGACGAGGATCGTCAAAGCGGCTACAATCGCCGGGAATGGCCGCGCAAAGTAGGCTGTAACCTCTGTGTAGCTGGATCCAAGGATCCCGCCGAACGTGAAGATGAAAACGGGTACGAGAAATAGCAAAGCAACGGAGCTTACTTTCATCGACCAGAAATGATGTGTGCCGGATTTTGCGCTGCCCATGCCGGTTGCGCGTTTGCGGTCTGTTAAAAATGCCATGTCTCGCGCTCCCTTAGATGATGATGACAGTGAGAAGCGTCAGAACGATAGAGCCGCCGATGACTGCATATCCCATCTTTTCCGCTGTCTTAATCTCGAGGCCAATCGCATTGTCCCAGATCAAATGCCGCACCCCAGCGAGCGTGTGATACCACATGCCCCAGAGCGAGAAGAACAGGACCAAATCACCAAACCAGCTGGTCAGAAACCCATTCGCCACTGCGAAGTAGCTCTCTGATGTCGCGGCGGCCAAGAACCACCAAACGATAAGCAAAGACGCGATCAGCATTGCGTTGCCAGTAATCCGTGTGAGAATGGAGGTCATCGACGTCAATTGCGGACGATAAATCGATAGATGCGGTGAGAGCGGGCGATTGCCCCTGTTCACATCAGCCATAGCTGTTTCCTTTTGATGTCCCTTGACCTTGTTCTAACGTATTATTCGCCGCTGTCACCTAACAGGAGATAAACAACGCGCGGTAAATTGGCGCAATTTGCAGAAATTTTCAACTTTGTGATCACACGCAAAGTTTGCGTGATCACAAAATGCTAATCCGCAGCAATCTGAGTCGCAATACCATCAAGCCAATCAACGAGCTCAGTGCACATTGTGATGCTTTGCGCGTCCAGATCGTAAAAGGCGTTCGCCTCGTCGCAGCTTTCAAGGGTCACAGTTATATTGCGTGGCCATTTGAACTCAGCATTCAGAGCTTTGATTTCGTGCGAAATCAACTCCATCGCGACGGAGCCGTTCAGCACCAGTTGACCTGTTAAGCCTGAATTCGCGCTCATGCCATCCAGGACAGAATGCCAACTGTCAGCTGCCAAAGCGAATTCATCTTCGCAACCCTCTGCGCGCTCTTCAGGCAATTCCAAATCCTGCGCAAACTCTTCGCGCCCGTCCGGATCAGCCCCATAAAACAAGCAAACGGTGTTAAAATAGCGCTGTTCATCTGGACCGTGGGTGTCCCAGAACGCGGGCTCATTCTGCGCTTCTGCCCAAAACAGATTGGCACTGTCGTAGGCAATCACTTCAGCATCTTCGGCCTCATAGAGCGCATCAATCAGAAGGATCGACAAAGCGTCCGCCGCATCCTCTTCCTGACCAAAAATCGGCACATCCATTTGATGGATCACAGCATGGCCAAGCTCATGATAAAAAATCGCGAGCAAGTTGCTTTCAGTGAAGTCCGCCATCGCTGGCGCAGGCACAAGCGCCAAACACAATGCCCCCGCGCGCATCATTTCGGCATCACCACCCAGTAATCAAGATCGAGCAAAACCTGCGGCATGTATTTACCGTTCTCTTGCTTCAACTGGAAAACCGCATCGCTCTTATAAGCCACCAATCGCAAACGCACCGCGCCAACGCTCGGTGTGTTTGTGTCTGCTTTATCAAGCACTTCAGACCAAGCGCGCACAGTATCCCCGCTAAAACAAGGGTTCGCATGCGCACCGCCATTTAAACCGATAATCATCTGCGCGTTCGCCAAGCCGTTAAACGAAAGCGCTCGTGCCATCGAAATCACATGACCGCCATAGATCAACCGTTGGCCATCATCGCGGTGCGTCGCATCGAAATGCACTTTTGCAGTGTTCTGCCAAAGACGCGTCGCCATCATGTGTTCTGCTTCTTCAATCGTCACGCCATCGACGTGATCAATCTTTTCACCGATTTGGTAATCACCCCAACGATGCGGCTCACCAGAAAGCGCAATGTCGTATTTACCAAAATCGAGACCCTCGGGGATCAACAGATCAGCAATCTCCAAAGTGCCCTTGAGCTCTGGCACAACCGTTTCAGGCGCAGGCGCGTTTTCATCGCGTTTGCGTACCATGACCCAACGCACGAATTGCATCACAGGTTCATCGTTCTGATTAATGCCCGATGTGCGCACGTATACGACACCCGTTTTACCGCTGGAATTCTGCTTAAGCCCAATCACTTCCGACACAGAACGCAGCGTATCGCCAGCATAAACAGGTTTCAGCCAGCGCCCTTCTGCATAGCCAAGGTTGGCAACGGCGTTGAGCGAAATGTCAGGGACCGACTTTCCAAAAACCACATGAAACGCTGCAAGATCATCCAGAGGGGATTCTGGCAAACCGCTCGCACGGGCGAATTCATCCGACGAATACAGGGCATGACGCGCAGGATAAAGCGCATGATACAAAGCGCGTTCGCCCCTTGATACAGTGCGTGGTACAGCATGGTGGATCACATCGCCAATGGTGTAATCCTCGAAAAAGCGGCCCGCGTTGGTCTTGAGCATTTATTGTGCTCCTAGTTTCATATCTGGCGAGTAGTCCGCTTCGACAGCTTTGGTCACAGCTTGGCCACACCGCATGTTGCCTTTGACGGGATCAAACGTTTGCGTCGGCGCGCCGTAGAGCTCCCAGCCTTTGGCCAAAGCATCACTCACCTTATGGCAAAAGGCCGATGTGTCGTCCTCACTAAGAAAGCGGTAAATCGTGCTCATGGTTTAGCCCCCAAAAGGTGAAACGCCCAAAAGCGCGTGAATGACAGTGATGACCACAAAGCTCACCACTGTAATGATAACAAGTAGTTTGTCTTTTTTCGCGTCACCCGCCTCTGGGCGCACCCATTCTTCGCTGCGATTGATCAAAATGACCGAGGCCACAGCCCAAACCAACATGCCACCGAACAAGATGATCGAAGCAAGATCGCCATTCACCATCAGGTGCGCAATCGCCCAGATTTTCACGGCAACAAGCTGGGGGTGACGCATCTTGCCACGCAAACGGCCGGTTGTCGCGCTCATACCAAAGACAAATAAAGCAATCAGCATCAGAAGGTTGTTGATATGTGTGAAAAAGGCAGGCGGCGACCAAACCGGAATGAATTCTGCCCAACGATACCCGAAGATCATCAAAAGCAGCGCAATGATAAGCGCGATAGCGATCGGACCTTTGCCCTTATCGCCCAGTTTGGCGCGATGGGCTGGCATCAAGCGTTTGTAAAAGTGGGCCAAGCTCCACAAGATAAGGCCGAGAATCAAAAGGGTCATGGCGGGTTATTCCTTTGCTAGCGCGTCTATCGCTTTCGCTTTTGCCAGTATTTCACGTCCGCTGGCAACGTGTAGGTTTTCCACAATGCGCCCGTCGACGACTGCAACACCTTGTCCAGCCGCTTCGATCTCTTCAAAGGCAGTGATCTGACGCTCAGCCAGATCAATTTCTGCCGCACTTGGCGCGAACGCTTCGTTGGTGACCGCCACCTGCGCAGGATGGATCAAAGTCTTGCCATCAAAACCCATATCGCGCCCTTGATCACATTCGACTTTTAGCCCTTCGTCATCTTTGAAGGCATTATAAACGCCATCAATAATGACGAGCCCTTCGGCCTTGGCCGCAAGTAGGCACAGCTGGAGCGATGTCAGCATCGGCATGCGGTCCGCGCGTGTGCGACATTGCAACTCTTTGGCAAGGTCATTGGTGCCCATCACCATGCCCGCAAGCTTTGGATGTGCTGCGATTGCACCAGCGTTTAACATGCCACGCGGGGTTTCCATCATCGCCCAGATCGCCAGATCACCCGTAATTGCGGCCAACGCGTCGAGATCATCAGGGCTTGCCACCTTCGGCAATAGAACTGCATCCGCGCCCATGTCTTTCACGGCTTTTGCATCATCCATACCCCATTCAGTGTCGAACCCGTTGATGCGTACAATCTTGAAGCGTGCGCCATAGCCGCCTTGATCCAGTGCCTCTTTCAACGTCGCGCGTGCTGCCACTTTTTCATCAACAGTCACGGCATCTTCTAAATCAAAGATGATCGCATCGACTTGTAATCCACGGGCTTTATCAAGAGCACGCGGTTTGGACGCGGGAATATAAAGTACAGAGCGAAACGGGCGTTGACGCAGATCCATGAGAGAGTCCTGACTGAAGTTTTGTAATAATGTTGCGCGCAAGTGCGCATTTATTTGCATTTCATTCAAGGTGAAAATGCCGCGATGCAGCAAAAATAGTTAAAATACGAGTGAGCCGCTCGGATCGCACGCACGCTTAACCTTATCTATACACCTGTACCTGCATCCTTGGTTAGGTCGAGCACTTGAACGCTTCACCCGATGATGAGCGTTCATAAGGTCGGCCAGACATATTAATTGGCGCGCCTCCTCTCACACTCAGGACGCAAATTCAGCGCCACTTTCGAAAAGGATGACGCTATGAATAAGCAATTGATTATTGGCGCGCTCGGATTTGGAATTCTTGCGCTTGCAGCAACGACAGGCTTTACACAAAGCCAACGTAACTGCGCACCGCGCGATATCGTGGTAGAGCGATTGGCCAGTAAATATGGAGAAGCACGCCAGTCTATCGGCATCGGTGCAAACAATTCGGTGGTAGAGACATTTTCGTCCCAAGAAACCGGCTCTTGGACAATCACAGTGACGATGACCAATGGCACGACTTGCTTGGTGGCCTCTGGCCAAAACTTCGAAGCAACCGCCGAAGCTTTGCCAGCCGCAGGCAATGACGCTTAATTTAATGCGTCGAAAATCAACTTGGTGCCTGTGATCGCTAAAAGCACATATGTTATGGCATAAAACAGCTTTTCAGGCACCAAATGATGCGCCTTTACACCTAGCCACGCGCCTAACAAAGCGAACGGTGCCAGGATAAGGTCGACCATTAATAGATCTAAAGTGAAGATGCCCAGAAACGCGTAAGCCGCCGCTTTCAGGCTATTCACAATCCAGAAAACCAGCACTGTATTGCTTTGGTACTGTGTTTTCGTCAGCTTCAACGACAGCATGTAGATCGCCGCAGGTGGCCCGCCTGCATGGCTGACGAAACTGGTAAACCCAGCCGTCGTTCCGGCAAGAAGCCCCGCGCTATTTCCGAGCGGACGCTCTGAAATTTTGATCAAACCGCGTGCTTTTGCAATTTGCCAGACCACAAATAACAAAGACATCGCACCAATCAAAAAGCGGATCACATCATCATTCGCCACGCGGTAGACCAGCGCGCCGATAATGACCCCCGGAACACCACCAAGGATCAATAGCTTTGCGGATGGCCAATGCCACTTGCGCCAGTAAGGTCCCAAAGTAGCCACATCAATCAACATCAACAGCGGCAACATCAGACCCAACGCCTGCCCCGGCGGTAAGATCAGCGCGAGAATCGAAGCTGAGGCAAACGCAGCCCCCGAGCCAAACCCCCCTTTGGAAATGCCCGCAAAGAGAACCGCAGGGGCCGCAATGGCAAAAAAGCTTAGATCCCAGATCACATCGAGGCCTTTCAATTTTATAGACTTACTATGACTTTAGCCGTCAGCCGTCGCAGTTGCCAGTTATCACAATCTTAACGCTGCATCGCAGCACACTTGCGCAAACGCGCATAAACCACTAGCCATGCGCCAAATTTAATAGGACCGGAGAGAGATCCATGGCCAGACCTAAGATAGCACTTATTGGAGCAGGACAGATTGGTGGCACACTTGCTCACCTTGCAGCATTGAAAGAGTTGGGCGACATCGTCCTCTTCGATATTTCCGAAGGCACGCCTGAGGGCAAAGCGCTCGACATCGCAGAATCGGGCCCATCCGAGGGTTTTGACGCCGCTATGTCCGGCACGCAGTCTTATGAAGATATCGCAGGCGCAGATGTGTGCATCGTGACAGCGGGCGTTCCGCGCAAGCCCGGCATGAGCCGCGATGACCTGCTTGGTATCAACCTCAAGGTTATGAAATCCGTTGGCGAGGGCATTCGCGATCACGCTCCAGACGCGTTTGTGATCTGCATCACCAACCCGCTCGATGCGATGGTTTGGGCCCTGCGTGAATTCTCTGGCCTGCCGCATGAAAAAGTCTGTGGCATGGCGGGTGTTCTCGACTCCGCACGCTTCCGTCACTTCCTCTCGACTGAGTTCAACGTTTCCATGCGTGACGTCACAGCCTTCGTTCTGGGCGGTCACGGCGATACGATGGTTCCTTTGGCGCGTTATTCAACGGTTGGCGGCATCCCACTCCCTGATCTGGTTGAAATGGGTTGGACGACGCAAGACAAGCTTGATGCAATCGTTCAGCGCACACGCGATGGCGGTGCCGAGATTGTTGGTCTGTTGAAAACAGGCTCTGCCTTCTATGCCCCTGCCACATCTGCGATTGAGATGGCTGAAGCCTTCCTCAAAGATCAAAAGCGCGTCTTGCCATGTGCAGCTTATGTTGACGGTGCTTATGGGCTTGACGGTTTCTACGTTGGCGTTCCGACTGTAATCGGCGCGGGTGGTGTTGAGAAAGTGGTCAACATCAACATGAACAAAGACGAGCAAGCGATGTTCGACAAGTCGGTTGATGCGGTCAAAGGCCTTGTTGCTGCTTGTAAAGAGATCGATCCTTCGCTCGCGTAAGATCAACAAAAAAGCAATCAATAAGCCCCGGAGTTCTTCTCTGGGGCTTTTTTGTATGCATTGAGTCGTTTTCAGAGGTTTCGCTGCGAAACCTCTTGCTTGCTCATTTTTGTGATCACAGAAAATTTGCGTGTGATCACAAATGTGCGATTTATCCTGTCTGCGTCATTTTATCGTTTAATCTAGCCTTAATACACACACTATAGAGGCAAGTAATAGAAGCAAGACGGGACCGTTTCTCATGAACATCCATGAATACCAAGCCAAAGCGCTGCTTGCCAGCTACGGCGCGCCAATTTCTGATGGCCGCGCTGTGTTAAAGGCAGAAGATGCAAAAACAGCCGCTGGCGAGATGGACGGCCCGCTTTGGGTTGTTAAGGCACAGATCCACGCAGGTGGACGCGGCAAAGGCACCTTTAAGGAAGCCGACGCAGGCGAGAAAGGTGGCGTTCGCCTTGCTTTCTCCGCAACAGAAGCCGCCGAAGAAGCCAAGAAAATGTTGGGGCGCACATTGGTGACGCACCAAACTGGACCTGCGGGCAAGCAAGTGAACCGCATCTATATCGAAGATGGTTCCGATATCGAGACAGAGCTTTACCTTGCTCTACTCGTTGACCGCCAAACATCGCGCATTTCGTTCGTCTGCTCCACAGAGGGCGGCATGGACATCGAAGAAGTGGCAGCCTCGACACCCGAGAAAATCATCAGCTTCTCCGTTGATCCTGCGACGGGTTACCAAGCGTTCCACGGCCGCCGCATCGCATTTGAGCTCGGCCTAAAGGGTGCGCAGGTTAAGCAGTGTGTCAAACTGATGGGCCAGCTTTACCAAGCCTTCGTCGAAAAAGACATGGAACAGCTAGAGATCAACCCGTTGATCGTTCTTGAAGGTTCTGGCGATCTTAAAGTTCTCGACGCCAAAGTCGGTTTCGACGGCAACGCCCTTTATCGCCACGCCGATATCATGGCTCTGCGCGATGAGACGGAAGAAGACAGCAAAGAGCTTGAGGCGTCCAAATACGATCTCAACTATATCGCGCTCGATGGCGAAATTGGCTGCATGGTCAACGGCGCGGGTCTTGCGATGGCGACCATGGACATCATCAAACTCTACGGCGCTGAGCCTGCCAATTTCCTAGACGTAGGCGGCGGCGCGACCAAAGAAAAGGTGACGGAAGCGTTCAAAATCATAACCTCTGATCCACAGGTCAAAGGCATTCTCGTGAACATCTTTGGCGGTATCATGCGCTGCGATGTGATCGCGGAAGGCGTTGTCGCTGCGGTGAAAGAAGTCGGCTTGAAAGTTCCACTCGTTGTGCGCCTAGAAGGCACGAATGTGGAAGAAGGCAAAGCCATCATCAACAACTCAGACGTCGACGTGATCGCGGCGGATAACCTAAAAGACGGTGCTCAAAAAATCGTCAAAGCTGTTAAGGGATAAAAATTATGACATGTATTATTGTATCAATCGCACTCATCGGTTCTTTGACGGCTTGTGGCATGTCACGCGACACAACCAACCTGCCGGTACGCAATGGTCCGCAAACGCAAAACCCGAACCTTCCGTTTGATCCGAACCAGCCAAGCGGTGAGATGATCAATTCAGCGCGCACAACGTTTGGTGTGAACAACAGCGGCTTTATTCGCTAATCGCTCATCAGATGTAAATAGGCCCGCGCAGAGTGGGTTGAAAGGGAAACATTTTGCCTCACAAAAGCATCATCACGCTTGCAAGCATCTGCTTTGCAAGTATCGCGGCGGCTGGCACTAGCGTGCCGTCCAAAGCGATGCGTGGTTTTGCAGAGCATTGTTTCTCTCCCTATTTGACGGCTGAAAAGGCGACAACGCGTTTGGGAATGACAGGCGTGCGATTGGAATTTTACGACCTTGATCCGTTCTCCAGCGCGGCACCTTCGCCCGTAACAGGGCGTGCCGCAAAGGTTGGTACAGATCGGCGCTGCGAAGTGGCCTTTGACGGGGATCATGCTGCGCAAGCTGCAAAAACCGCTGTTGATGCACTCACGAGTCAAGGGATCGTTACACCAGCAGCGCTTCCAAGTTCCTTCCAATCGACAACAGGCACAGAAATTCTCGCCGCGCGTCAGCTAAATCCCAAACGCATCGCAGTTGTTCACGTCGGGACCCGAAAAGGTCCGGGCGGCATCGAAACATTCATGACAGTGGAGCGGCTTTTGCCCTCCGAACTCAAAGATTAAGGAGCCAGAAAATGGCAGTCCTCGTAGACGAAAACACAAAAGTCATCTGTCAGGGCCTCACCGGCTCGCAAGGTACGTTCCACTCCGAGCAAGCGATTGAGTACGGCACAAAGATGGTCGGCGGCGTGACACCGGGCAAAGGCGGCTCAACGCATTTGAACTTGCCTGTGTTCAACTCCGTACATGAAGCCAAGCACGTCACCGAAGCGAACGCTTCTGTGATTTACGTCCCTCCGCCCTTCGCAGCCGATTCCATTCTGGAAGCGATTGATGCCGAGATGGAGCTTATCGTGTGCATCACAGAGGGCATTCCAGTCCTCGACATGATGCGTGTGCAACGCGCGCTTGAGGGTAGCAAAAGCCGTCTCATCGGGCCGAACTGCCCCGGTGTGATCACGCCTGACGCATGCAAAATCGGCATTATGCCCGGCCACATCCACAAGCGCGGTTCTTGTGGCGTTGTCTCCCGCTCTGGCACGCTGACCTATGAAGCGGTGAAGCAAACGACAGACCTAGGCCTTGGCCAGTCCTCAGCGGTTGGCATCGGTGGTGATCCAATCAAAGGCACGGAGCATATCGACGTCCTCGAGATGTTCTTGGCTGATCCTGAAACCACGAGCATTATCATGATTGGTGAAATCGGCGGTTCTGCGGAAGAAGAGGCCGCGCAGTTCCTCGCGGATGAGAAGAAAAAGGGCCGTTGGAAACCAACAGCTGGCTTTATTGCTGGCCGCACAGCCCCTCCCGGCCGTCGCATGGGCCACGCTGGCGCGATTGTTGCTGGCGGCAAAGGTGGTGCCGAGGACAAAATCGAAGCCATGCGCTCCGCTGGTATCATCGTTGCAGACAGCCCTGCGACTTTGGGCGAAGCTGTGATCGAAGCGATCGGGTAAGATCAGATGTCAGGGTTCAGCAAATACGGATTTATCGGGTTGAGTGCGTTCTTCTTCGCGCAAGCCGAAACCGTTGCTGCGGACTCAACACGTGAGTCCATCCGTGCGGCCATAAAAATCTGCACGGATATTCCAAAAGAGATCGACGTGGCCCGCGCCAACCTGTTGAAGAACGGTTGGGAGAGGACGAAGGAAGGGGCGTTGATTGCTTTGTTCAATGGCATGATCGCTTCCAAATTCAGAGCACATGATCTTGATTACACGATCAGAAACGCATTCTTTATGTCTGCATCTATTCTGGGAAATTCTAGTTTAGGCGCGAACCAAATCAGCATGGAATTCGGCAGCTACCATCTCGCTTTGTTAGGTATACGCGAGGGGTCACCTTATTGCGTATTGTCTGGTCCAAGCGAGCTAAGCACTCTAAATTTTTCAGCTGAAAGTAACCTCACATGGGCGTATAACGTTAACACTGAATTTTCTAGGCGTACCGCATTTGCGCTGAGCAACACACATTTGATCTCAGGAAACCACTTCACAGAAGAAGGTTTCCAAAAGCTACGCGCGTCTTCAGATTTATCTGCTGATCATATCGCTGCTATCGATGAGTATCTAGCCTTCACCACACTTCACATCTCACCTCTGGAGGTCCAACAATGACCGACCAATCCTCTAACGACCAGTTCCACGCATCCAGCTTTATGCAAGGCCACAACGCCGAGTATCTTGAGCAGCTTTATGCGCAATACGCCAATGACCCGAACGCGGTCGATGCGGCGTGGCAGGACTTTTTCTCCCAGCTTGGCGACGCTGATCTGGATGTGAAGGCTGAGGCCGCTGGCCCCTCTTGGGCACGTGCCGATTGGCCGCCTATGCCCAACGATGATCTGACGGCGGCGCTTGACGGGCAATGGCCTGCACAGCCAGAAACCAAAGCCGCAGGCGACAAGATCAAAGCGAAGGCCGCAACTGCCGGTGTTGAGGTCAGTGACGAGGCGATCAAACGCGCTGTGCTCGACTCCATCCGCGCGTTGATGATCATTCGTGCCTACCGTATCCGGGGCCACTTGGCCGCCGATCTCGACCCGCTTGGGATGCGCGAAGCGTCCAAGCACCCTGAGTTGGACCCAAAATCCTACGGCTTCACAGAAGCTGACATGGACCGCCCAATCTTTATCGACAACGTTTTAGGGCTCCAGATCGCCTCCATGCGTCAAATCGTGGACATTGTGAAGCGCACCTATTGCGGTACTTTTGCGCTGCAATACATGCATATTTCCGACCCTGAAGAAGCGGCTTGGCTCAAAGAACGCATCGAGGGGCTTGGCAAAGAAATCGAGTTTTCACGTGAAGGGCGCAAAGCGATCCTGAACAAGATGGTTGAGGCCGAAGGTTTCGAAAAATTCCTGCATGTGAAATACATGGGCACCAAACGTTTCGGCCTTGATGGCGGCGAAAGCTTGATCCCTGCGATGGAGCAGATCATCAAACGAGGTGGTGCTTTGGGTGTGCGCGACATCGTCATTGGCATGCCCCACCGTGGCCGTCTGTCGGTCCTTGCGAATGTGATGAGCAAACCCTACCGCGCGATTTTCAACGAATTCCAAGGCGGTAGCTTCAAGCCGGAAGATGTTGATGGGTCCGGTGACGTGAAATATCACCTTGGTGCCAGTTCGGACCGCGCGTTTGACGGCAACAACGTTCACTTGTCTTTGACCGCAAACCCATCTCACTTAGAGGCGGTTAACCCTGTCGTCATTGGCAAAGTCCGCGCGAAACAAGATCAGCTAAACGACACGGATCGCACCAAAGTTATGCCGATCCTTTTGCATGGCGATGCAGCCTTCGCGGGCCAAGGCGTGGTCGCAGAGTGTTTCGCGCTGTCTGGTCTGCGTGGTCACAAAACTGGTGGCACCATGCATATCGTTGTGAACAACCAGATCGGTTTCACGACTGCACCACACTTCAGCCGTTCGTCTCCTTATCCGACGGACAACGCGCTGGTTGTTGAATCGCCAATTTTTCATGTGAATGGCGATGATCCAGAGGCGGTTGTACACGCTGCAAAAGTTGCGACAGAGTTTCGTCAGAAGTTTCACAAAGACGTCGTCATCGACCTCATTTGTTACCGCCGCTTTGGTCATAACGAGGGGGATGAACCGATGTTCACAAACCCCGTCATGTACAAGAAGATTAAAACGCATAAAACCACGCTTAGCCTGTATACAGAGCGGTTGGTCAAGGACGGTCTGATCCCTGAGGGTGAGATCGAAGACATGAAAACGGCGTTCCAAGCGCATCTGAATGATGAGTTTGAAGCAGGCAAAGACTACAAACCCAACAAGGCCGATTGGCTCGATGGCAAGTGGTCCCATCTTGATAGCCGTAAGGAAGAATACCAGCGCGGCGAAACTGCAATTGCGCCTGAAACACTCGCGGATGTGGGCAAAGCGCTGACGCGCGCGCCTGATGGCTTCCCGTTGCACAAAACGGTTGGTCGTTTGCTCGATGCGAAGACTAAAATGTTTGAAAGCGGTGAAGGTTTTGACTGGGCGACGGGCGAAGCCTTGGCGTTTGGCTCGTTGTTGACAGAAGGCATGGGCGTCCGCCTCTCTGGCCAAGACAGTGCGCGCGGCACTTTTTCGCAACGCCATTCCGCATTGATCAACCAAAATACGGAAGAGCGGTATTACCCGCTCAACAATATTCGCGAAGGTCAGGCAAATTACGAGGTCATCGACTCGATGCTCTCTGAATATGCGGTTCTTGGGTTCGAGTATGGCTACTCCATGGCAGAACCCAACGCGCTGACCCTATGGGAAGCGCAGTTTGGTGATTTCGCCAATGGTGCGCAGATCATGTTTGATCAATTCATCAGTTCCGGTGAAAGCAAATGGTTGCGCATGTCAGGTCTGGTTGTTCTCTTGCCGCACGGCTTTGAAGGACAAGGTCCAGAGCACTCTTCCGCAAGATTGGAGCGCTTTTTGCAGATGTGCGGTCAGGACAACTGGATCGTCGCAAACTGCACGACACCTGCGAACTACTTCCACATTTTGCGTCGTCAGCTCCACCGCACTTTCCGCAAGCCGCTTATTTTGATGACGCCGAAATCCTTGCTGCGCCACAAAATGGCTGTCAGCAAAGCGGAAGAATTCACCACAGGGTCCAGCTTTCACCGCGTCCTTTGGGACGACGCACAATATGGAAATTCGGACACGAAACTGGTGGCTGACGACAAAATCAAACGCGTCGTGATGTGCTCTGGCAAGGTCTACTACGATTTGCTTGAAGAACGTGACGCACGCGGCATCGATGACATTTACATCATGCGATTTGAGCAGTTCTACCCTTTCCCTGCGAACTCCGCGGTGAAAGAGTTGGGCCGCTTCACAAATGCGGACATGGTTTGGTGTCAGGAAGAACCCAAGAACCAAGGCGGTTGGACCTTTATGGAGCCGAACCTTGAGTGGGTGCTAACGCGCATCGACGCAAAACATCAGCGCCCTGTGTTTGCGGGTCGTTCGGCAAGCGCCTCACCTGCGACAGGTCTGGCCAGCATACACAAAGCACAACAAGCAGCGCTGATTGACGACGCGCTGACACTGGAAGGGAAATAACCCATGAGCACTGAAATTCGCGTTCCAACATTGGGCGAGTCGGTCACAGAGGCGACTGTCGCCACATGGTTCAAAAAGCCCGGCGACGCCGTGGCCGTTGATGAAATGCTCTGCGAGCTTGAGACGGACAAAGTAACCGTCGAAGTTCCTGCCACTGCCGCTGGTGTTATGGGCGAAATCGTTGCAGCTGAGGGTGAAACTGTCGGAGTCGATGCTTTGCTCGCGACGATTGTCGAAGGATCAGGAGCAGCAAGCGCGCCTGCGAAAGCAACGAAAGCACCTGCCAAGGCAGAGGGATCGGGCGATGCAAGCGTGGACGTCATGGTCCCAACTTTGGGTGAGTCCGTGACGGAAGCAACAGTCAGCACCTGGTTCAAAAAGGTCGGCGACACTGTCGCACAAGACGAAATGCTTTGTGAGCTTGAGACAGACAAGGTTTCGGTCGAAGTCCCCGCGCCCGCCGCTGGAATTCTATCTGAAATCGTCGCGGCTGAGGGCACAACTGTCGGCGCTTCTGCAAAACTCGCGGTGATCGGTGGCGCCACAACCAGCGCAAGCGATACGCCAGTAACGGCCGCCTCTGCGACCAGCGTTGGTGGCAAAGACGTGGAAGATGCACCATCTGCGAAAAAAGCGATGGCCGAGGCAGGCGTGTCGCGTGATGCGGTGACGGGCTCAGGCCGTGATGGTCGCATCATGAAAGACGACGTTGCCAAAGCACTCGCAGCAACACCTGCACCAAGCGCGGCACCTGCAAGCGTGCCACGCGCACCTGTCACAGCGGACGACGCATCCCGTGAAGAGCGTGTGAAGATGACGCGCCTGCGTCAGACCATCGCGCGTCGCTTGAAGGAAAGCCAGAACACAGCCGCGATGCTCACCACCTACAATGAGGTTGACATGACCGAGGTGATGGCGCTTCGCAAAGAGTACAAAGAGCTGTTCGAAAAGAAGCATGGCACAAAACTAGGCTTCATGTCTTTCTTTACCAAAGCTTGCTGTCATGCGCTGCGCGAAGTTCCTGAAGTGAACGCAGAAATTGATGGTACAGACGTCGTTTACAAGAACTTCGTCCATATGGGCATCGCCGCTGGCACACCTTCTGGACTTGTTGTGCCTGTCATTCGAGATGCGGATTCGATGTCCTTCGCGGATATCGAAAAAGCGATCGCGGAAAAGGGCAAACGCGCTCGCGACGGCAAGCTCTCGATGGCCGAAATGCAGGGCGGCACCTTCACCATTTCCAACGGTGGTGTCTACGGCTCGCTCATGTCCTCGCCCATCTTGAACCCCCCACAGTCGGGCATCCTCGGCATGCACAAAATTCAGGACCGCCCAATGGCGATCAATGGACAAGTGGTGATCCGCCCGATGATGTATCTCGCCCTGTCGTATGATCACCGCATCGTGGATGGCAAAGGCGCTGTGACCTTCCTTGTGCGCGTCAAAGAAGCGTTGGAAGACCCACGTCGCCTGTTGATGGATCTGTGATCCAACGCGATGGCCTATCTTCAGCCCAAAACGCTGACCTGCCCCAAGTGCAGCTTTAGCGCCAAGGTGAATTGGGTCATCGGAGTGGGACCAAATAGCAAACTTGGTCAGACGCCCTATCGGCGTCTGCACCACATCGCGCCTTTTACACGTGATCCTGAGGATCGAAACATTTTGATCTGCCCTGAATGCAAAGCAATTGTCACATGAGCGCCGTTGAGAAAACGGCCATTGTCGCATGTATGCGCAACGAAGGGCTCTTTATTGTCGAATGGGTCGCCTATCACCGTGTCATCGGGTTCGACCAAATTGTGATCTGCTCAAATGATTGCACCGATGGTTCTGACGTGCTGTTGGATGCCCTCGAATCCGCAGGTGCCCTCACTCATTTACGTCACACCGTACCGCCACAAAGCACTCCACAGGACAGCGGAATACGCAAAGCTTTCGCACATCTCGCTCACACCAACATTGAGTGGATCGCGCACATAGACGCTGACGAGTTCATCAATATCGCGATTGGCGCAGGCTCTGTTTCGGATTTACTTAAAAGCGCGGGACAAGGGGACGTGATCGCGCTTCCTTGGTGGGCATTTGGCGATAGCAATCATACTGCTTGGCCTGGTGATATTCTGGACCAGTTCACTCTGGCCGAAAGCCAACCCACTGAAAAACGTGTAAAATTCAAATCCATGTTTCGCTTTCGTAAGTTCACCCACGCAAATGATCACATGCCAATCGGGCCTAAAGTGCCCTCTCCTGATGTGCGCTCTGCCCTTGGCGCGCGCCTCAGCGACGAAGGTCTCTATGATAAAAAGCGTGCGAAGTACCGCCCATTGGAACGCGCGCTGCAGCCGAACACTGCATGCATAAATCACTATGCCGTCCCTTCACGCGACGTGTTCTTGATGAAGAATGATCGCGGTGATGGGCAGGGTAAAACTACCGATAAATACCATCTCGGCTCTCGCTGGCATGAAATCGCCAACCAAAACGAGCGCCAAAACACGACAATTCATCGCCACCTCATAGCGGTGCAAGCAGAAATCAAACGCCTGCGCGCTATTCCTCAAATCGCAACCGCCGAACGCGCCTGCCAAGACTGGTTTACAGCACGCCGCGAGGCTATCCTAACCCCCGATCAAATCCGACATTGGTCAAAACCACATGCAAGGACTGCGCAAACATGACACCCGAACTCATGGCCCTCACGCTCGCCGCGCTCCTGCAAGTTTTGCAGTTTTGCGCCTATTCCCTCGCCTCCATCATGCAAGTGGGCGTTAACAAGGCCGCTGGCCCGCGCGACAAAGCGATCGTGCTCACGGGCACTGCTGGCCGCCTACAACGCGCAATGAACAACCACTTCGAGGGTCTCATTCTCTTCACCATTGCCGTTGTTGTGATCACCTACACAGATCAATCTGATAGCAAAACGATGCTCTTCGCCTTTACCTATCTCGGTGCGCGAATTTTATATGTGCCTGCCTATGTGTTCGGCCTCGCGCCATGGCGTTCGCTCATATGGTTCATCGGACTGGCCGCAACTGTTGCCATGTTACTGTCCGCTCTGTTTTGACCCTTCATCTTTCTAAATAAACTTTGGGGGAGGCTCGGCTTGCCGAGACGGGGGCAAAGCCCCCACCCCAACAAATCAAAAAGGATACATCATGTCTGACTATGACGTTATCATCATCGGGTCTGGTCCCGGCGGCTATGTCTGCGCAATCCGTTGCGCACAACTCGGCTTAAAAACAGCCTGTGTTGAAGGGCGCGACACGCTCGGCGGCACCTGCTTGAACGTAGGTTGTATCCCCTCCAAGGCGCTCTTGCACGCCTCGCACCAACTTCATGAAGCTGAACATAACTTCGCTAAAATGGGGCTCAAAGGCAAAACGCCATCTGTCGATTGGACACAAATGCTCGCCTACAAAGACGAGGTGATCGAGGGCAATACAAAAGGCATCGAGTTTCTGTTCAAAAAGAACAAAATCGACTGGCTCAAAGGCTGGGGAAGCATTCCCGAAGCGGGCAAAGTCAAAGTGGGTGATGAGACTCATAGTGCGAAGAACATCATCATCGCTTCTGGTTCCGAACCCTCGTCCTTGCCCGGTATCGAGATTGACGAAAAGATGGTCGTTACCTCGACGGGTGCGCTTGAGCTTGGCAAAATCCCCAAGAAAATGGTCGTGATCGGCGCGGGCGTCATTGGTCTTGAGCTTGGCTCTGTCTACGCACGTCTTGGCGCTGATGTGAGTGTTGTTGAATTCCTCGATACGATCACGCCGGGCATGGACGCTGAAGTGCAAAAAAGCTTCAAGCGTATCCTTGAAAAACAAGGTTTGAAGTTCGTGCTCGGGGCCGCGGTTCAAGGTGTCAGCACCGACAAAACCAAAGCAAAAGTCACCTATAAACTGCGAAAAGATGACAGCGAACATGTGATCGATGCGGACGCCGTTCTGGTCGCAACAGGACGTCGTCCCTTCACCGATGGTCTGGGACTTGAAGCGCTTGGCGTTGAAATGTCAAAGCGCGGACAGATCAAGACAGGCAGCGATTGGCAAACCAACGTCAAAGGCATTTACGCGATTGGCGATGCGATTGACGGCCCGATGCTCGCACACAAAGCCGAGGATGAAGGCATGGCCGCCGCCGAGCAAGTGGCAGGCAAGCATGGGCATGTGAACTACGGCGTTATTCCCGGTGTGATCTACACGCACCCCGAAGTCGCCAATGTGGGCAAAACAGAACAAGAGCTGAAAGAGGCCGGCACAGACTACAAAGTCGGCAAGTTCTCTTTCATGGGCAATGGTCGCGCGAAAGCAAATTTTGCGGCAGACGGGTTTGTCAAAATTCTAGCTGACAAAAAGACGGATCGTATTTTGGGCGCGCATATCATTGGCCCAAGTGCAGGTGATCTGATCCATGAAGTCTGTGTTGCGATGGAGTTCGGAGCCTCTGCCGAGGACCTCGCGATGACTTGTCACGCACACCCAACTTATTCAGAAGCCGTGCGCGAAGCAGCACTGGCCTGTGGGGATGGCGCAATACACGCGTAAGGGGGCCACGATTTTTCTAGAAAAATCGCGCGCTAAACGTCGAAACCCGCTTCACGCATCAAAGCGTTGGAGCGGGTCTCGACCCGCTCTTCTAGTACACGCATAAACTCGCCGCGTTCCAAGCCCGCTTCAATCGGTTCCAGAAATTCCACAACAGCAACGCCGGGCTTGCGATAAATACCTGTCTTGGGCCAGAACACACCCACGTTGGTTGCGACCGGATAACAGGTCTGCTCCATTTGCTCATAGAGCACACCGGTCCCAACCTTATACGGCAACTTCGCACCTGGTGCGACGCGCGTGCCTTGGCTGTAGATAATCAATTGTCCCGCTTCAACGAGACCCGCTTTCACATCAGCAACCATCTTTTCAATCGCCGCCCCGCGCTTGCCACGATCCACGGCGATGCAGTTCAAAAGCTTGGCGTACTGACCAATAACCGGCGTCCACAAAATCTGCTTTTTCATGATAAACTTGCCAGCAGGAATAGCCGTGAAGATCATCATAATATCAAGGAAACTCTGGTGCTTGGCCGCAACGAGCCCCGGCTCTGTCGGAGGGGTGCCGCGTACTTCAACCTTCAAGCCAACCATCCAACTGGCGGTCCAAAACACCCAACGGCTATAGCTTTTGCAGCACGCGCGTGCACCGCGCTTGGAAAACAACGCCCATGGGGCGAACAAAAGCCCGATAATTGGCATCATGAAATAGATTTGCCCAACGAACAAAAGGGAGCGCAGCCACTGCACAGGATTTTTCTTTTCACTCATGTGAGGCTCCGTAACGTGTTATGTGCCGCAAGACGGGTCGCAAGGAAGGCGACGACCGCTGCGAGAATGGGTATCAAAATCAGCAAAAGCCAATGCGCCCCTTGAAGGCCAAGTCCAGTAAGGAACCCGCCTTCTTCAGACGCGCTTGGCAGCAACAGCAAGGCCAGAGCCCCAAACACTGTTCCAGCCGCCGCCCCAGCCAATGCGCGAAGGGTGAAACGGCGCATAAAGGCCTGCGCGATATAGCTGTCGCGCGCACCGACCAGACGCATCACCGCGATGACCTGTGCATTTGCCGCAAGTGCTGCGTTGGCCGCCAAAGTGATCATCGCGCCAGTCGCGAAGGCAATCAAAATAATCGAAACCCAACCAAGCAACCGCAAAGAGCTGGCAGCCGACACAAGCGGGCCGCGCCAACGCGCATGATTGTCGAGCACCGCGCCCGGCACCTCACCTGCGAGACGTAGACGTAGCCCGTCTCCATCAAAGCCCGAGGCCGTTTCGATCACTTCAATCATCTGTGGCAAAGGCAACGCATCAAGCGGAAGCTCTGGCCCGAACCAAGGCGCCAGCAATTCTCGTTGTTCCTCCAAGGTAAGAGCGCGCGCAGACTCGACACCTTCGGTCGTGCGAAGCACATTCAAAGCCGCTTCTGTCTGCGCCGCCATTTGCTCCACGGGGGCCGAAATACGCACAGTTGCACTGCGTGCCAGTTCATCACTCCAACGATCTGCAAGCCGTCCTGCCGCAAGAGACAGCGCCAAAGCAAAGACCACCAAAAACGCCATAGCAGCCGCGCTGAACACTGTCAGGCGCACGGTAAAGCCAGTGGGTGGCACCGCTTTTTCTGCCTGCGCATCGCCAATTGCGAAATCTATAACAGAGCGAAGCGCGCTCATAGGTCTGCCCCAGCAAGCTGCAAGCGGCGTTCGGAAATACGCAACACGCGTGCTTGCACATGGTTTTTTGCAGCGCGGATCAAACCCAGATCATGGGTCGCGATCATGATTGTTTTGCCCATACGATTAAGCTCGATCAACAACGTCAAAAGGCGTTGCGACATCTCCCAATCCACGTTTCCTGTCGGTTCATCTGCCAAAATGACATCCGGCGACATGATCAAAGCGCGCGCAAGGGCTGCTCGTTGTCGCTCTCCGCCCGACAATTCTGGCGGCAACGCATCTGCACGCGATGTCAGGCCAACCCAGCCCATCAATTCTTTCAGGTTTGCATAGTCATCAAGTGCTTCGTGGCCACTGACAGTCAAAGGCAATGCAAGGTTTTCTTGCAAACTCAAGTGGTCAAGAAATTGGCAATCTTGGTGCACAACGCCAACGCGGCGCCGTGCAAGCGCGATATCATCGCGGCTCATCTGGCGCACATCGTCATCAAAGATACGCACCACACCCGATGAAGGCACCAAAGCGCCGTAGCACAGTTTCAGAAACGTCGTTTTGCCAGAGCCGGACGGCCCCGTTAGAAAATGAAACGACCCGGGCGCGAGGCGCAATGAGACCTCATTGAAAAGCTCTCCGCCGCTATAGCTGTGGGCCACTCTTTCGAACTCGATCAACTTTCGACCTTTCTAACGTGCCGCTTTCGCACTCATATCCGAACGTGAAATAATTAACCTGTTGTGCCTGAGCTTGCGATTGGTTTCAATCACCCGTCTTCACCCATGAATTATGAGCGCAGCACTGCTTGTTTGAATGGGATTTACGATATCTTAAGGAAAGCATAAGGTGCGCGCGACAAGAGCCTTTGACAGGCTGGTGAATGCGCCGAAAAGGCAAGGTAATATTATGCGTTTGATTTGCCCAAATTGCGGGGCTCAGTACGAGGTCCCTACGGAAGTCATCCCGACAGAGGGGCGTGACGTGCAGTGTTCTGCTTGCTCGAACACATGGTTTCAAGCGCATCCTGATCATGACACAGCTTTGGCCGACGAAGTTGATCGCCCAAGCGTTGAGCCTGTCGCTCCACCGCCGGAGCCAGAACCGCAGCCAGAAATGCCAGCGCTGGAAAGACGTGCGCTTGATCCCAATGTCTCTGATGTTTTGCGCCAAGAAGCCGAGTTTGAAGCGAACGCGCGTGCTGCTGAGCATGGTGGCGCGTTGGAAAGTCAGCCAGAGCTTGGCCTAGAGGGCCAACGCGAGGATGAGGGAGAGCGACGTGCGCGCGAAGCACGCGAGCGTATGGCGCGCATGCGGGGAGAGCCTGTTCCCGCCGAAGTCGCCGTCGCCGCCGTGACCGCCACCGCTGGTTCGCGCCGTGATTTGCTGCCTGATATCGAAGAAATCAACTCGACGCTGCGCTCATCCGGTGAGCGTCGTCGCCCCGCTGAAGCCACCGACGCAGATTTGCCCGGTACGACGCCTAAAGTGCGACGCAAGGGGCAAGGGTTTCGTCGTGGTTTCTTTGGCATGATGCTATTGGCTGTGCTTGCCATAGGAGCCTATGTTTTTGGCCCGAAAATCAGCGAAATGGTCCCCGCAGCAGAACCTATCGTCGCGCAATATAGCGCTGGCATTGAAAGTGCGCGTTCTTGGCTTGGTAGTTCTGTTGAGCGCGGATTGGGCTGGCTGGATCAGATGGCCTCTGAAAACCTATAAGCTTTCGGGTTAAAACCGATCCAAAAGGCGGCGCAGGTAATCGCGCTCTTGCTCTGGGCGTAGGCTTTCACCGCTGCGTTTGCGGATTTCATCGAGCAATTCACGCGCGCGGCGATAGACGTCTTCGCCTTGCAGCAACCCTTGATCCGTGCCGGCTTGACCATTGGCCCCGGGGCTGCGCCCCAGTGGGTCGCGTTGCTCGCCACCTTCGCGTCCATCAGCAGTGCCTTGCTGGCCTTCGCGACCTTCAGCCTCTGCCATAGCCTCACCTAAGTTTTGCATCCCTTCGCGCAGCGCATCCATGGCTTCCGCCTGACGATCAATCGCTTCTGGCAGATCATCACGCCCAAGCGCATCACCAGCACCGCGCATCGCCTCTTCTGCGCGCCTCAAAGCATCACGCGCGGCGTCGCCCGCCTCAGAGCCCGCACCGGGAAGCGATCCGCGCTGACGCTCTACTTCGCGACGCAACTCGTTTTGACGCTGCGCAAGACCTTCGCCCTGCCCTTCGGCCTGCTGGCCCTCTTGGCCCTGACCCGTTTGACCCTCTCCTTGGCCCTGGCCCTGGCCTTCGCCGCCTTGACCCTCATGAGATTCACCACGGCCTTGACCGCCATTGCGCCCTCCGTTGCCTTGGCTTTCGCCCGCTTGTGCATTTGGATTGTACTGTTCTTGCAAATCACGAAACGCTTGATCAGAGAGGCCTTGCTGATCGCGCAGAGTCTCAGCGAGCCCTTCCATAGCTTGCTGACCTTCGGATTGTTGGCCTTCGCCCTGCTGACCTTCAGCGACTTGCATGTTCTCCATCATCTCTTGGAGCTCTTGCAGCGCTTGCTCGGCCTCGGCCATACGGCCTTGTTCCATCAACTCTTGGATACGGTCCATCATGTCTTGCAAATCGTTCTGCGTCATTTGCATCGCATCATCTTGCGCACCCGGTTGGCGCTGTTGCTGCTCACCATTGCGTGCCGCTTCGCGTTGCAACTGGTTGATGTAATTCTCATTGGCGCGGCGCAACTCGTCCATCAGCTCTGCGATTTCTTCGACACTCGCGCCGTTCTTCATCGCTTCCGAAAGACGTTCTTGCGCGCGCCGCATCCGCTCAAGCGCATCTTCGACATCACCGTCCTCTATAAACAACGCAAGGTCCCATAGCGCTTGCGCCGCTTCATCACGTGACTCAGGCGAAAAGGCATCATATGCAACTTGCGCTTCTATGCGACGCAAAATCACACGTAGTTTGAGATAGGCGGTTTCAGAGCGAAACACATCATCGGGACGGTGAGAAATCGCGCGCAGCATTTGCGCTGTTCGCGCCCCGTTTGCTTTCGACCACATCAGCCATTGACGCTGCTCCACCAAAGCGCGCGCCATCGGGTCAAAGAAGCGCCGTCCAGGCAAAGTCATCTGGTAGGTATAAGGCTCAGAGCTTTGCCCTTTCGCGTCTTGCACCGCCATCGAGAGTTTTACAGGCAGATTTGCAAAAGGATGCTCTGAGAAGTCACCAAACAGCGTTTCGCTGAAATCGCTGCGATCTCCTGCAATCGGCAAGGGCAAATCAAGCGATATGCTCTCTCGTGGTTCCGGTTCTGCCTCAAAGCCGTAGCGTCGCGTGATTGCCGCTAGATCAAGCGTAATTTCAGCGCTTCCAGAGGTCACTTCGTAGTCGTCAGACGCGGCAAACGGCAGGCTCATTATTCCATCGGCACCTCGTTCTGGCGCACCTGTGACTTCGATTCGCGGAGCGCTATCAGGCGTTACAGAGACATCCCAGCTACGGCCATTCGGGCCAGCGATTTCCAAAGTACCGCTGGATTGCGCAAGGAAGTTCTGCTCTGGATCTGCTGCGCTACCAGTATTTTCCAGCCGCTGCGAAACCGTCTCTGCAACAGTCAAAGCGCCAATCTCTCCATAAAGGCGCAAAGAAATGCTACTGCCTTCTGGAACGACAAACTGGCCATCTTGGTCATTCAAATAAAGGCTCGGCTTGCCCGTATACGCTGGCGGTTCAACCCACCCTTCCCAAACAGGGCCGCTCGCCAGATCTGTCGTGCCTTGGGCAATGTCAGTAACTGTGCCGACCCGCCAAAGCGAGCCGAACAACAGCGCGACGCCCAAAAATAAGGCCGCAACATAGCGTAACGCAAAGGGATCCCTCGCCGCCAAACGCACTTTTGGCTGCACAGCCTTAGCATTGGCCGCGCGTTCCGCCATGCGCGCCTGATGCACACGCCAAACCGCGGCGGAGGCTTCGTCTTCCGGCCCAATCACCTGACTGTCGATCAATGCTTGGATGGGGCGGCCCTTCAGACTGCCGTCGAGCCGCGCAAGAGCGTCCATGCGGCTGGGTAGTCGAAATTTGATAAACCCACGCACGAGAAAGAAAAGCGCTGCGATGGTCGATAGAACACCTACGCTCCAAACCACTTCGATCGGGAAGCTTTCATGCCAGCCCAGCATCAAAGCCGCGAGCACCGCAATCACGATACTCCAAAGCGGCCAAAGCGCGCGAGCTGCGCGCTCTGCCGTCATGCCAGCCCAAGTCAACAAAAGCGGCCCACGCAAGCGCGCGATCACTTTGGAATGCTGAGTTGGTTCAGTGCTCATTCAGTGCTCCCCGCTCTGTAACGCGGGGTGCGCTTCAAAGCCATTCTGGGATGGTATCTCGATTTATCATTTCGTCAAAGGTCGGACGCGCACGAATGACAGCAAATTGATCACCTTTGACCAAAACTTCAGGAATAAGCGGGCGCGTGTTGTACTCGGACGCCATCACCGCGCCATATGCACCCGCCGAGCGAAACGCGACCAGATCACCGGCTTTGAGCGGTGGCATTTCGCGCCCTTTGGCAAAAGTATCGCCGCTTTCACAAACGGGGCCAACGATGTCGTAGGGCTGTGGCAGCACACCCGCTTCGGGTTCGATCACCGGAATGATATCGTGGTAGGCATCATACATGGCAGGGCGGATCAAATCGTTCATTGCCCCGTCAATTATAAGAAATTCGCGGTCTTCGCCGGATTTCACATAAATCACTTCACTCACCATCAAGCCCGCGTTGCCAGCAATCAAACGGCCCGGCTCAATCTCGATCTCACAACCAAGATGCCCGACACATTTCTTGATCAGCGCACCGTAATCTGTAGGCATTGGCGGAGCTTCGTTCGAGCGCGTGTAAGGGATGCCCAAGCCGCCACCGAGGTCAAGACGCGAGATTTCGTGCCCATCGGCACGAAGTTGCTCAGTTAATTCAGCAACCTTGTTATAAGCCGCTTCAAACGGTGCCAATTCAGTCAACTGACTGCCAATGTGCACGTCGATTCCAATGATCTTTAGACCGGGCAAAGACGCCGCCAGCGCGTAAACTTCGCGCGCGCGACTGATTGGAATACCGAACTTGTTTTCCGCCTTACCCGTTGCAATCTTCGCATGGGTTTTGGCATCCACGTCGGGGTTCACACGAATAGTTATTGGTGCCTCAACGCTCAGCTCAGTCGCAATCTCGGAAATGACCTGCATCTCCGGCTCGCTCTCTACATTGAACTGACGGATGCCACCTGTCAGCGCCATGCGCACTTCTTCACGCGTTTTGCCGATACCGGAAAAAACAATGCGTTCGCCCGGCACACCCGCTGCCTTCGCGCGCGCGTATTCTCCGCCCGACACAACATCCATGCCAGCCCCTAAAGCAGCCAAAGTCTTCAAAATCGCCTGATTAGACGCCGCTTTCATCGCGTAGCATACAAGGTGATCCATCCCCTCCAGCGCGTCATCGAACAGTTTGAAGTGGCGCTCTAGCGTTGCTGTGGAATAGACATAAAACGGCGTGCCAACGCTGGCGGCAATCTCGCTCAACGGGACATCTTCGGCGTACAAAGCGCCGTCTCTGTAAAGAAAATGATCCATGCGCGGGGAAGTAGCTTCAAACGCGCCTGCGTTCAATCTTTAACCACCACCACCGCTTCATCTTTCCAGATAAACTTCGGGGGAAGGCTCAGCTTGCTGAGACGGGGGCTGGCCCCCTTCCCACTTAAACCACTGGGCGTGAACGCAAAAACAGATAAAGCGGCAAGCCACAGCTTACCCCAATGCAAAACGTCGCAGGGATCGCGATCAACGCGCTCCAATTGCGACGCGTGAACACCTCTGCCAAAATCCAGACCGTCAGCGTGATAGCAGCAATCGTCAAATCCCAAACAAGGCCGGAGCTCGCCATGTTGGTATGCCACGCATCCACCATTTTCATGATATCCCAACCCTCGGCCTGAAACCAATGGATGAAATAATACATCGGGTGGATCGCGCCCCAAACGGCAAGGGCCAAATAGATCATACGCAAAACTGACATTCCGGCTTCCTTTGTTTGCGGCCGCGCTTAGCTTTCTTCTGAGGCAAGCACTTCCGCTTCGGTTTCAGCCGCCTCTGCCGCCGCTTTTTCTTCAAGGCGTTCTTTTAACGGCTTCGTTGGTTTGGTGGGCGCACCATCTGCACCGCACCCTACCAGCAAGACTAGCGCCAATGCTCCCGCGATCAAACGCGTCACGCGAGAACCTCACGCCAGCGCGCCACTTGGCTGCGCACTTGATCCGGTGCCGTGCCTCCGTAAGACGTGCGCGATGCGACCGATGCGTCAACAGTCAAAACACTGAACACATCCTCAGTAATTGCGCCATGAACTGTCTGCATTTGCGCAAGTGTCAAATCTGGCAAGTCGCAGCCTTCCTTTTCCGCCATCGCCACCAGTGACCCTGTTACATGATGCGCATCGCGAAACGGCATGTTCAAAGCACGCACACACCAATCCGCCAAATCCGTCGCTGTCGAAAACCCCGATCCAGCAGCAGCAGCCAAACTTTCACGGTTCGCCGTCATATCGCGCACCATCCCATCCATCGCAGCCATCGCGAGCATCCAGTTGTCCGCTGCATCAAAAACCTGCTCTTTGTCTTCTTGCATGTCCTTGGAATAGGCCAGTGGCAGCCCTTTCATCACAATCATCAGCGCCGTATTGGCCCCAAAAATCCGTCCGATTTTTGCGCGGATTAGCTCAGCCGCGTCAGGGTTCTTCTTTTGGGGCATTATAGACGAGCCCGTCGAAAACCGATCTGACAAAGTCACAAATCTAAACTGCGCAGAGGACCAGATCACCAACTCCTCAGCCAAACGGCTGAGATGCATTGCCGTGATTGACGCGCAATTCAGGAAATCCAAGGCAAAGTCACGATCACTCACTGCGTCCAGTGAATTGGCCGATGGCCGATCAAAGCCAAGCGCTTTCGCCGTGGCGTCCCGATCAATCGGAAACGACGTCCCCGCAAGCGCAGCTGCCCCCAAAGGACACTCATTCATCCGCGCCCTTGCGTCGCGCACACGGGACAAATCACGTCCCAACATCTCAACGTAAGCCATCATATGATGACCCCAAGTCACAGGTTGCGCAGTTTGCAAGTGCGTAAAGCCGGGCATCGCCCAATCTGCACCTGCCTCTGCTTGGATCAACAACCCGTCGATCAAAGACAGCAAAGCCCCTTCAGCCGCATCAAACTGATCACGCACCCAAAGCTTGAAATCTGTCGCCACCTGATCGTTGCGCGAACGCGCTGTGTGCAAACGCCCCGCTGGTTCGCCAACAATTTCCTTCAAACGCGCCTCGACATTCATGTGAATGTCTTCCAAAGCCGCCGAATACTCGAATGTTCCTGCTTCAATTTCTGACAAGACCGTGAGCAGCCCTTCCCGAATGGTCTCTGCGTCGGTATCTGTGATGATACCTTGTGCAGCCAGCATGCTCGCATGAGCGCGAGAACCGTCGATGTCCTGACGTGCCATTCGCTTGTCAAACCCGATTGAGGCGTTAATTGCCTCCATAATTGCATCGGGTCCAGCAGCGAACCGGCCGCCCCACATCGCATTGGAAGAAGATTTGGTCATATGCCTACCCTTGGAGGGAAAATGAAAAAAACTGTTGTTGCGCTGATGTATACCGCTCTTTTGATGGGTGCAAACATTGCACCACAAATTGTTCATGCTGACCTAGCCAACATCACCGCGATGCGAGATGGCGAAATGAAAAAGCTCAACTTTCACTCAGTGGCAAAAGCCGTCTCAGACAAATCCTACATCAAAGCCAATGGCACTACAGGCACACTTGCAGATCACACAGGAAAAGTAGTGCTGCTGAATTTTTGGGCCACTTGGTGTGCACCTTGCCGCAAAGAAATGCCGATGCTTTCAGAGCTTCAAGCAGAACTTGGGGGTGATGACTTCGAGGTGGTCACACTTGCCACAGGACGCAACGCCCCCCCTGCGATGAAGAATTTCTTCAAAGAAATCAATGTAGATAACCTGCCACTTCACCGTGATCCGAAACAGAAAATCGCGCGCGATATGGCTGTTTTGGGCCTTCCCATCACGGTGATCCTTGATAAAGATGGCGCTGAGATCGCACGCTTGCGCGGCGATGCGGATTGGGCTTCAGACAATGCCAAAGCCATTTTGCGCGAGGTCATCGCCGCACAAAAGTAACCGTTTCATCTTTCTTATAAACTTCGGAGCTTGAGGCAGCGCCTCAATATGCCCCTCTTGGGGCTAAACCTGCGCGCCCCTCTAGGGGCGCACAATTTTCTTCAGGCCGCTTGATGCGCCAAAATCGCGGCTTCGGATTGCGACAAAATCCGACGCGCGTATCCGCCATAGCTGTTGGGATCTGCTTCGATCTCACTATTCACCTCTGCCAAACGCGCCCGATCAGCTTCGGGAATTGTCGACAGTGCTGTGGACGCAGGATGGAAACTTTCGGTCTCGACACCATTGGCCAGAACAATCTCATGTTTTGGAAGCATCAGGTGAATATACGTCACTTCTTTGACCTGAGTATCACGCGTTACGGTGGATCCGTTCACCAAATCCTTCGCTGCAACCAGAACCTCGGACGTATTGAACAAATCACGCGCAATCCCGCCTTTGACCAACATCCGGTGGTTCGGGGAAACCAGAAACTCCTGATCAGGCTTTTCTAGTTCAAAAGCACCCGCGCGAATGCGGATTGGGCGCAACTCAGGCATTGCAAACAAACGCGCGCCTGTCATCCGTCTGGACCCAATCCATTGAATATCCTGCGCACCGCTGTCGCGTGTTTGCAATTTATCGCCTTCGCAAAGGTCCTCGACCAATCGAGGCCCTTCAGGCGTGTCAATCATCGTACCCGGCGTGAAACAAATAACACCGCCTGACGACACAGACACCATGTCTTGTCCGCGAATATCGATCGTGTGGTGTACAACCCAAAGATCGATGTTCTTGGGTGGCATCTCATCTAGAAACATCAATAGCGGCGCTTTACTGCCCGCGACGTCAATCACGGTCAACGTGTAGCTTTGCGCACCATCTGTCACCACGAAACTACTGTCGCGGATCGGGTGCTCTACATCCACTCTCTCTAAATTAGTCTCATCTGTCAGCGCAGCGCCAACTAGCTTGCGCACCATTTTTGCTGCGCGTTTGCGAATACTCGCATCGCCGTCTGCCTCATCCAATCGCAACAGCTCCGCAGGTCCGTCAACGCGTACAGCGTCTCCGGTCCAGCTCCAAGCCGTACCAACATCCAAGGACTGTAGTGGAACAGCCCCCATACCGTCTAACTTTGTTTGCGACCATGAAATGACAAACGTGCCTCGAAAGCCCGTTTTCATACTCTAGTCCTGCCTCGTTCGTATTTTTTTTATTACCAAAAGGTTAACAAACGAAGTTTCGGCTGGAAAGAATATTCTGTAATACACCTAGAGATTGTGGCCAGAATGCCTCAGAACTTCAGACCGAGCCTGATAGAACCAACAACCTGCTCGTCTGCTTGGGTGGTAAATTCACGACCCAAATAAGTGACCCCGAAAAAACCATGACTGTTCTTTCGTTGCCAGTGCACCCCTGCACGCGCGCGATCACGGCGGTCTGATAGTGTAAGACCAAGGGACGCGGGCAAGTAAGCGCTTTCGCCGACAAAGGCCGTATCAACGCCAACAACAAACGAGAGCCCCGCCCCCCCTGATGTGATCGTGCGGTAGCGTTGTCCTGTGATACCATCGCGGATCATCAAATCGCTGCGCGTTAGACGACCAATCTCAAGATCCATCCCGGCGCGCAGAAGATTTTCAACACCAACTCGGCCTTCAAAAAATGGGCGCAACTGCGAGCGTGACCCAATGTCAAAGGAACTACCGAATTCGACAACGGCACCGGGATAGGTTTTGTTTGCGATCTGATTTGCACGCGTCGTTGCAGACAAAGGTGCAACGCCAAGCCCATCATGGAGCGCAGTTTGAAACTGGTCCAAACGCGTCTGCGGACCGACAATAACAAGCTCGCCTCCATAGGAGATATCGAACCCAGCATGTTGATAATGTGTATGTAATCCGAGGCTTACCGAACCTGCAAACGGACGATCCCCCGCGAAAGGTGTTACCAGATTGTCAGGGGCTTTGATGTCCGCTTGCAATCGAAATTCCAAAACTTCGCCCGCGCGTTCAGGTACATTGCCATTCCAAGACTTACCAAAAATTCGGCTAGACACGTAAGATCCCGTTTGGCCACGGTCCTTCAAATCGCCGATAAAATCATTCGAAATGAGTCGCCCATACCCAAGTTGCACAACATCTTGTGCAGCAACAAGCGTCGGCAACAAGACTGCGCAAGCAACGCTAAAGCTGCGTAAGATAAGCGCGACACTTTGAAGGTTTTTCATCTCGATCTTGTCCCTCTAGACAACGGTTTTCTTACCCGTTTGCCGTGCATGGAGCGAGTCATCTTGCATGTTAAGATCGAGCGCGCTCAGCCCTGTGTCAATTCCGCCGCGCAGTAACCTACGCGATAGTTCGTGCTAATCACTAGGTGTTAATATTGTCTGAAGTTTGACACGCAGAGCAAATAGAGCCGTCAAACTGGAAGAGCCGTCGTTTTAAAAACGGTTCTCAACGCGAATGAACTTTGCATTTGCGCGACTCCCGGGAGCCGGGCAAGATACTGGCGGTGGATGCGTGCAAAATCTTCTGTACCTTCTGCTACAACCTTAAGCAGGTAGTCAGCCGAACCCGCCATGAGGTGACATTCCAGTACATCCGGGATGCGCGCGACTGATTTTTCGAAGGCATCAAGCACATCATCTGCCTGCCCGCGCAATGTAATCTCAACAAAAACTGTCGAAGGGACACCAATCTTGCGTGCATCGAGCAAGGCGACATAGTCACGAATGTAGCCATCTGCCTCTAAACGCTGAACCCGTCTATGGCACGCGGAGGGCGAAAGATTCACCTCTTCCGACAGGGCCGCGTTAGACATGCGTCCACTCTTTTGCAGAGCACTCAGGATACGCTTATCTGTTGTATCTAAGCTCATTAGGTCAATTTCCTTGCAGCTTTGGCCGTCTAATTCGAAGAATCTTGCGATTATGTACGCTACCATAGGGTAAGTTTCACAGCACTTGCAGCCCCATACTTGTCATCCTCAAGCCAAATCGTAAACGGAGGAGATGCGAGATGAAAATTGGGTGCCCTAAAGAGATCAAGCCACAAGAGTTCCGCGTTGGAATGACCCCGAATGCCGCGCACGAAGCTGTCGCGCATGGTCATAGCGTGCTGATCCAAGCTGGCGCGGGTGTTGGCGCAGGTTTCGCAGATGAAGATTACATCGCCGCTGGCGCAGAAATCGCGGGTAACGCGAGCGATGTTTTCGCGAAAGCGGACATGATCGTAAAGGTCAAAGAACCTCAAGCAGGCGAGCGCAAGATGCTGCGTGAATGCCAACTTTTGTTCACTTACCTGCATCTCGCACCTGATCCAGAGCAAACGAAGGACCTGCTCGCCTCTGGCTGCACAGCGATTGCCTATGAAACTGTGACCGACCGCAACGGCGGTCTGCCTTTGCTCGCCCCTATGTCTGAAGTTGCTGGTCGTCTTGCCCCGCAAGTTGGCGCATGGACATTGCAAAAAGCCAATGGCGGGCGTGGTGTCTTGATGGGCGGCGTGCCCGGCGTTGGCCCTGCACGTGTTGCCGTGATCGGGGGCGGCGTTGTTGGCACCCATGCGGCGCGTATCGCTGCGGGTATGGGCGCGGATGTGACTGTTTTGGATCGCTCGCTTCCTCGCATGCGTTACCTCGATGATGTTTATGGGGGCACATTCAAAACGAGCTATGCAAGCGCGGGAAACACCGCTGAATTGGTTGCAGAGGCGGACATGGTCATCGGTGCCGTACTTATTCCCGGCGCTGCTGCGCCAAAGCTGGTCACACGCGAACAGCTTTCGAGCATGAAACAGGGGGCCGCGATTGTGGATGTGGCGATTGATCAAGGCGGTTGCTTTGAAACCTCCAAAGCCACAACGCACGAAGATCCGATTTATGATGTCGATGGCATCATGCATTACTGCGTCGCCAATATGCCGGGCGCAGTGGCGCGCACCTCAACGATTGCGCTTGGGAATGCCACGATGCCGTTCATGCTCGCGCTAGCGGACAAAGGTTGGAAACAAGCCTGCGCAGATGATCCCCATTTGCTGGAAGGGTTGAATGTTCATGCAGGTAAGCTGACCTACTTCGCGGTTGGCAAAGCTTTGGGCATGGATGTGATCTCCCCCCAACTTGCAATCAAGTAACGAAAAAGGGCGACCCTATTAAGAGGTCGCCCTTTCCAAACTCAAAACCTTGAAAGAATTACTTCTTCAAAGCCGCCAAGATGTCTGCAAGCAGCTCTTCTTGTGTTGGGCCCGCTGGTGCTGGCTCTGGTGCTGGCTCTTCCGCTTTTTTCGTCTTGTTCACAGCTTTTACAAGCATGAACACAACGAACGCGATGATGAGGAAGTTGATGATCGCCATGATGAAACGGCCCCATGCGAAGACTGCGGCGCCTGCTTCTTCTGCTGCTGCGATGGACGCAAATTCGCCTTCACCCAACAATGTATATTGGCCAGCAAAATCAATGCCGCCCATGAAGAGGCTGATGATCGGGTTGATCAAATCGCCAACAAGCGATGTCACGATAGCAGTGAACGCCGCACCGATGATGATACCAACAGCCATGTCCATGACGTTGCCTTTGGCGATGAAGTCTTTAAATTCTTTTAACATGATATACCGCTGCTACCCCAAAACCCGAATTTTTTCATGGGTTATGACGCGGAAATTGTCTGA